>JBIJBP010000002.1:0-119055 GCA_044345155.1 Prosthecobacter sp. | reverse complement strand
ACTCGCGGCTCCCCAGCACCAGCCCGTCGCTGAAATACCTCACCCGCAGCCTCACCAGTTCCCCCGAACCCAGCTTGCCGCCCGCCTTCAGCACCGCCCGCGCCGCCTCCGCGCTCACCCCGCGCCTAACCACGTTTTCGTTCTGCGCGTCCCTCACCTCCACGCCGCTGCTGAACAGCAGGCAGCGGTACGCCTCGGTCCATCCTACATGGGCTTCGGGCGACGGAACCTCTCTGCTCGATGCTTCGTGGGCGGCATCGTTGCCCGGGATCTCCTGCCTGGCTTCGTCGTGAACCTGGCTGGCACTCACGGCCGTCAGGGTTGACGCCTCGGAGAAGGCTGAGCCTGGGGTTTGTGGTGAGTCTTCCTGGCAGGCCGCCAGTGGCATCACGGGCACGCTGGCCTCGCTGAAGACTGCGGAAACGGGAGCTGGGTCGTGGTTACTTGTTTCGTTAGGTGGTGCGCCAGCCTCCTCTCCAGGCTCAGCGGGGGCACCGGCCGGGTGGCTGTTTGTGATGTGTCGGTTCTCCAGGCTGCTGCCCGTCACCCGTGCCAGACCGCGCTGCGCCCTCCGGCTGCCGCCCATCGCCTCGCCATAGCCGCACCAGCGGTAGTCCTTCGGATCCTCCACCAGGCCCGCCCTCACCGGGTTGAGGTCGATGTAGGCCGCCATGGTGTGCAGCGGCTCGCCCTGTCCCTCCACCATGACGCTCTTGAAGCGGTCCATCCACAGCGTGCCCTTTCGGCCGCGGCGTTTGTTGAACCAGCGGCTGAAGCGTTCCTTGACCTCCTTGACGAAGAGCGAGAGGTTACAGAAGCGGCGTTTGATGGCCTCGATTTTGGTGAGGGCGAGGGATTCCAGGCCGCGTTTGCGCAGCTCGTCGAGGTCCTGGCGCAGGAGGGCGACGAAGGCCTTGCTGTAGAGGGTGCGGAGGTGGTCGAAGAGGCGGAGCTCACCCTGGGGGCCGGAGAAGCGCTGGAGCCAGATGTCCTTGCGGGGGACCTCGAGGAGGGCATGGAAGTGGTTGCCCATGATGCAGTAGGTGACGAGGCGGACACCGCAGAACTCGCTCATTTTCCAGAGGAGGCGGCGGAGAGCCTCCTTTTCGACCTCATCGAAGAAGACATCACCGCCGCAGGTGCGGGACATGACATGGTAGCAGTAGGCTTCGAGGGGCCCCTTGCCGAGGATGCGCCTGCGGCCGCCGGACCAGGAACGCGCGGCAGGGTAGGGAGCGGTTTTGGCATTGATGCCAATGAGCTGCGCTTCGAGGGGAAGCGGCACAAGATCAACGACTTGGGAAGGGTTCATGGGCGAAAAGGCAGGGATTTTCAGAGCTTAGCATTGTACTTAATGCCTGGCATTTTTTTGGCATTTTTTTGCATTTTTTTTTGGCATTTTTTGTGTGAAGCAATCGAGCGGCGGTATCTGGAACGAGGTGTTCACCGCCGAGGGGGACATCCAATACTCCCGGCTGTCGATATGGCTGAAGGAGCGCAGCATCCGGCCACACCTGGTGCTGGAGCAGGCGGTGGAGGAAGGGGCGCCGCACACTCTGGATGCCGTCATGGCGCACCGTCAGGAGCAGGAGAACGTGCGTGGGCTGTTTGTCTGGATGCAGGACTGAGGCGAACCTTGCGTTAAATGGAACACCGCAGAGTTGGGATGAGCGCAGAGATGAGTTTGGAATGTTTTTCTCTGTGGGCAGCCCCTCTCCTGAGGGGTTTCTGTTTTATGGCATCGGTCGCCCGTTCATCTGCCGTGCGGTTCAAAGGCGATGTTTTCGCAGCCGGGTTTCGGGCCGGTGTTCCGGCAGATCCACTGCCAGCGGCTGGCTTCCTGAACAAAGGACTGAGGTGGGCCCTGGAGGATGCGGAACCTGCCGCGCAGCTCGCCGCCGTCCTCCACCTTGAGCGCACGCGCCGCCACCGTGCCGTCGAGCATGCCGCCCGGCAGCAGGATGACCGTTCCCTCGCAGACAAAGTCGCCGGTGGCCTCGCCAGCCACGCGCAGCTCGCGGCAGCGTACCTCGTGAAGAAAGTTGGCCTCGGCACCTTCGGCGATCAGCACCCGCTCCGCCTGCACATGATCCGCCACCAGTCCGATGTGACGAATCACGCTGGCCTCGGGAATCCGTGAGCGTGAGGTCAGGTCCTCCCGCTCCAGTTTCCGCAGGCAGACGGGGCACGTGGGGGTGCGACAGTCGCCCGCCGTGGCGATGTTGAAGAAGAAGTCGCTGCGTTCCGTCGGCAGGCTGAGCAGCACCTGATGCAGTGTGTCGGCGTCCACGGCTTCCATCTGATGCTGCTGCGCGGCGAGCAGGGCCGCCGGGCTGAAGCCTCCAGGCGCGACCAGGATGCCGCGTGCGCGGTCGGCGGTGCGCACTTCACGCGCAAAGCGCATCACCGTTTCTGGCGTGGCGCCCCATTCGTTCCAGGCGGCCGTTTTCACCAGCGCGCGCCGGGGATGCGGGGTGTTGACCTGCTCCAGCATGGCAAACATCACCGAGCCGTCCTCCAGCACCATGGAGCGGGCCAGTTCGCAGCCGCTGTGGGCGGCGATGGCTCGCACCAGTTCGGCCAGGCGCAGCCAGTCGAGGCCGGCGATCAGCTCTGGCGTCCAGTGCCCGTCCTCCGCCCCGGCCGTGATCAGCCCGGCCTGCTGGGAGAAGCCGGCTTCGGCAAGCGTGCTGAAGGGATCGAGCATGGTCAGATCGTGGGTCAGGCCATCCTACGTGGCGGAGCCGGGGCGGGCAACCCGGCACTTCGTCTGGCGGCAAGACAGTCCGTGCATCCCTGCATTAACGGTGCCACGGTATGGAATGGAATCAACCATCCTACAGCTGCTCGGCCGGCCGGATTATGTCCCCGCCAACGTGCCTGAGCTGCTCCAGCATCTCCAGCTTCAACCGGGGCGTCAGCAGGAGCTTCAGCATGATCTCAAGGACATGGCGCGGCGCGGCCTCATCGTACGCACCAAGGGCAACCGCTACATCGTGGCGCGCGAGGCGGACCTCATCCCCGGTGTCATCCAGATCACGCGCGGCGGGCGCGGCTTTGTCCAGCCCGAGGAGCCGGGCCTGGGTGAGATCAGCATCCCGGAAAAAGCCACCGGCACCGCCCTGCATGGCGACCGCGTGCTGGTCAGGCGTGATGTGAAACCACGCGGGCTCCGGCCTGCGGGGCCCGAGGAGCAGACGGGCGTTGTCGTTCGCATTCTGGAGCGTGGACGCAAGCATTTCGTCGGCACCCTGCAGAAGGGCAGGCAGTTTCTGTATGTCGTGCCTGATGATCCCCGGCTGCCCGGCGCCATCCATGTGCCGCCTCCGCGCGATGTCGGCCGCAGCCCCAATCCCGGTGACAAGGTGGTGGTGGAGATCCTTGCCTGGGAATCCCCGCAGGTGCCGCCCGAGGGCGAGATCATCGAGGTGCTCGGCCCGCCCGATGCCGAGGGCGTGGACATGCTTTCCGTGATCCGGCACTATGACCTGACGCTGCATTTCCCCAAGGCCGTGCTGGCCGAGGCCAACACCATCGCGCGCTCCCGTGCCGACAACCAGCCCTCGCCCGAGGAAAGCCAGGGCCGAGTGGACTGCCGGAGCCATGACGTCATCACCATCGACCCCGATGACGCGAAGGACTTCGACGACGCCATCTGCCTGCAGCGGCAGGGCCGCGACTGGCGCCTGTGGGTTCACATCGCCGATGTCTCGCACTATGTGAAGCCCGGCAGCCCGCTCGACGTGGAGGCCAGGAAGCGCGGCAACTCGACCTACCTTGTGGACCGCGTCATCCCCATGCTGCCCGAGGCGCTGAGCAACGAGCTCTGCTCGCTCAAGCCGGGCGTCGACCGCCTGACCAAATGTGTGGAATTTCACCTGAGCGACGCCGGCCGGGTGCTGGATGCGAAGTTCTACCCCGCCGTCATCCACTCCAGGCGCCGCTTCACCTACAAGGAGGCCTTCGCCGTCCTGGGCGCGCAGCCGAAGGACGCCATCGAGCAGATGCTGCACGCCGCCAACGCCATTGCCCAGAAGATCCGCGCCCAGCGCTTCCAGAACGGCTCGCTCGACCTCGATTTCCCGGAGAACAAGATCCGCCTGGATGAAAAGGGCCGCGTACTGCGCATCGAGCGCATCGAGAACGACATCTCGCACCAGCTCATCGAGGAGTTCATGCTTCTGGCCAACGAGGCTGTGGCGGGCCGGCTCATGCAGCTCGACATCCCGGCGGTCTACCGTGTGCATGAGGCGCCCAAGGAGAAGCGCCTCAACGACTACCGCGAGGACGTGCTGAGCCATGGCATCCGCTGCGGCGACCTCAACCACCGTCCGGAGATCCAGAAGCTGCTGGCGAAGCTCGGCGAGATGCCCGCCGGGGACGCCCTGAAGATCGGCCTGCTGCGCTCCCTGATGCGCGCCCGCTACGCCGTGGAGCCGCTCGGCCATTACGGACTCGCGAAGAAAAAGTACACGCATTTCACCTCGCCCATCCGCCGCTACGCCGACCTTGTGGTGCATCGCGCCCTCTTTGACAAGACACCGGTCCAGGCCAGCGAGGCCCGGCGCATCGCCGAGCACATCAGCCTCACGGAGAAAAACAGCGCCGATGCCGAGCGCGACAGCAAGGAGGTGAAATTGTACGCCTTCCTGGAGTCGCAGATGAAGGCCCGGCGTCCGCAGCCCTACTCCGCCCTCGTCACCGATGTCCGCAACTTCGGCTTCTTCGTCGATGTGTCCGACCTCGGCCTGAACGGCCTGGTGCCGCTGTCCGCGATTCCGGACGACTTCTTCACCTTTGATCCCGCTCGCGGCCAGCTCATCGGCCGTCACAGCCGCCGGATCATCCGTCTGGGCGACCGGGTGACGGTGCAGATCCACCGCATCGACCGCTACAAGAAGCAGGTGGACTTCCAGCTTGTGAGCGAAAGGGGCGAAAGACCGGTGCAGGGCGGCGGACGACGCGTGTCCGAGCCCGAATCCAGGCCCCGGCGCGGTTCATCGGATCGCAGGCCCGCAGCCAGGCAGCGTACTCCTGAGGAGACGGGGGCGAAGCCGCACAAGAAGCTGGAGCCTGATCCGAAGCCGAGGTCGGGTGAGAAACCGAAGCCGAAGTTCTTTGAAAACCTGCCTGCCAGGAAGAAGAAGTCCCGGCGTTCCCGAGGCTGACCCATCAAGGCTCACCAGTTCACCAAAGATCCACCGGCTCGTGCAGCCCGGGCTGGAGGATCTCCGTGCCGCGGTTCAGCGTCTCGGCAAAACGCGCCTTGAACCAGGCCTGGGAGTCTTCCTCGCCATGCACCATGAGCAGCTTCTTCGGACGGACCTTCTCGACATACTCGGCGATCTGCTCGCGCGCGGCATGGGCGCTGAGATCGAAGCTCTCGATGCGCGCGTTCGCCACCACGGGCGCGAGGTCGGGGGCGAGCTTGATCTTCTCGCCCGACTTCGCATGGCGCAGGCGGTAGCCGGGCGACTCGGGGTCGGTGTAGCCGACAAAGGCCACGGCGTTGCGCGGATTGTCGATGAAGCGCCAGGCGAACTGGTTGGAGGTCGTGCCCTCGGTCATCATGCCGCTGGAGAGACAATAGATGGTTCGCGGCTGGTAGACGAACTGCCTTGGCCCGCCCCGGCGTCCGCGCTTTTCGGGCTGCACCAGCATCTTCATGTCCTCGAGGAGCTGGAAGCCGCGGTAGTTCCGGCGTGAGCGGTCGCTGTAATGATCGTAGAGGACGGTGATCTTCGTGCCGAGGCCGCCGATGTGCAGGGGCATCTCGGGGATCAGGCCCTCCTCGTGCAGTTCATGCAGCATCAGCATGACCTCCTGGGTCTTGCCCAGCGCGAACACCGGGATGAGCACGGAACCGTTGGCGTCAAAGGTGTCGCGGATGAGGGCCGCCAGGCGCTCCTTCTCACCCTTGCGGGTGTAGTCGGCGGGGCGTGCATAGGTGCCGCGTGTGGTTTCGACGACGAGCACGTCAATGCCTTCCGTGGGGAAGTCGGCAGCCATGGAGATGGTCTGTGCCTCAAAGTTCACGTCGCCCGTGTAGAACAGCGTGCCGCCGCCCTCGCGGACCATTACCCCGGCCGAGCCCAGGATGTGACCGGCGTCGTGAAGGCTGGCGGTCATGTTCGTGTCCGGCAGCTCGAAGCCGCGGTTGAGGTCGCGATAGACGTAGTGGGCGCGATTTTCATCCAGCTCCTTGTGGGTGAAGAGAGGGTACTCGTTGATGCCCAGCTCCATCCGCTGCGAGGTCATGACGTTGACCGAGTTGTGCAGCATGCCGGAGGTGATTTCGCCGGTGATCTCGGTCATGAAGACAGGAGTGTGCGGCTGCTTCCTCATCAGCACGGGCAGGGAGCCGATGTGATCGTGATGCGCATGAGTGATGATGATGCCGTCCGCCTTGTCGTGCGGAAGCGGTCCGAAGTCCGGCAGCGCGTCAAAGCCCGTCTGCTTGGGATGCATGCCGGCGTCAAGCACGACGCGGCTGCCTCCGCTCTCAAGTAGGTAGGAGTTGGCGCCGATCTCCCGGCGGCGGGTGAGGTTTCGGAAGCGCATTGCAGGAACGGGGAAAAAAGGAGGGCGAGACTAGGGCATGATGCCGGATAGGCAAGTGCTCAGAACCATTGACACAATGCGTGGCACGTCGAGTTTTCACCCGTGCCTTTCACGAGAGACCTTCTTCGCCGGACCGCGAGCTTCCTGCCGGTCATGCTCGCCGCTTCTCTCGCGTGTCCACTGGCGGCCCAGGTTTCAAGCCGCAATGACACCGTTGGCAGGCTTCTCAACGAATGGTATTCCGACGGCACTGCGGCGGGCCTTGCGGCCATCACCTATGAAAACAGGGACGGCCAGCATTCGCCGCTCGACCCCGGCCTTTACCCGCAGCTTCAGGTTTTCCAGCACAACCCGGGCACGGGTCCTGACAAGGGGCCGGCGATGCAGATCCGCCTTGGCCCCACCCTTGGCAACTGCTCCATGTCTGCCCTGGCCAGGCTCGGCGGCAGCCTTCCCAGGTTCTACCTGGTCAACCCCAAGGGCGGCGCCTTCCTCATGGCGCAGTACCTGGCCAACAATCTTTTCATCTACCCTGAGCATGAGGATCACGATGTCGGCGCCAATGGTGTCGGCGGCTATGGCGACCTGTTTCCGGCGAACTCGCCCTGCTGCCTGATCTCCCAGGGCTCCTCGGGCAGCGACCAGCCCTTTCTGCGCGCGGTCCTGGCCGTCATCGCCGCCTTTCCCCGTGAGACCCAGCGGGTGCTTATTCAGAAGCGCGTGCTCATGCCCACCGTGCAGGCGATCCTGCGCCAGACCAGTCGTGGGGTCACCCGGCCGGAGCAGTACTTCACGGCCGCCGCGCATCCGGTGGTGTTTGACGCCTCGATGATCGATGAGGAGAAGATGGTGCGCATGGCCCGGGCGATGACACCCGACCTCATCCCGCCGCTGGTGCAGATGGAGGTCGTCCAGGAAACCGAGCCGGGTGCCGGATCGCAGTTCTTCGAGGCGCCGGGCATGCCGTCCCACAAGCTGGCGGACGCCCGTGTGTTCATCTCCCGCGTCTTCCGGGGCAGCCTGGACAGGCATGGCATGGTGCTGAACCTGGGCCAGTCCTCCGATCTCATGGGCCGTCCGCTTCAGGTGCGCATGGAGGTCCTTCAGGGGGAGCCGGGCCTGGTGCAGATCGACCGTACTGGCCAGGGGCCCTATGCGAGGCTGCGCCTGCGCTGGCATGCGCCGATGACCGGCCCCTCCGGCATCCGCAGCCACCGCGTGGACGTCGGCGTCTTTGTCGCCAACGGCGTCACCGTGAGCGCGCCGGGCATCATCAGCTTCTACATGCTGCCTAACGAACGACGCTTTTACAACGGGCAGGGACGCCTCTCCGAAATCGCCTACCTGGCGGCGAACCCCGACATCGGACTGCCAGCGGACAACAGGGATCCGCGCTGGATTCGCGTGCTGCTGGCCGCCTCCATCGCCGGGGACGGCCTGCGCAGCCGGCTGATGGAGAAGCTGCTCAGCGAAGCGCAGCGCAAGGTGCTTCAGGCCTTCTGGCAGCCCCTGGACCGCCAGCGGCAGGAGCTGGCGAATCTGGAGTCACAGGCGCAGGCAGCGCCCGAGAAAAAAAACGGGGCGGAGAAGCTGCGGAACAAGCTCGGTGATGACATTGCGGAAGCGCTCAGGAAGCCCTTGCAGGAGCCGGGCGGCAAGACCGTCAGGCAGGTGCTGGAGGAGCTGTTCGACAAACTGGCGCAGTTCAGCGAACTCTACCTTGACCTCAGGCCGGAGATTGACCGGCTGGCAGAGGCTTCGCCCAAGGTCTCGGCGCGAGAAGACATCCAGCGTGAAGTGCGGCGGCTGGTGGACCTCGGCGTGCTCATCGAGCAGGCGGGGGGAACGCTGGTCGCCACCTCGCCGCAGGAAAGTCTCACGGAAGCGGACCGTCACTATCTGCGTGAACTGAACCTCATGGTGCTCAGCCAGGCGCTCTTTCCCGAGGTGCTCGAGCGCTCCACTGCACCTGCGTTTGTGGACAGCCGCCTGACCAGCCCGAAGCCCTGGCGCGATGTTTTTCGTTATGACGAGGCAGGCGTGCTGCTTGGCTGGGTCAGGCATCAGGAATCACGTACGCATTTTTTCGACGCCTCAGGCCGCCTGCTTCCCGAAGGTCTGCGACATCCTGAAAAAGGCCGCGAGGTCTCCTATGACCGCGATGCGGCGGGGCTGCTGCGCTGGAAGTGAGGCCGGACCCGGCGCGGATCTGTCATGATGATGAAGGCTGCCTTGGCGTCAGCCAAACCGGTCCGGTGACAGCAGGTCGAGCGACACGGGCGGCTTCTCTTCAGCGATCAGCGCGGCGACGATCTTCCCCGTGGCGGGTGCGAGGCTGAGGCCCATCATGGCATGGCCTGCGGCCATGATCAGGTTTTTCCAGCGCCTGGTCCTGCCGATGTAGGGCATGCCGTCCGGTGACACGGGGCGCAGGCCGCTCCAGGGTTTCACGGTGGCAAAGTCATGTTCGTCGAAGGCCGGGAAGTATTGGGGAAAGGCCCGTTTGATGCCGCGGACGCGTCGCGGGTTGATGGATTCGTCGATGCCGCCGAGCTCCATCGTGCCGCCCACCCGCAGCGCGCCGCCCATCGGCGTCACCGCCAGCCGCGCCTCTGTGCAGATGCTGCACAGTTCCGGGAGCTGTCTTGGATGATCCAGCGTGAGGCTGTATCCCTTGCCCGCCTGCATCGGAATCTTCAAGCCCAGCGGCTCCGCAAGCTCGGCCGACCACACCCCTCCACAGAGCACCACTTCATGGGTGTCCACCAGGCCTGCCGTTGTCCTGACAGCCTTCAAGGCTCCTGCCTCCGTCTCAATCCCGGTCACCTTTGTCTGCCAGAGGAAGCTGACACCCAGCCGTGCCAGCTCCGCCTCCAGCACAGCGATGAAGCGTGCCGGGCTGAGGTGGCAGTCCATGGGGTAGTACACGCTGCCGCAGACGTCCATCGTCACCCCTGGATCCAGCGCCGCCGTGGCCCGCGCATCCAGCACCTGGGCCGGAATGCCGAGCTCATGCGCCTTCGCCGCTCCATGGCCTTCCTCCTCCAGGGTTTTCGGCTGCCTGCACAGCATGAGCAGGCCGCGCTTCACCAGTCCGAAGTCCAGGCCCAGGGTCGCAAAGCATTCGCGGCTCAGCAGGCCGAGGTCGCGCAGCACGGGGGAGGCGGCGTTGACACGCTTCTGGCTTGCCGCCTTCCAAAACTTCAGGCCCCAGGAGAGCAGTCCCGCGTCCAGCCTCGGGCGGATGTAGAATGGAGACTCCGGGTTCCACATCCACTTCAGCCCCAGCGTCACCATGCCCGGTGCGGCGAGCGGGATGAAATGGCTCGGCACGATCATGCCGGCATTGCCAAAGGAGCAGCCGTCACGCTCTCTGGGCCTGGCGTCGATGACCGTCACCGTCATGCCGCGCCTCGCGCATTCAAGCGCCGTGCTCAGGCCGATGACGCCTGCGCCGAGGATGGTGACATGGGTGGACATGTCATCACAAATGGCCGGAGTGCGCGCGGTTTCTTGCGTGAATCCCGCGTCCGGAGGGGGAATCCAGACAACTCCGCCTGCAATATGAACCCGTCACGGCCTGTTTGTTTCCTGCCATGCGCCTGCATTTCCTGATCCTGCTTTTCCTGACCCGCTCACTGTCCGCCCAGAACGCGCCCTACGATGTCTTTCCGTCGGCCGACCCGCCCTATTACCGGGTTCGTTATGAGGCTTCGACCCAGCCCGGCGGACTGATCTTTCCGGTGAACTACACGGTCTGGGTTCCCCCTGGAGTGAAGGAGCTGCGCGGTGTCATCGTTCATCAGCATGGCTGCGGTGAAGGTTCCTGCAAATCCGGCCTGACGGGCGCCTATGACCTTCACTGGCAGGCGCTGGCCAAAAAGCACGGCTGTGCGCTTCTCGCCCCCAGCTATGAGCAGCCGGAAAAGGCCGACTGCCAGATGTGGTGCGATCCGCGCAACGGTTCGGGTGATGCGTTTCAGAAATGCCTGGTCGACCTGGGTGCGAAGAGCGGATATCCCGAGCTTTCCAAGGTGCCCTGGGCGCTCTGGGGCCACAGCGGCGGAGGTCATTGGGCGGGCGGCATGGTGCTGACGCATCCGGAAAGGGTTGCCGCCGCCTGGTTGCGGTCCGGCGTGCCGCTGCTGACGGCGGATGAGAAGCGTGGCACCATCAAGACGCACACGATTTCCGAGGCCGCGCTGAAGGTGCCGGTCATGTGCAATCCAGGCACGAAGGAGGGGGTGACCGTCAAGGACGGCCGCTTCGCCGGGGTCTGGCCGGCCAACGAGGCCTTCTTCACCGCCATGCGCGGCCGGGGCGCCCTCATTGGCGTCGCCGTCGATCCGCTCACAGCGCACGAGTGCGGCAACCAGCGCTACATGGCCATCGCCTGGCTTGACGCCTGCCTGACCGCCCGTCTGCCTGACAAGGCCGGCGATCCCCCCAGGCCGATGCCCGTCGGCAAGGCCTGGCTCGCGCCGCTGCTTGGCACGCAGGCCGTCGCGGCGGAAGCCTTCACCAGCGATGTGAAGAAGGCCGTGTGGCTGCCCGATGCCGCCGTGGCCCAACAATGGATGCAGTACGTCAAGGACACCGCCCTGACCGACACCACCCCGCCGCCCGCCCCCTCCGGACTGCGGGTGAACGGTGCGGAGCTGTCCTGGCAGGCCGAGGCCGACCTGGAGAGCGGCCTGGCCCACTTCATCATCGAGCGCGACGGCCGGCAGATCGCCACTGTGCCGGAGCAGCCGAAGAACCCCTTCGGCCGCCCCATCTTCCAGGGTCTGCAATACAGCGACACGCCAAACAACCCCCTCGTGCCAATGACCTTCACCGACCCTAAGCCCGAGCCGGGCAGCAAGCACCGCTACCGTGTCATCGCCGTGAACACCGCCGGCTTGAAGTCGGAGTAGGTGCCGGCGTCAAGACGGGCAAACGCGGGTCTGCGTGGAACTCCGGCGCTCAAGCCGGATTTTCAGTGGACGAAACGGCGTTCATGGTGGACTCATGCTCAACTGTATGAGTTTATACGCATATAGTGGCTGTTTGAAGACCCTTTTTGAGATCATGCCCTCCGCACGAAATAAAAAAAAGGCGCTGCCGCCTGTCACTGACGAGGCGCTGGCGCTCATCGCCTCCTGGTTCCGCACGCTCGCCGAGCCCAGCCGCTTGAAAATCCTCCGTGCCCTCGAAGAAGGCGGCGAGCTGAACATCAGCGAGCTGGTCGAGGCCACCGGCCTCACGCAGGCGAATGTCTCCCGCCATGTGCAGTCGCTGGCTGACGCAGGCATGGTGGGCCGCCGCAAGGAGGGCCTCGCCGTCATCTGCTTCATCGCCGACCCGAGCATCACCGAGCTGTGCGACAACGTGTGCAGCAACCTTCTCAAACGCCTCTCACAGCAGGTGAAGAAGCTCGGTGGTGCGTGAGAGTCGTTTCAGGTTTCACGTTTCATGATCGTCCGCCGCATGATCTGGACCCTTGTCATTGTCGTCGCCGTCATCGGCATCTGGTATGTCTATGAGGGAGGCTGGGACCGGCGGCTCTTCAAGGAAGCCCCCGGCCGTGTGTGCGCCAACCTGAATGCAGATCAGGCCAACGCCTGGCTGCGCGGGCATCCGGAGACGCAGGTGCTGGATGTGCGTTCCAGGGGAGAGTTCGAAGGCGGGGCGCTGCCCGGCGCCGTGAACATCTCCATCGGTGATGCAGCCTTTGACGAGAAAGTGGCCGCTCTCGACAAGGCGAAGCCCGTGCTCGTCTATTGCGCCGGCGGTTTCCGCAGCCGCAAGGCTGTCGCCAGGCTCAAGGAGTTCGGCTTTGAAAACATCCAGCACATCCACCGCGGCTACATGTCGTGGAGGCCGGACATCCAGCGATGAACCGCCTGCCCCTCATCGCAATTCCGCCCTTTTCGGCCTGTGGCGCATCACCTTTCCTGGCGAGTGCATCCCATGATGTCGCTCGCGCGCCAGCAACGCAGCCATCTTGCTCCGCAAGATGAGCTGAGCGCGCTCGTCCGCTCTCAAAGCCCTCGAACACGCAAACCGATGCCGCAGCGGAGCAAGTGGGCTGCTTTGCTTCGCCTGCCACAGGCTTGAGTGAACGGGCCAATGGCCACCGTCGCTGCAGCCGCGGTTCTTCCCGCAGGAAAGGCGGCGCCCGCTGCGTATGGATGGCTGCCATGCCCAAGACCATCCTCGCCCTAGGCGCCCACTACGACGACTGCCCCTTCGGCCTGCCCGGAACGCTTCTGAAGGCGGTGCGTCAGCATCACCGGGTGGTGATTCTCAGCCTGATCGGCGACTACACGAACTGGCCGCCGGTGCGCGGACGCGAGGAGGCGCTGAAGCAGAAGACCATCGACATGGCCCGCGAGCGTGGGATCGAGATGCGGTTCCTCTCTTATGCCTCCATGAGCTTCGAGGCCACCCTGGAGGCCAAGCGTGCGGTGGCGGAGGTGGTGGCGGAGGTGCAGCCGGACACGGCGTTCATGCTCTGGCCGCGCGACCGGCATCCGGATCATGAAGCCGCCAGCGCCATCTGCCATGCCGCGCTTTATCAGCCCGCGCGATTGTTAGGCCGCGACCAGGTGCGCAGCCCGGGCGAGGTCTACTGGTATGACAACGGCCCGGGTCACACGATCGACTTCACCCCCGACACCTATTTTGACGTCACGGACGAATGGCCCGCCGTGGTGGAGTGGCTGGGCGGGCTGATGGCCTTCATGAGAAACGGCCCCTTCGACCCGCAGAAGGACGCGGCTGTGGAGACCAAGACCGTGCTTTCACGTTATCGCGGCCTGGCCAGCGGCGTGAAGTATGCCGAGGCAGTGCGTGCGGTCCGTCCGATGGCGCGGGAGTGGTAAGAAAAAGCGTCCTGTATTGACACTGCGCCGCCGCCTCCCTTCATTCGGCCAAGCATGTTCGCCGAATCCCCCAAGCCTCCCGCCGTGTCCGTGGAAAACCTGACGAAGGTTTTCAAGGCCGGGCTTGGCAAAGCCGCCTTCACGGCGGTGCGAGACCTGTCCCTCACGGTGAATGACGGCGAGGTCTACGGGCTGATCGGGCCCAACGGCTGCGGCAAGTCGACCACCATGAAGGCCATCCTGGGCCTCGTCACCCCCACCAGCGGCCATACGTCGGTCTTTGGCCAACCCAGCACCCGGGTGGAAAGCCGACGCGATGTGGGTTTCCTTCCGGAGAACCCGTATTTTTACAAACACCTCAACGGCCTGGAGACGCTGCTTTTCTACGGCCGGCTGTGCAGCATGAGCGGGGCGGAGCTGAAGGACCGGGCGCGTGAAATGCTGGCGCTCACAGGGCTGGAGGACGCGGCGGACCGGCGTGTGGCGGGTTACTCGAAGGGCATGCTCCAGCGCCTCGGCCTGGCGCAGGCCCTGCTGCATCGTCCGCGCCTGGTGGTGCTTGATGAACCGACGGCAGGCGTGGATCCCGCGGGTTCCAGAAAGATCCGTGACCTCATCCTGGGATTCAAGGAGCAGGGAATCACGGTGCTCGTCACCAGCCATCTTCTGGAGCAGATGCAGGAGGTTTGTGATCGTGTGGGCATCATGGCCCACGGCCGCATGGTGCGCGAGGGGCGTCTGGATGAACTCATCGCCGTGGAGAACGAGACCGAGCTGGTACTTGCCGACGCCAGCCCAGCGCTGCTCGCTGAAATCCGGGCCCTGGTGGAGTCCCGAGGCCAGGGTGCCCGGGTGGTTCGCAGCGGCCATCCGCGCACCACGCTGGAGAAGCTCTTCCTGGAAGTGGCTGATCAATAACTCCCACCGACATGTCCGCCTCCTTTTCCCCCCCTCGCATCTGGACCCTGGCCATGGCCACGGTCACCCAGCTGCTGCGCATGAAGATCATGGCCTTCCTGCTGGTCTTCTGCGTCATCGTCGTGGCCGCCGGCTTCGCCTTTCCTGTGATGAACCCGGAGCAGCAGCTCAAGCTGCTGAAGGATGTCTCGCTGGGGGCGTTGCAGCTCTTCAGCATCGTCATCGCGGTCTGCGCCACGGCGCTGCTGCTGCCGCGCGACCTGGAGGACCGCACGCTCTACACCATCCTGGCCAAGCCGGTGCCGCGTCATGAATACCTGCTGGGCAAGCTGCTCGGCGTGCTCATCCTCATCGGCGCCGGACTGGTGCTGATGGACATCGCCTTCAGCGGCGTGCTCTGGCTGCGGCAGAGCCTCGTGCTGGCCCAGTCGGTGGCGGCGCTGCAGCAGGAGGGCACGGCCACACCGGAGGCCGTCGCCCAGTTGAAGGAGTTCGTCGGCAGGCAGGGCCTCACCTGGAACCTGCACCTCGGCGTGGTGGCGATCTTCTTCAAGGCGGCGGTCGTCACCGCCCTGACGCTCATGATCTCCTGCTTCGCCAGCAGCACGCTGTTCACCATCATCATCGCCTTTCTCGTCACCATCCTCGGCCACGGCCAGGGGTTGATCCGCGACTATTTCCTGACGGGGCATGCCGGTGTGGTGAAGAAGCTGCTGTCAGCCCTGCTGGCGGTCGTCACTCCGGACATGGGCGTCTTTGATGTCGTCGACAACGTCATCAACGGCGAGACGGTGACCCCCGGCGCCTTCGGCTTCATGGCCCTCATCGCCTGCACCTACCTGGCGGGCTACGCCGTGGTGTCGCATCTTTTGTTCGTCGAGAAGGAGCTTTGACCCCGGCATGAAACGCTCCCTCCAGGCCCTGGCCGTCCTGCTGCTGCTCGGCATCGCCAAGATGCCGCTGGAGCAGGCGGCCACGCGCCAGTTTCGTGTCGCCGGCCTGCTGAGCGAGCCGATGAACCTGGGCATGCGTGAAAACCTGAGCCAGATGGGTTTCGCCGCCGCGCTGGGCGGGCTGCGGTCGCTCGTGGCCACGATCACCTACCTCCAGGCCTACCATGAGTGGGAGAACGTGAACTGGGCGAAGGTGGACAGCCTGCTCCAGCTCACCACCAGCCTGCAGCCCGGCTATGCCAACTACTGGGATGACGCGTCCTGGCAGATGGCCTACAACGCCGCCTCTTTTTACCTGTATGATGAAAAGCTCCAGCCCATGGTCCGCGGCAGGCTTTATGAGGAGCATGTGCGGCGTGGCATCGCGATCCTGAAGGAAGGCCTGCGATATCTGCCGGATGAAGCGCGCCTCTGGAACTCGCTCGCGGAGATCTACGAGCGCCGCTCCCACGAGCCCGAGCTGGCGGCGCAGGCCTACCTGGAAGTGTTTCGGATCAGCAGGAACAGCCGCTACCGGCGCTTTGCTGCCTACCAGTATGCGCAGAGCGCGAGGCCGGAGTTTTGGAGCAAGGCCTATGACCTGCTGCACGAGGCCTATCAGGATCCCCGGCAGCGGACACCCAGCCTGATCGACACGCTCAAGACTCTGGAGGACCGGCTGGGCATCCCCACGATGAAGCGCATCCCGGACGCCCGCCGCTCCATGGAAATCGCGCCGACGGAGCTGGGGCCGGTGCGTTAGGCCGGAGCGCGGAACGCCGACCTGACCTTTACCCACAAAGTTGAAGATAGAGGTTGTACTCTGGTGGTGAAGGCTAGCTTCGTGCGGGTGTCCACTTCCTGCACCCGCAGGCTGCCTTCCTTTTCGCATGACCTTCAATCCAACGCTCAGTGGGCGGCGGATTCTGGCTCAGACTTCGCCCACGACCCACTTGTGGGTAAGGATCAGGTCGGAACTCCGCAGCAAGGCGGTTCAGCCACACCGCTGCGAAGCATCCCGCTCACTACGTTAGCAAGATGAAGGAACCGCAAGCCTCCGATGAGGACGGGTGCCTGTGCCAGACATCCCATGCATCCGGGCCAGCTGCGGATTGGGAAATCCGCGCCCCGTTCGATCCTTGGGCCAGAGTGAAGCAGTTTTTCAAAAGTCTCTGATCAAAATGCGTCTGACAATTTAGATGCCCCAACCCTCCCGATAAGCGGCACGCTTCCAGAGCTTCTCACCCTCTGGATTGTCAATCAGCCGGCCTGTTGTCGGATCGCAACGCACCACGGTGTTGGTGCGATAGGCGATGTTTCCGAGGTGGCACATCATGGTGCTTTTCTGCCCTTCATCAATGGGGCTGTTAAGCTGCGCCTTACTGCGGATGGCGTCGAGGAAGTTGCCAAAGTGTGCGGGATCACCTCCGCCGGCCCCCTTGCCCTTGCTGACCTCCTGTCCCTTCGGGTCATAGATCGTCCATGAATCGCGGGCCACGGCCATGGTGCCGTTGTCGCCGTAAAACATGACTTCGCCGAGCGGCTTCTCAGCGGCGCGTGGGTGGCAGGAGCTTTGAATCCATTCGCAGCCCGCATGGCCGAAGTCATATACGGCGGTGCCGGTGTCGGGCGTTTCCTGCTCGTCCTGGTAAAAGTAGCGTCCGCCGTTGTAGGTGACCTTCAGGGGATGCTCGCCCTTCAGACCCCAGCGCAGGATGTCGAGCGAATGAATGCCGTTGTTGCCAAGCTCGCCGTTGCCCCAGTGCCAGAGCCAGTGCCAGTCGTAGTGGGCGAATTTTTTCATGTCGTGCCTGGCATCATCCGGCACTGGGCCCTGCCAGAGGTTCCAGTCGAGATCGGCGGAGGGCGGCAGAGCGAGCTGGCCGACAGCCTTGCGTGTGTTGTAATAGGTGGCACGGCCGTAACGAACGGTGCCGATGGCACCTCCGTGAAGGGCGGCGATGGCCTCCTTCATCCAGGTGCGGCGCTGGTTGCCCATCTGCACCAGTTTGCCCGACTTTTTCATGGCGGCGACAAGTGCCTCGGCCTCGCCCGGGTTCTGGCTTCCGGGTTTTTCGACATAGACGTGCTTGCCAGCCTGCAGGGCCAGGATGGCCATTGGCGTGTGCCAGAAGTTCGGTGTGGCGATGCAGACGGCGTCCACGGATTTGTCCTCCAGGATTTTTCGGAAATCACGCACGCCCTGGCAGGAGGTGGCCTGCTTATCTGCCACCACCTTCAGCCCCTTGTCGAGGCGGCTGGAGTCCGTCTCCGCCAGGTAGGCAATCTCGACATCGGGCAGCGCCAGCAGGGCCTGCACATGACCCATGCCGCGGCCCAGGGCGATGACGGCCACCTTCAGCTTGTTGCCGGCTTTGTCAGCGGCGCGCAGGCGGGTGGAGGAAAGGGCGGCTCCGAGACTCAGGGCGGAGGTGCGGGAAATCAGGGTGCGGCGGTTCATGGCAACCCAGGGATCGTTGCGTGCACACCGCTTTATCACCGCTAAAGTCGCCTCCTTTAATCTTTTCAGGATGATCCCGACCCAGACCGGCCTATCTGCCCAGGTGAAATGAAACTCGACCGAGTCATCGCCAGGCATCATTCGCTGGGGCGTTCCGAGGCGCATCGCCTGATCGCCACCGGCCGTGTGCGCCTGGATGGCGTCATCTGCACCTCGAGCCAGGAGGAGGTGGATCGTTTCATGCAGGTGGAACTGGAAGGTGAAATCATTCAGCAAGCCGAACGTGCCCTTTACCTGATCCTGCACAAGCCGCCTGGTGTGGTCAGCGCCACCCGTGATGCTGAACACAGGACAGTGATTGACCTGATCGACGATCCTGACCACCACACGCTGCACATTGCCGGGAGGCTGGACCGCTGGTCCACGGGCCTGCTCCTGCTCACCAACGATGGACGCTGGTCGAAAGGGCTGATGGACGCCGCCTCCAAGGTGACCAAGACCTACCTCGTTGAAGTCGACGCCGACATTCCCATGGAAGCGGCGGAGCTGTTTGCCCATGGCATGGAGTTCCGGCCGGAAAAAATCGTCACGCTGCCAGCACAACTGACCTTCCTGGGGCCGAGAAAAGCTCGTGTCGTCCTGCATGAGGGCCGTCATCATCAGATTAAGCGCATGTTCGGCCGGGTCGGCTGCCTGGTCACGGCGCTGCATCGTGAGGCAGTGGGCAGGCTGCAGCTGCCTTCGGACCTCAGCCCAGGCCAGTGGCGGGCTCTCACCGCGGAGGAGAAGCGGCTCGTGCAATGAGCCTGAGCCAGAATCCGCCGCCCAAATCCTTTTCAGAGCGTTGCGAGGCGGCAAAAGCCCTGCATAACGTAGTGTCTCACCATGCCCACGCCTCCCTTCCACTACCAGCCCCTGCTTGAACTCGGCGCCGATGACACCGAATACCGCCTGCTGACCCAGGAGCATGTCCGAGTGGAAAAGCTGGGCGACAAAGAGCTGCTCGTTGTTGATCCGGAGGCTCTGACCCTGCTGGCCAACCAGGCCTTTCACGACATCAACTTCTTCCTGCGTCCGAAGCATCTCAAGCAGGTCGCCGCCATTTTGGACGACCCTGAGGCCAGCGAGAACGACCGCATGGTCGCCCTGACGATGCTGAAGAACGCCGACGTGGCCTCGGCAGGCCTTCTGCCCTTCTGCCAGGACACAGGAACCGCCATCATCATGGGCAAAAAGGGCCAGCAGGTCTGGACCGGCGCCAGTGATGAGGAGGCGCTCTCGAAGGGCGTCTACCTCGCCTACACGGAGAACAATCTTCGTTATTCCCAGAACGCGGCGTTGAACATGTTTGACGAAAAGAACACGGGCACCAACCTCCCCGCGCAGATCGATCTTTATGCGACCGAGGGGGATGCCTACAAGTTCCTCTTCATCGCCAAGGGCGGAGGCTCGGCGAACAAGGCCTACCTTTATCAGGAGACCCGCGCGGTGCTGAACCCGAAGAGCATCGTGAAGTTCCTGACGGACAAGATGGTGACGCTCGGCACCGCAGCCTGCCCGCCCTACCACCTCACCTTTGTCATCGGCGGCACTTCGGCTGAATCCACGATGAAGCACGTCAAGCTGGCCTCGACGAAGTACTACGACAACCTGCCCACGACCGGCAATGAGCACGGCCGTGCCTTCCGCGATGTGGAGCTTGAGGCGCAGATGCTCCAGGCCGCCCGTGAATGCGGCATCGGTGCGCAGTTTGGCGGCAAGTACTTTGCTCTCGACGTGCGCATCATCCGCCTGCCGCGTCATGGTGCCTCGCTGCCTATCGGCATCGGTGTCTCCTGTTCGGCCGACCGCCAGGCGAAGGGCAAGATCACCCGCGACGGCGTCTTCATTGAGAAGCTGGAGACGAACCCGCTCCAATACATCCCCGAGGCCCTGCGTCATCGCAAGGACGGCAACGCGGTTCGCATCGACACCAACCGACCCATGGCCGAAATCCGCGCCGAGCTTTCGAAGCATCCCGTCACCACCCGTCTGCTCATCAACGGCCCGATCATTGTTGCGCGCGACATCGCCCATGCGAAGCTGAAGGAGCGCCTCGATTCGGGGGGCGACCTGCCGGAGTATTTCAAGAATCATCCGGTTTATTATGCCGGCCCCGCCAAGACGCCTGCGGGCATGCCCAGCGGCAGCTTCGGCCCAACCACCGCCGGCCGCATGGACAGCTATGTCGATCTCTTCCAGGCCAAAGGCGGCAGCATGGTCATGATTGCCAAAGGCAATCGCGGGCAGCAGGTCACCGACGCCTGCAAGAAGCACGGCGGCTTCTACCTTGGCAGCATCGGCGGCCCCGCCGCCATCCTGGCCAAGGAGAACATCAAGAAGGTCGAGGTTGTCGAGTTCCCCGAACTCGGCATGGAGGCCATCTGGAAGATCGAGGTGGAGGACTTCCCCGCGTTCATCCTGGTGGATGACAAGGGCAACGACTTCTTTCAGACTGTCGGGCCAGGCTGTTCGGTGAAGCATTGACGCCCGGGTTCAACGGGGATTGGGCTTCCATGTGCCCAGCTGCTTTCAAGGCAGATCATGTCCTGCCGCAGTCTTCCTCTGCGAGGTTTCCGGCCGATTCATCGGGCTGAAGAAGGCAACTGGCTGGTTTGCTCCTGGGGTCGCAACCTGCCTGCCAAGTGCCTCCATCCGAACAGGCTTCTGAAGGCTGACACTTTTGGTTCGGCCAGCCTGCGGACGCCTCTTCAGCCGCCGATGGCGATCATGCGGCGGTTGGGCTGGTAGTTGTGACGGAAGTCATGCTCCTTCGGCTTGCGCGCCACGACAGAGTGGATGAGCTGCGCCAGCTCCTCGTCAGTGCAGCCGGCCCGCAGCTTCTCGCGCAGGTCGAACTCCAGGCAGCTTCCCAGGCAGGGACGCAGCTTGCCGTCGCTGGTTAGACGCAGCTTGTTGCAGGCCTCGCAGAAGTGGAGGTTGGTCATCGCCCCGATGAACCCGACCTTCTGGCCGGTGCCCGGGATCTCATAATAGGTTGCCGGTCCGTTGGTCTTGAAGTCCGGCAGCGGCTTCAGAGGTCCGTAATGCTCCTCCACCAGCCGCAGGGCCGAGCCTGCGGAGAGAAAGTTGTCCTCGCTCAGCACCTCCTGCGTGCTCACCGGCATGAGCTCGATGAAGCGCAGCAGCGCGCCTTTTTCCCGGGCATACTCGATCAGCGGGACCATCTCCGCCTCGGTCTGGTGCTTCATCAGCACGCAGTTCAGACGGAGGGAGGCAAAGCCGGCGGCGATGGCTGCGTCAATGCCCTCCAGCACTTTTGGCAGAAGGTCGCGGCTGGTTGTGCGCCGGTAGGATTCGCGATCAAGCGAGTCGAGCGAAATATTGGCGCTGCCCACGCCGGCCTTCACCAGCCGTGCGGCGATGGTTTCACCCTCCTCCAGTCTGCCCAGCAGCGTGCCGTTGGTGGAGATGCCGACCTGCTCGATGCCGGGGATCGCTGCGATACGGGCGCAGAACTCGGTGACGCCAGGTCGTGTCAGCGGCTCGCCGCCGGTCACGCGCACCTTCTTGATGCCCAGCGTGGCACCGACACGCAGCACGCGCAGCATCTCGTCATAGTCCAGCACCTCCTCCCGCGGAAACCAGGCCTGCTCCTCCTCGGGCATGCAGTAGCGGCAGCGCTCGTTGCAGCGGTCGGTGACCGAGACGCGCAGGTAGGAGATGCGATGGCCGAAGGCGTCTTGCACAGTCGTGTTACTCCAGCACCGGGCCCTTCACCGCCCAGCGTTTGATGACAAAGCCGGTCGCCGACTTTTCCTTCCAGAGTGCAAAGTGCGGCGTCTTCGTATGCGCCTCCAGGGCGGCCGCGTCGACATACTGCTCGCTCAGGGCGAAAAGATTCGGCTGGTCGGCCTGACGGTTGACCTCGAAGCGGGTGCAGCCGGGCTCCTTGACGGACTCGGCGGCGTTGTGGGTGATGACCTGCAGGAATTCATCGACCCGGGCGGGATCGACTTCGAGGATGACGATGACATTGACCATGGAAGGTGGACAGAGCCGATATTACGCCGGGATGCAACCGCCGGCTGCGCTCCGGACCTTCCGCCGCTCACTTCGTCTTCGCCTTGTCCTTCTTGAGGAAGACCTTGCGGTCCCAGTTTTTCTTCAGGTCAGCCTCGCTCACCTCCGAAACCAGCCCGCCTTCAGGAACCTCGATTTTTGCGGACCAAAGCAGCCCATTGAGCACCAGCAGGCGCTGGTTGGCGTCGGCCCAGTTGGCATGCAGGTCACAGCCGGTGAAACCAAAGCTGCGACCACCGTTCGGACGCTCATAACTCCAGGCCACGGTTTCCGCCCGCCCGGCATGAGCCTTGGCGTCCGCCGTCTTCCGGCTGTTCTCCGGCATGGCGCCGGCCAGGACTGGCGTCACACCTTGTTCGGCAAAGTGCAGGTTGTAGAGCCAGCCGTCCTTGAGCAGTTCGAAGGGCCGGATGCCACGCGTCACAGGATGAGCAGGAACGGCTTCAAACTTCACGTCCCAGTGGCCGCGGCAGCCGATGTCAGGCTGGAAGGCCGCGCCAAACCACCGCTTGAAGGCATCGGCACGGTCGGCCGGGCAGTCGATGCCCTGGTGCAGCACGACAAAGCCGGTGCCGGCCTCGGCCAGTGCCTGCATCTTCGCCCAGCGGGCGGGCTCCAGAAACGACAGCTTGGGGCCGCCGTCGAGGAACAGCAGGACGGACTTCGCGCCGTCGAGAACCGCCTCGTTCTTCGGCCAGCCCTCGGCGACGAGCACAGGTGCCACGCCGGGCATCTTCTTCAGCCAGTCCATGATCAGGGCGCAGCCGGCGAAGTACTCATGCTGGCCTGGCTTATTGCTCGTGCTGCCGGCGATCAGCACAATCTTTGCCACCGAGGGGTCGGAAGGCAGCTGTTCCAGCGGCACCTTCTGCTGTTCAGGCGTCAGTTCGGCGTGCAAAAGGCCGGAGGCGGCCAGGCAGAGGATGGCGGATCGGACATGGAACATCCGCGCATAACGAACAGGATGACCAGGTTCCTTCCGCAGATGAAAGGTCCGCTGTCCGGAACTGCCGTTAACACCTTCTTAACTCGGTGCCTGCCCGCCTTCACTGGCGGCTCTGGACAGTCGGGGGAGCCTGGGGCGTCATGAAAGACCCTGATCGTCACGGCCTCCACAAGCTCCCCGGCACCACCCTCGTCATCGCGGCGCTTGGCGTGGTCTTTGGAGACATCGGCACCAGCCCGATCTACACGCTCAAGGAATGCTTCAGCCCGCACAGCCCGCATCACATCGCCGCCAGCCACGCGCACATCCTTGGCGTGGTCTCGCTGGTGCTCTGGTCGTTGATCCTGCTCATCTGCGTCAAGTACCTCGTCTTCATCCTGAGGGCCGACAACAAGGGCGAGGGCGGCGTGCTCTCGCTCATGGCACTCGCCACGCATGGAATGGGTGAAACGATGAAGCGCCGCGTGGTGACGGTGCTGCTGGGCTTGTTTGGAGCCTCCCTTTTGTTCGGCGACGGCATCATCACGCCGGCCATCTCCGTGCTCAGCGCGGTGGAGGGCCTGAAGGACGGCGGCCTGCTCGGGGCGCCTCCGGCCGATCTGGTTCAGGCTGCCGCCTGGGAGCATCGCATGCAATGGCTCATCATCGGCATCACCCTGGTCATCCTGGTGGCGTTGTTCGCCGTGCAGTTTCTCGGCACCGCCCGAGTCGGGCGTTTCTTTGGCCCGGTGACAGGCCTTTGGTTTGTCAGCCTCGGCCTGCTCGGCCTGTCGCACCTGGTTGACGGGCCGGAAATCCTGGCCGCCTTCAACCCCTGGCATGGCTGGCATTTCCTGACCACCGGAGGCCATGCCGCCTTTGTCATCCTCGGCAGCGTCTTCCTGGCCGTGACCGGCGGCGAGGCGCTCTATGCCGACATGGGACACTTCGGCGCCGGGCCGATCCGGCGCGGCTGGTTCATGCTCGTCTTCCCCGCCCTGGGGCTGAACTACCTCGGCCAGGGCGCCCTGCTGCTACAGCGTCCGGAGCTGGCGCACGCGCCGTTTTTCCAGATGGCCCCGCCCTGGGCTGCGCTGCCGCTTGTGCTGCTCGCCACGGCCGCCACCGTCATCGCCTCCCAGGCCCTCATCACCGGCACCTACTCCCTGACGCTCAGCGCCGTTCAGCTCGGCTACCTGCCGCGTCTGAACATCCGCCACACCTCCGAACACGCCCGCGGCCAGATCTACATCCCGCTGGTGAACTGGCTGCTCATGCTCGCCTGCCTGGCCCTGGTCCTCGCCTTCCGTACCTCGTCCAACCTCGCCGCCGCCTACGGCGTGGCCGTGACGATGACGATGCTCATCACCACGGTGCTTTTCTACTTCGCCGCCCGCCACTTGTGGCAATGGCCCCTGCTCAAGGTCGTGCCGCTCTGCCTGGTGTTCGGCCTCATCGAAGCCGCCTTCCTCAGCGCCAACCTGGTGAAGTTCTTTGACGGCGGCTGGTTCCCGCTCGCCGTCGGTGCGATGATCTTCCTGGTGATGACCACCTGGGCCACCGGCCGCAGGATGGTGCGCGCTTCCATGGAACGCAGCGCCCTCTCGCAGGAGACGCTCATTGAAAGCCTCGCCCGCGGCAGGGTGGTGCAGGTTCCGGGCACCGCCGTCTTCATGACCAGCACCCAGGGCCGCGCACCCGTCGCGCTGCTGCACAGCCTGAAGCATTACCAGGCCATCCATCAGCGCATCATCTTCATGACGCTGACCACCGAGGACGAACCCTGGGTGCCGCCGGGGCGGCGGGTCGAGGTCGAGAAGCTCGGCGACAACTTCTGGCGCGTCACCGGCCGCTTCGGCTTCATGCAGAAGCCCAACGTGCCCCGCCTGCTGCGCCAGTGCGCGGGGCACGACCTCGAAGTCGACCCCGACAAGGCCACCTTCTTCCTCGGCCGTGAGATCATCGTGCCGAACCCCGCCCCGGGCATGGCACGCTGGCGCAAGCACCTCTTCTCGCTCGCCAGCAAGCTCGCCCAACAGCCCGCCACCTACTTCCAGATCCCCGTCGGCCGCGTCATCGAGCTCGGCCAGCAGGTGGAGATCTGAAGGGGGCTGCGAGCCTGCATCCGCCGCTGCTGGAATCTCTGCACAAAGATGGCCCGCACCTGGCTTCCCTGGAGTGTTCCCAGCATGCCAGTCCTCCGCTACCTCGCCTCGCTCAGCACCGCACGAATGATCCTGTGGTGCTACTTCATCTGGTGGGTGCTGGTGGTGACGGCACGTTTTGACCCAAGCCCCCGGCTCTGGTTCACCTCGCTGGGACTGAGCGCCATCATCGGAGTCGCGCTGCTGCTGAGCACCCAGGGCGCTGTCTCGGCGGGCAGGCAGGATCCATGGGTGGTGTTCCGGCTGTTCCTGATGCCGTTCTGCGTCTCCAGCTTCTCCGCCCTGGCCAAAGGCGCGGACTTTTTCCTGATCTTCCCGCCAACCCTGCACGAGAACGCCCTTGGCATCGCCTGCATCGCCCTGTTTGTCATTCTCGTGCGCCTCATCAAGGCACGCTGGCGACCTTGAAGCCCCCCGGTCCATGCCCTGAGTTTCACACCTTCTTAACACCCCGCCGCCGCCTGTTTACTGGCGCAGCCGGATTTCAGGCGCAGGATGACGCCATGAACGCCGCCCCAAGTCATGGCCCTGCCCCCAGGCCGCCGCGCCAGCCTGTGCCGGTGCATGTGGTGGGACAGTTCAGCTGGGGGCTGACCCTACTCTTCGTGCTGGCCTCCCTCTCCTGGTGGCTGCTGCCCTACACAGGCTCGATGTTCTCCGCGCTGGTCTTCCTGCTGGCGATCGTTCTCGCCGGCACGCGCTGGAACCGCGGACCCGTGCTCGCCATGGCCGCCGTGGCAGCGCTGGTCTGGAATTACTTCTTCATCCCGCCGCGCTTCACCCTGCACATCGAACGCCCGGAGGACGTCGTCATGTTCGGCATGTTCTTCGTCGTGGCCATGGCGATGGGCCACCTCATCACAAGGCTGCGTGCCCGCGAGGCGGCCCTGGAACATTATCATCAGGAACGAGAGCAGCTCCTGCAGGCCAGGCACCGCGCCGAAATCGCCGCCGAGGCCGAACGCCTGCACCGCACCCTGCTCGACAGCGTCTCCCACGAGCTCAAGACGCCCATCACCATCATCCGCACCGCCCTCGACGGCCTCGACGCCGCCAACCCCTTCACTGCGGAGATCGACACCGCCACACGCCGCCTTCAACGCATCGTCGAGAACCTCCTCGAGATCACCCGGGTGGAATCCGACGCCGTGAAGCCCGCGCCCGACTGGTGTGAAATCGGCGATGTGCTCCATGCCGCCACAGCCCCGCTTCAGCGTGAGCTTGCCGCGCACCCGTTGCGTGTCACCGGCACGGACCCTCTGCCCCTGCTGCGGCTCGACAGCCGCCTGCTGGCCCAGGCCCTGGCCAACATCCTGCACAACGCCACCCAGCACGCCCCGGCGGGCACGGACATCGAAATCCATGTCAGCCCGCCCGCCGCCGGACCGGGTGACGGGCCTAACCTGTTTTTGCACCTGCGGGTCCGCGACCACGGCCCCGGCCTGGCGCCTGAGATGGAGGACCGCGTGTTTGACAAGTTCTCCCGCGCACGCGGCGCCCCCGCCGGTGGCACCGGCCTGGGGCTCGCCATCTCACGCGGCCTGATGCGCGCGATGAAGGGCGACATCACCGTGCGCAACCATCCCGAGGGCGGCGCTGAGTTCCTCCTCAGCCTGCCTGTCAAGACACGCCAGCCATGAGCAAAGCCCTGATCATTGATGACGAGCCGCAGATGCGCCGCCTGCTGCGCATGGTGCTGGAGTCCCGAGGCTATGAGGTCTGCGAGGCCGATGAAGGGCAGCGCGGTCTTCAGGAGGCCGCGTTTCACCGGCCCGACGTCATCCTGCTCGACCTCGGCCTGCCCGGAATCGGCGGGATTGAGGTGCTGAAGCGCCTGCGTGAATGGAGCGACGCGCCCGTGCTCATCCTCAGTGTGCGCGACCAGGAGGCCGTGAAGGTCCAGGCCCTGGAGGGCGGCGCCGACGACTATGTCACCAAACCTTTTGGTTCGGCCGAGCTGCTCGCGCGCCTTGAGGTCATCCAGCGCCGCCGGGGCACCCGGCACACGCCTGAGATCACCGCCGGCCCGCTCAGGCTCGACCTGCTGCATCACGAGGCACGGATCGCCGATGAAGCCTTGAAGCTCACCCCGACGGAGTTTGAGCTGCTGAAGACCCTGGCCGCGCACGCCGGACGCATCGTCACCCAGAACCAGATCATCCATCAGGTCTGGCCCGGGCAGGTGAGCGACCCTGGCGAAGGCCTGCGCGTTCACATCAATCACCTCCGCAAAAAACTTGGCGACCGCGGCCTGCGCATCCTCAATGAACCCGGCATCGGCTATCGCCTGGAGGCCTGAGGGCTCCTGCGCAGCCACCCGTTCAGGACGGGGTCGGCGGGAGGCGGGCCGGCCCTGTCAGCGCATCAATCTGAAAGCTCCTTCTTTGGCCGTGGATCAGGCATGGAAAAAGAAGAAGACGTAGCTGTCACTACAATCTCACCTGTGTCAGGATCGACGGTCAGCTTTCCATCCGACGAGGTCTCCACCCAGCGACCATCGTCCAGATCAAGGCGCCTAAGGCCAGTCACCACAATCATGCCCGAGACCTCATCCTCATAGAGGTCCTCAGCCATGACATGATGAATTTTCTGACCGCAAAACAAGGGCATGGCTTTGGCCGGCTTCTTCGCAAGCAACGAAAGCATTTCAGAAATCAGATCTTCATCTTCATGATCCGACACCTGCGCAGAACTCGGCTCTGCGGAGGCAGCACTCCTGGCGGCAATCTTTTGAGCCGCTTTTTTCTCAGAAGGTCCTTTGGATTTTCTGAGATTCCCCCATGGCGCACAAATCAAAGTCGCGGCCGAAACGAGAATGGCGACGCCGACAATCGCGCGCTGCTTCCAGGAAGAATGGTTCATCATGATGAATGGATCGCTTTGGCGAACGTTCTCAAAGGCGCTGATGCCATCAAGACAGGATGAACATCATTTCCAAACCCAAGATGACTGCTCTTGACTTCCTTTTTTTAAAATCACTTCACGCATCCGTTCATGCTTTGAACACAGGCATTGTCGCCGGGCAAAGCTGCGGTAACATTTTGCCGACATCATGAGCCGATCCCTTCTCCTCGTCCCGCTTGCCGCCGTCCTCGCGGCCTGTTCCTCCGCTGAACATGAAAGCGAAACCCGCCTGCCCGGCCGCAATGTCCTGGATGCGGCGGCGCTGAAGGAGGCACAGTCCGGCACGGTCAGCTTCTCCGAGCATGTGAAGCCGGTGCTGGAGGCCAAGTGCGCCATGTGCCACAACTCCAAGGCCCAGCCAGGACGTCTCAGCCTCGCCAGCCAGGCGGAGGCGGTGCAGACCGGCACGCTCGGCATTTTCATCGTCCCTGGCAGGCCGGCCCAGAGCCGCTTCATCACCCACCTCGGCAAGGCTCATGCCAGCGTGAAGGCCATGCCTCCCGTGGGCGAGGTGCTGACGGAGGAGGAGGTCGCCCTGATCCAGCGCTGGATCACCCAGGGCGCGTCCTGGCCTGCTGGCGCAGCAGGCAGGCTCAAGACCGAACCCTGATCCTTCCTCACGCCGCCCGTGCACGTCCGACTCTGCGTCATTGCCTCCTACCTGGCCCTGCTGCCGTGCGCCTGCACGCCGGACCGGCCGAGGGCCGACCTGGTCTTCCTGCAAAGCGCGGAGCCGGAGACCATCGATCCCGCACTGGCCTCCGACCAGGTGTCGATGCGCATCTCGACCTCGCTTTTTGAAGGCCTGTGCCGCGTCACCCAGGACGGCAGGCCGGAGCCGGGCATGGCGGAGAGGTGGCAGGTTGCCGAGGATGGGAAAACCTACACCTTCCATCTGCGCCCCGGCGTGACATGGACGGATGGCAGGCCGGTGACGGCCGCCGATTTCGTCGAGTCCTGGCGCCGGGCCCTGCTTCCCGAAACCGGGTCGGACTACGCGAACCTGATGTTTGTCATCAAGGGCGCACGCGCCTTTGCCGAGGAGACGGACAGAGATTTCACCCATGTCGGCGTGCACGCGCTGGACGAACAAACATTGCGTGTGGAGCTGGAGAATCCGACGCCGTATTTCATCGACCTGTGCGCCTTTGTCACCCTGAGCCCCGTGCCGGGCGACGTGGTGCGCTGGCATGGCAGCGCCTGGATCAAGCCGGGGAACATCGTCGGCAACGGCGCCTACATCCTGGATGAATGGCTGCTGGATGACCGCATCCGGCTGAAAAAAAACCCGCGCTACTGGGACGCCGCCAACGTGCGCCTGGCCACGGTCGAGGTCCGGCCCGTGCAGGATGCCAACACGGCGCTCAGCTACTTCCACACGGGCGGCTGCGACCTGATGATGGACAAGGGCATGGTGCCGCCGTCCCTCACGCAGCGGCTGAAGGCCGAGCCCTGGTTCCACACCGGCCCCTTCCTGGGCTCTTGGTTCGTGCGCATCAACGTCACCCGCCCGCCCTTCAACGACGCCCGGGTGCGCCAGGCCTTCGCCCTGACGGTGGACAAGAAGCGGCTGGTGGAGAAGATCACCCAGCTGGGCGAGCCGGTCGCACATGGCATCACGCCGCCTGGAGCAGGACGGAACTACCAGCCTCCGCCGGGGCTGGAACTCAATGTGGTGAGGGCTCGCGAGCTCCTGGCGCAGGCCGGCTATCCGGGCGGCCGGGGCTTCCCCAGGGTGGAGTACCTTTACATCCCGCTGCCGATCGAACGCAGCATCGCCATCGAGCTGCAGAGCATGTGGGAGCAGGCCCTGGGCGTCACCGTCAACCTGACCAAGCAGGAGCAGAAGGTCTGGCTCAAGTCGATGCGCGAGCTGGACTATCACCTCTGCCGGTCCAGCTGGGTGGGCGACTACAATGATCCGAGCACCTTCCTGGAGCTGTTCACCAGCGGCAACGGCCAGAACCGCACGGGTTTCAAAAGCCCCGGGTATGACGCCTTCATCCAGGCGGCGGCGAAGGAGGCGGATCCCGTCCGGCGCAACGGCATCTTCCAGCAGGCGGAGGCGTTGCTGGTGAGCCGCGAGGCGGCGGTGATCCCGGTATATCACTATGTCGGTGTGCAGTTTTATCATGCCGACCGGCTCGAGGGCGTGCAGGCCAACCTGATCGACGATCACCCCTTCCGTTGCATGAGGTGGCGCTGAAAAATGCTTGGCAAACGCAAGAAGGAACGTTCTCAGGCCATGCGTCTCCTCGCCATCCTCTTCATCTCGGCCTGCCTGCTCCCCGCCGCCGACTTTGATCTTCTGATCACCGGCGGCCGGATCGTCGATGGCACCGGAGCACCGGCACGCAAAGGTGATGTGGCGGTCAAGGACGGGCGGATCGCCGCCCTGGGCGAAGTCCGGGGAACGGTGGACAAGGTCATCGACGCCGCAGGCCAGGTGGTCGCACCGGGCTTCATTGACGTGCACACCCATTCGGAAAAGATCGCGGAGAATCCGGCGGCGGAGAACTTCCTGCGCATGGGCGTGACCACGATCATCACCGGCAACTGCGGCAACTCGCGCACGGATGTGGCGGCCTTCTTTGACGAGATCGGCAAGGCGGGCATGACGCTGAATGTGGCGACGCTCATCGGCCACGGGGCGGTGCGCGAGCAGGGCATGGGCGGCAGGTTCATCCGCGCGCCCGGCGCTGCGCAGATGGAAACCATGAAGCAGATCGTGGACCAGGCGATGAAGGACGGTGCGGTGGGCATGAGCACGGGCCTGATCTATGTGCCGGGCTCGTTTGCGAAGACGGACGAGATCATCGAGCTGGCCAGGGTCGTGTCGAAGCACGGAGGCGTGTATGCCAGCCACATCCGGCACGAGACCGTGCGCATCTTCGAGGCGGTGGACGAGTTCCTGAAAATCACCCGCGAGGCCGGCGTGCGGGCGGAGTTGAGCCACATCAAGCTGACCGGGCCGACCGCCTGGGGCAGGGCGGCGGAGGTTCTGGAAAAGCTGGACCGGGCGCGTGCAGAAGGGCTGGAGATCACCCACGACATCTATGGTTACACCGCCTCCAGCACCGGGCTGCGCCAGACCATTCCCGACAGCGCCCTGGAAGGCACGAAGGAAGACTTTCTCAAACGCCTGGCGGACCCTGCGGAGAAGGCGCGGATCGTCGAGGGCATGAAGGCGATCCTGACGCGCGGAGGCCGCAAGGACTATGGTTACGCCGTCGTCGCCAGGTTTGCCGCCGACCCGTCCCTGAACGGACTGAGCATTCCCGAGGCAGCCCGGAAAGTGCGCGGCGGCGACTCGCTGGACGACCAGGTGGAGCTGCTCCTGGACATGGAGGCACGCGGCGGCGGCAGCGGCATCTACCATGGCATGAACGAGAAGGACCTCCGGGTCTTCCTGAAGCATCCTCAGACCCTGGTGGCTAGCGACGGCGGCCCCCGGCGCCTGGGCGAGGACGTGCCGCATCCGCGCAGCTACGGCAACAACGCGCGCATCCTGGCCCGCTATGTCCGCGAACAAAAAGTGCTTTCACTGGAGGATGCCGTGCGGCGCATGACCAGCCTGCCGGCGCGGACCTTCCGGCTGGAAGGCCGTGGCGAGCTGAAGCACGGGGCGTGGGCGGACATCGTCGTCCTGGATCCGGGCCGGGTGTCGGACCCGTCCACCTTCAAGGATCCGCATCATTACGCGGAGGGCTTCTCCCAGGTGCTGGTGAACGGTGTGCCGGTGATCGAGGGCGGCCGTCTCACCCAAGCACGGCCCGGCGGGCCTCTGCGACACGGCTCGTGAAGACTCACCGGGCCGCGACGTCGCGCTTGTGAGGCGTGGAGTACTCGATGTAGCCGATCATCATCTCGTCGAAGGTCTGGGAGCCCCAGCGGACGGTCTTCGACGGGTCCGGGTTGGCGGGGTTGCCCTCGCTGTTGTCGAACACGGCGGTGATTTTCACGCGGCTGCCGCGCGGCAGGAAATGCGAGCTCGCATAGTCGTAGCGGAGCTGCCAGTTGAAGTCGTAGCGCGGAATGTCGAGCAGCACCTCCTGGCTGCCATCGGGGCGCGTGACCTCGAACTTGAAGGCTTTTCCCCGCAGGTGCATGTGGGCCATGTAGGCCATGACATTCATGTCAAACGGGACGGCCTGCTCCTTGGTCTCGAGATGTTTTGAAGCGCCCGGCGGAATGTTCAGGCGCAGGTTGGCGACAGCGGCGGTGTGTACGATGTGGCGCGGCTCCTCGGTGGCGAAATGAAGGCCCATGCGAAGCTGGTCCTGGGTGGTCCGGCCGTTGGGCGTGTAATGAATCTGGAAGCTGACTGTGGCTCCGGCAGGCAGTTTTTTGGCATAACCTTCCGGCCACAGGTGATGCGTGTTGCCAGGCACGTAGGCCGCCCAGTAACCTTCGGTGCCCTCGCCACGGTTGCGCACCTTGCTGCCCTTGGGATGCACCTGGACGATGACGTGATGAACCACGCTCGCATCCGTGGGCAGGATTTCGTAACCGCGCACCCAGCGGTCCTCGGTGAAGCCCGTCTCCACGGTGAGGAACTGGTAGGGCATCGTTCCCTCGGCCTTGATCGAAACAGCACGCGGAAGCTGCAGGACGGCATCCGGTTTTCCAAGCTGCCATTCGGAGCTGAAGGTGCGCTTCAAAGGAGCCTCCGCCGGATTGCCGCGCGGGCGGTCGCCGGCCAGCCAGGCAATCAGATCGGACTTCTCCTGTTTCGACAGCGAACAATCATTGGCCCATGGGCTCTCCTCGTCCCCGGCGGGTGCGGCGGCAAACCAGGGCGGCATGGCGCCTCGCTCGACCTGCTTGCGGATCATGCCGGCGTTTTCGATGACGTCTTCATAAGACTCCAGGCTGAAGGGGCCGACACCGCCCTGATGGTGGCATTCGACGCAGCGGTTCTGCATGATGCGTTCGACCTGGTTGTGGTAGGTGACGTCCGATTTCGACACCGCGCCCGCCGTCTTCAGATCCAGGGCGCATCCGGGGGCGGTGGTGGCGGCGATCTCCGGCTCCACACCCTTGAGCAGCGCCTTCACGGCGTCACGCAGATAGGTCCGGGTGGCGGATTCCCTGGCATAACCAAGACCGTACTGGTCATTGACGGCGCCACGGTAGAAAAGCGTGCGCGCAGCGTCGAGCAGGAAGACCTCGGTCGTGGTGGTGGCGGCGAGGGCGGCGCCAAGCCTGCCGTCCGCGTCATGAATGACGGGTGAGGCCAGTGCATGGGCGTCAGCAAACTTTTGGATGTCCTCCCGGGACTCCGCCCCGACCGGGCAGACGAGGATCATGCGCAGGCCCTGCGGGGGAAGATCCTTTTCAAGCCGGGCCAGTTCAGGCCCGAGCTTGCCGCTGATGGGACAGGTGGCGCCGAAGAAGGCGATCACCAACCCCTTGCTGCCGGTGACATGGTCACGCAGGTGCCTTTCCTGGCCGGCGAAATCCCTGAGCAGGACATTCGCGACGAGGCTTCCCACGCCGTGATCGCTGCCCTTGAGGATGCGGGGTGCCTCGGAAAGCTTCTCGGCCGGCGCCGTGGCAACGGGGGGTTCCAGTCCAGGCGCGCCGGGAATGGCGGGGATCTTTTCACCCAGCTCCCTCATGCGGGCGACCACGGCGTCGGCCTCCTCAAAGGTCACGCTGCCGTTCCTGTCGGTGTCGAGGCGTTCAAACCACGGCCTGCGTGGAAGTTCATCTTCGACAAGCCTGCCATCCTTGTTCTTGTCGAGGAAGTCGAAGAGCCGGCGGTCGCCAGGGGCAGGCTCGGCGGATGGGGCTGACGAGGACGGCGCAGCCTTCTGGCGCAGGGCCTTCACAGCCTCCGGGAAGGTCAGGCGTCCGTTGGCATCCAGATCCAGGGGAGCGAGCACGGGGCTGGCGTTCATTTCCTCGCCGTCGATGACACCGTCCTTGTTGGAGTCAAAGGCGTCAAACTTGGAGCGCAGCCCTGCGGACTGGGCGTGCAGGTAGAATCCGGCGGCGGCAAAGGCTAGGAGGGAGGCGACGGCAGGGCGTTTCATGAGGACGGAGTGAGTGAGGCCGGAAACAGACTTGTATGACACAAAAACGAGGGTGCAGCCAGAACCCGGGAGGAGCGGGACGGTTGCGCCGGGGTGCAAAGTCTGGTTGCGCCAGGGGCGGGTGCGGTGATGGAATAGGGCATGACCGACGCCACCGCCAGGCCGCCCGACTTTCCCATCCTCTGCCGCGTCACGCCGTGGTATTTCAAGCGCATGGGCATGCTTGCCGGGATGCTGGCGGCCTTCGGCCTGTATTTTCTCTACGACGGCAAATTTGGTTATCCTGCCGCCAACAGGATCGCGGACAAGCAGGTGTGGTTTGAGGAGGTGGTGCTGCGGACCTTTGATGAGGCGAAGGCGGCCGGGAAGGTGGACGTGTGGGTGGAGAACGCCCGCCAGCAGGGCTGGCCGACAGGGCGCGACGGAGAGCCTCCGCGCTGGGTCTCCCATGCCGCGCAGAACGGCTGGCCGGAGAAGCCGCACCGCTACACGCAGAAGGAGATTGACGAGCAGTTCTGGTGGGGAGGCGGAACGCTTATCGCCGCCCTGTTCGTCGGGCTGACCATCCTGCGCAACAGGCACAAGGTGCTGCGTGGCGAGGCGGATCATTTCATCTCGCCCGAAGGAGTGGTCGTGCGTCATGCCGACGTCTTCCGCGTGGACAAGCGTCTCTGGGACAACAAGGGGCTCGCCTATGTCTGGCACCGGCCCGAGGGCGGTTCCGAGCAGAAGGTGGTCGTGGACGACCTGAAGTTTGACGGGGCCGTTCAGGTGCTTGCGCAGGTGGTTGCCAACATGAAAGGCGAGCTGATCGAAAAGGTGCACACGCCTGAACCTGTGGCGGAGCCGCCCCCGGAGGCCTGAAAAACAAGGGTTTGAGCCCCGTCAAAAATCCGCGAATTCGCTCTTGCCAAAGAAAAACGAGCCGCTACCTCTCCGCCGCACATCCCCCTCCCCATTATGGCAGACAACATCCAAGACAAAGTCCGTGACATCATCGTCGAGCAGCTCGGCGTGAACCCTGAGCAGGTGACGCCGGAAGCCAAGTTCATCGAGGATCTCGGTGCTGACTCCCTGGACACGGTGGAGCTGGTCATGGCCTTCGAAGAAGAGTTCGGCATCGACGTGCCTGACGAAGAGGCCGAGAAGCTTCTGTCCGTTGGTGATGTCGTCCGTTACGTTGAGGAGAACGCCGAGTAATCCGGCGCATCCATCCCGAAACCTATTTCACAAGCAGGCGGTTACCCCGCCTGCTTGTTTCGTTTTGCCCGGCACCGGCTCACTCCCAGCCTCATGAATCTTTCCAACCCCTGGTTTGTCGCCGCCCTGGCAGCCGTCCTCGGCGTCTTTCACCTCGAACTGATCGTGCGCCTGCTCAATCTGGCGCGGCTGGGACATCCGGTTCCCCCGGAGTTGGAGGACATCTATCCTGAGGAAACTCGCGAAAAGCTGCAGGCCTACATCTCGGACGGGGCCCGGGTGGATGTGATGCGTGACGCCACGGGTCTTGCGGCGCTGCTTCTCTTCTGGTGGTGCGGCGGCTTTGGCGCCCTTCAGGCCAGGCTGGAGCTGCTGGGATCGGGACCGGTGATGGCCGGGGTCGCCGTCATCGCCGTGATGATGCTGGCGCAAAGCCTGTTAGGCCTGCCCTTTGCCGCCTGGGACACCTTCGGGGTGGAGGAGCGGCACGGCTTCAACCGCATGACCTGGGGCACCTTTTTCGGTGACCATCTCAAGAGCCTTGCGCTCATGGCTGTGCTGGGCCTGCCGGCGACCTGGGTGGTGGTGTGGCTCTTCCATCATGAACCCCTTGCCCCGCTTTATGCCTGGCTGTTTCTGACGGCCGTCAGCGTGCTGATGACCTGGCTGGCTCCCCGGCTGCTGATGCCCCTGTTCCTGAAGTTCACTCCGCTGGAGGCGGGCCCGCTGCGCGAGGCCATCCTGCAGCTGGCGGCAAAGCTGCAGTTTCCCGTTCACGAGGTGAGCATCGTGGACGGCTCGCGCCGATCCTCCAAGGCAAACGCCTTCTTCGCCGGCTTTGGACGCACACGTCGGATCGCCCTGTTTGACACCCTCCTGCAAAATCACAGCCAGGAGGAGATCCTGGCCATCCTCGCCCACGAGATCGGCCATAACCAATGCCGCCATGTGCCGGTGAATCTGGCGCTTGGGCTGGCGGAGATGGGGCTGATGCTCGCGCTGCTGGGCTGGGTGCTGAAGTCACCGGACTTTTTCGCGGCATTCGGAGTCCGGGGCACGCCGGTCGGCATGGGACTGGTGCTCTTCGGAATCCTCTATCAGCCGCTGGGTGTCCTGACGGGACTCTTCGGACTCGCTGTCAGCCGCAGGCATGAGTTTCAGGCGGATGCCTATGCCAGAAGGGCGATGGGCGGCGGCAGGCCGCTCATGGACAGCCTCAAGAAACTTTCCCACGACCACCTGAGTCACCCTCAGCCTCATCCGCTGGCGGTCTGGCTGCACTACAGCCACCCGCCTTTGGCCGAACGACTGGCGGCTTTGAACAGGGATTGAGAAGGTGTGCCAGGACGGCATCCACGGACATGGAGTGGGAAAAAACGACCCCACGCCATGTCAGGCACGGAAGCCCGCCTCTCAGCCGCCGGCAGCGCTGGTGAACATGACGGCGTGCTGGTCATAGCTGGCGCGTGCACCGGCCACGCGCGCCACATAATCAATGGCGGTGGTGAGCGGCACGTCGGTCAGGTTCAGCGATACCTTGTTGCCGGCGACCTTCGTGTCGGTGACGATGAAGTTCGGCACCACCTGGCCGCCGCTGGCATTCTTGGACAGGGCGCGCAGGCCTTCCAGCGCCTCCTGCAGGGTGACGTCGGCAAACTCGATCTTGGAGATCATCACCCCCTGGTATTTCTTCTTCAGCGAGGTGCCCGTGGCACGCAGCTTCATCCGCACGTCGGCGAGAAGGATGCGTGTCTCCTGATGGCGGGGGTTCTGCGCCTCCACCATGGACAGGAGCTGGTGCGCCTGCTCGAGGTCGCCCTTGTAATAGGCCGCGCGGCCCATCTTGAAGAGGTTCTCGATGTCATCAGCCGCACGCAGAGGAGCGGCCCCAAGGGATGCGCCGGCTACAAGGGCCAGCGCCATACGAACCACGAGACAATGAACATTGATTTTCATGGCGGGGGGGATCGGGGTTGTCCGACGGCCGTGATTGCATCAGAAAGGCCGCCTCAGGACAAGGCTGAAATCACAGCTTGCGAGGCAGGCCGTCGCCGGGCACGGCATCAGCAGGCAGGCTGGATGGAAGCCTGGAGTTCAGGGGACTCACCACCTCCAGGCGGCTGAATGCGGCGCGCCTAATAAAGGGCCGTCTCGCCTTCGTGGAGGAGCCGGACGCGCGTGTCGAGACCGCGTTGGGAGGCGGAGCGCGCCAGCCATTCGGCGGGCTCATGCAGCGGTTCTCCGCCCAGAGGAAAGGTGTCGTGATGCATGGGCACCATGTGGCGCGCGCCCATCATTTCAAAGGCGTCCAGGGCCTCCTCGGGGTTCATGTGGACGGGCCGGCCGCTGGGGGCCTGGTAGGCGCCGATGGGCATGAGCGCGAGGTCGATGTCAGCGCGGCGGCCGATCTCCTGGAAGCCGTCGAACATCGAGCTGTCGCCGCAATGAAACAAAGTTCGTTCGTCCGACCGGATCAGGTAGCCGCCGAAGCCGCGGTGGGTGTCATGGATCATGCGGGCACCCCAGTGTCGGGCCGGCGTGAGCGTGATGTGGAGGTCGCGAAACTGCGCGCCCTGCCAGGTGTCGAGCTCGACGATCTGCCCGAAGCCGCAGCGTTTCACCACGGCGCCGACCCCCTTCGGGACAATGACCGGCTGGCCGTGGGCGATGCGGCGCAGGCTGGGCAGATGGAGGTGGTCGAAGTGCGCGTGGGTGACCAGCACCAGGTCGATGGGCGGCAGGTCGCTGGCCCAGACGCTGGGGTGCCGGAGTCGCTTCACCGGTCCATGCCAGAGCGCCCAGTTGGGGTCGATGATGACGTTGACGCCGCCGACCTGGGCAAAGAAGCCCGCGTGTCCCAGCCAGGTGACGCCGAGCTGGTCCGCGTCGGCAAGGGGAAGACCGCCATCGGGGATGCGTCCCGGCTTCCTGGGGGCGAGGATGCTGGGGATGAGCACCTCGCCAAGAAACTGGAGGTTCCGCTGGCGCCAGCCTTCCGTGGGAAGCAGGCCAATGCGGTTTTCATCACGTTCACGGCGGGAGAAGATGTTCCTCCTGGGGCGGCTGAGAAGGGCCGGCCCTCCGTGGTCAGGGGCGGGGTCATGGATCATCGTGGCGGGAAATTGCCTGACTGCTCTTAACTAAAAGGCCGTTCATGGTTGCTGACAACCGCGATTTTCCCGGTCACGGAGCTTGGCAGCGGAGGCCGGGAGGCGCAGGTTGTCGGCACCAATCATGGCGGAAACAACAGACACATGGACCAAGGAGGCCGTCCGGCGTTCGATCCGGGAGAGGTTTCGCTCGGTGCCGGAGGGCATGCTGCGGCGCTGGTCCGAACAATTGGTCAGCCGTCTCCAGGCCAGGGAGGATCTCTGGGCCCGGCCGGGCGTGGCGGCCCTCTTTGGCGGCCTGCGCAACGAGCCGGACCTGGTGACCTCCTTCCTTCCCTGGCTGCGCAACCATGGCTGGCGGACCGTTTTTTTCAAAGTTGACCAGGCAGGGCTCGTCCCGGTGGAGGTGGATGGCGTGGAGGACCTGCGCCGCGGCCCCCTGGGGGTCTGGGAACCGTCTGGCAGCGAACCGGCCGACATCGGGGAACTGGACGTCATCCTGGTTCCCGGACTGGCGTTTTCTGCGCGTGACGGCGCCAGGCTGGGACGTGGAGGCGGCTACTATGACCGCCTGCTTGCCCAACCAAGGATGCGCGCACGGCTTGTCGGCATCGGCTTTCACATGCAGCTGCTGCCCGACGTGCCCTGCGAGGCGCACGATGCCAGGATCCCCGACCTGGTCACGGAGCTGTAGCGCCCGCCTCCACAACGCGGCCTCCCAGGCCGGAAAGCCTTGCCCGCAGTCGCGGGCGGCCTCATGGTTCAACGCATGAACACCACTTCCATTCCCGGTTTCTGGAGCAGGGTCCTGGTGCCGACCGACTTTTCCGAGGCCTCCCTGGCGGGCCTCCGTGCTGCGTCGGACTGGCAGCGTCAGACAAAGGGCCTTGTGCTGCTGCTGCATGTGACCGAGCCCGCCCTGGAGGGGCTGCGCATCCAGACGGCGGAGCTTCATCATGCGGCGGAGGAAGCCGCCGAACAAAGGTTGCGGAGCCTGGTGCAGGAGCACTTCAGCCATCCGGAAAACGTGACCGTCCTCGTGCGTGCCGGGAACCCAGCGGACGTGATCTGCCGGACGGCGGCGGATGAGGAGGCCGGAGTGATCCTGATGCCCACCCACGGCCGCACGGGGCTGGGTCATCTGCTGCTTGGCAGCGTGGCGGAAAAAGTGGTCAGGCAGGCTCCGTGCAGCGTGCTGGTGGTGCGTGGCTGAATCCTTCCCTCCCCCCTCATGCTTGCATCCGTGCTTCTGCTCATGGCCGGTGTCCTGCTGGCCTGGTTTGGCGGCGAATGGTTCGTCAAGGGAGGCGTCGGACTCGCACGCTGGGCACGATGGCCGACGGCGGTGGTGGGAGTCACCGTGGCCGCCTTCGGCACCTCGTCTCCGGAGTTGCTGGTGGCGGTGAACGCCGCCATGAGCGGGCTTCCACAAATTTCCCTGGGCGACGTCCTGGGCAGCAATGTCGTCAACATCGCCCTCGTGCTGGCGATGGTCCTGGCCGCCTCGGGCATGAAGGCGGAGGGGGAAGGCCTTTGGCGGGACTGGACGGCGGCCCTGCTGGTGCCCGGCGCCGTTTACGCGCTGCTCCAGGATGGCTGGTTTTCACGCCTCGATGCCTGCCTGCTCATGACCGGCTTCTTTGCCTGGCTGTGGGAGGTGATCCGCCAGGCCAGGGCGCATGCCCGGAAACAGCCCGCCCATGCCCGCCAGGAGCCTCCCTACAAGCCCGGCTTTTTCCTGCTGGCCGGCCTCGGGCTGCTGGTGGTTGCGGCGCAGCTCGTGGTGACCGGAGGCAGGGGGGTCGCTGAAGCCCTGGGCTGGAGCCCCTTCGTGGTCGGGGCTGTCGTGGTGGCGGTGGCCACCAGCACGCCTGAATTTGCCACCACCCTGATCTCGCGTCTGCGCGGCCATCACGATGTCGGCCTCGGCAACATCCTGGGCAGCAACGTCTTCAACGCTCTGCTCATCGCCTCCGTGGCGGCCCTGATCCAGCCCTACAAGGTCAGCCTGCCGGAGGTCCAGCCAAGCCTGGTCTGGGGGGTGCTCACCGTGCTGCTGATCATGCCCTCCCGCTCCGGCGAGCTCCGTCGCTGGCGCGGCTTTATCCTGCTCGCCGCCTACGGAGCCTACGTCCTGATGACCTTGAACCAGAACGCCTCTCACCCATGACCGCCACACCTATCGAACTTCTCGCCACCAGCCTCTTTGCCCTCGCGGTGCTGCACACCTTTTCGGTGAAGCGCTTCGCCCATTGGGCGCATCAGTTTCGAAAAGGCTCGGTCCAGGAGAACCTGCTGCATTTCCTGGCGGAAACCGAGGTCGTCTTCGGTCTTTGGGCCGCGGCCCTTTTCGCGGGCGTGGCCGCCCTGAAGGGCAGTGTACACGAGGCGGTTCACTACATCGAAAGCCTGAACTACACGGAGCCGAAGTTTGTGCTCGTCGTCATGGTCGTGGCGGCCACACGGCCGGTGGTCAGGCTGGCGGAGTCGTTCATCTCCCTGATCGCCCGGGCCCTACCGCTTCAGGAAAGCATGGCCTTCTATGTCTCCGCGTTGTCCTGTGGCAGCCTGCTCGGCTCCTTCATCACCGAACCGGCGGCCATGACCCTGCTGGCCATCCTGCTGAAGCGCCGTTATTTTGACCGCGACATCAGCCCCCGGCTTGCCTACGCCACCCTCGGCCTGCTGTTCGTCAATGTTTCCATCGGCGGCACGCTCACCCACTTCGCCGCTCCGCCAGTGCTCATGGTGGCGGCCAAATGGCAGTGGGACACGGTCTTCATGTTCACCCATTTTGGCTGGAAGGCCGCCATCGCCTGCCTCGCTTCCACTGCCCTGGTCGCCGCCCTTTTCCGGAAGGAAATACTCGCCGTCAAACCCCAGGCCCACGCTCAGCAGCCCATCCCCTTTTGGCTGACGCTGATGCATGTGCTCTTCCTCGCCGCCGTGGTGGCCTTTGCCCATCACCCGGATGTCTTCTTCGGGGTGTTCATGCTTTTCCTGGGCCTGGTCACCGCCACCCGTGAGCATCAGGACAACCTGAAGCTCCGCGAAGGCCTGCTCGTCGGCTTTTTCCTGGCCGGTCTCGTGACCCTCGGCTCGCTCCAGTCCTGGTGGCTCAAGCCGCTCATCGCAGGCATGGACGGCATCACGCTCTTCCTCGGAGCCACCGGACTGACCGCCATCACGGACAACGCCGCACTCACCTACCTGGGCAGCCTGGTGGAGGGCATCACACCGGATTTAAAATACGCCCTCGTTGCAGGAGCCGTCACCGGTGGCGGCCTGACGGTCATTGCCAACGCTCCGAATCCCGCAGGTGTCGGCATCCTGCAAACCAGTGAAGCCTTCCGTGGCGAGGGTATCAGCCCGCTCGGCCTTTTCCTGGGTGCTCTCGGCCCAACGCTGGTTGCGCTGCTGTGCTTTTGGTTCATCTAGGCTTCATATTTTAAATATAACTTGAATAAAATTGAACTTGTGTTGAATTTTATTTAATGAAGCGCGTCCCAACCCTTTGCCCGAGCTGTGATCACCAGCTTCAGGTCAAGCGGTTGGCCTGTGAGCATTGTGGAACGGAGGTCGAGGGCATGTATCCGCTGCCGCCCCTCGCCTCCCTGTCGGCGGAGGATCAGGCCTTCATCCTCGAGTTCGTGAAGGCAAGCGGCAGTCTCAAGGACATGGCCGCTCTGATGAAGGTCAGTTACCCGACGGTGCGCAACCGCCTTGATGAAGTCATCAGCCGCCTTCAGGCCGCCGCTGACACAGCCTCGTCAACCCATGACTCCGCACCATGAAGCTCACCCAGATCCTTTTTCAACCCTTCCACCGCATCGCAGGCGTCCAGGCCCTGGGAATCGGGCTGGCCATCCTCATCGCCGTTGGCCTGCTCGGTGCAAGACAGGGGCTGCATTTCGATGGAGTGCTGGACATCCACGTCGGCCGCACCGGCCCCTGGTGGTTGTTTGTCGCGGAGGGACTGATTGACTGGCTCTGCCTCGCCCTGGTGCTGCTGGCAGCGGGCAGGCTGGTGTCAAGGTCCGCCTTCCGCAGCATCGACCTGATCGGCACGCAGGCCCTGGCCCGCTGGCCGACACTGGGTGTGGCGCTCGCCTGCCTCGCCCCGGGCTTTCACCGCTTCAACGAGGAGCTGCTGAAGGCCCTCACCCGCTTGAAGCCGGGTGAGATTCCCAGCCTGCCGACGGACAGCCCGGATGTCGTCGTCTTTGTGGTGGTGACGCTGGTCATGCTCCTCGGCACGGTCTGGATGGTGGCGCTGATGTGGAAGTCCTTCAGCCATTGCTGCAATGTTCGCGGAGGCCGTGCGGTGACGGTCTTCATCCTTGGCCTGCTCGTCGCCGAAGTGCTCTCCAAGCTGCTCATCGGCCGGCTGTTCCTGATTGCCTGACACCCTCTCTGCTCCCATGAAAAGCAGCACCCTTTCTTGGATCGCCCTCATCCTGGCCGCCATGGCGCTTTTACTCCTGCGCCTGGACTGGCAGGGGCTGCCGGAGAAGGTCGCCGTGCACTTCGACGCCGCCGGACGGCCTAACCGATGGGATTCCAGGCAGTCCCTGGCCGTGTCAACCGCCGTCCTGCACCTGGGCGTCGCGGGCGTGCTGGTGCTCGTCACCTCCTTCCTGCACCGGCTGCCTCCGAGCACGATGAACCTGCCGAAGTCCGGCTACTGGCGGCGGCCGGAAAACTATCCCCAGGCCTGCCGGATCAGCCGGGAGTGGGCGCGCTGGTTCGCCACCGGCCAGCTTGTCTGGGCGACCCTGATGGACCGCCAGCTCATGCTTGCCAACCAGCTCCGGCCACCGCGGCTGGACTCCGAGGCCGTTTGGATGCTGACAGCCGCCTTCGTGGGCTTCACCCTCCTGAGCATCGGGCTCATGCTGATCCGCCTGAATCGTGTGCCCAGGGAGGCGGAAGCGGGCGCGGCCTGAGGCGGGTCACTCCTTCTTGTTCCTCCTTTTCGGCACTTCCGGTAGAGGCAGGCCCTTCTGCCGGGCCTCCCATTCGGCGTAACCTTTTTTGCTGCGGTTGCCAAGATACTCGTAGGTGTCAAAGACGGCCGCATCTCCGACGACGCGCGGATCCTTCTCCTCGCGCAGCAGCGATTCCATCTTTCCGCGCAGCTGCTTCTTCAAGGCGGCGCGTGCCGGGTCGGCGGCCAGGTTTCTCAGGCACTCGGGGTCCCTGACGATGTCGTAAAGCTCCTCCTCGGGGCGGTAGGCGAAGGCAAGGTCGTAGAAGGGCCCCTTGTTGCCGACGATCCAGCTTTTGGACGGGCCGTCGTCGCAGTTGCCATAGCCGGTTTCCGGGTTGCAGGCCGGCCAGCGTTCGGGGTGGTAGTTGTGGCTGTAGAAAAACTCCGGCGTGCGAATCGCCCGCACCGGATAGCCCCAGTCGTTCGGCCGCCCCAGGTCATGGCGTTCCTTGCCCGCCAGCATCACCCGGCGGTCCTCGATAAAACCGCTCTTCTCGCTGCGCAGGATGGCGGCGAGGCTTTTCCCCGTCATCTGCTGATGAACGGGAAGCCCGGCGAGCTCCAGGTAGGTCGGAGCGAGATCACGGACATTCACGAAGTCATCGACCACGCGGCCGGGCTTGATCCCGCGGCCCCAGCGCATGGCGAGCGGCAGATGGTAGCCGTCCTCGTAGATCTGGCCCTTCACGCGGGGAAAGGGCATGCCATGGTCCGAGGTGACGATGATGAGAGTGTCCTCCAGCAGCCCCTGCTTCTCCAGCAGCTCCAGCGTGCGGCCGATCTGGCGGTCGCCCCATTCCACCTCGATGGCGTAGTCGGCCAGATCACCGCGCACGACGGCGTTGTCGGGCAGGTAGCCGGGCACCTTCACCTCATCAAGCTTCTTGCCAAGGCGCACACCCGAGCCCTCCTCATAGCCTCGGTGCGGCTCCTTGAAGCCCATCCAGAAGCAGAAGGGCCGGCCCTTGGCACGCTGATCGAGAAAGGCCTGGAAGTTGCGTGGATAATCCGTGGTGGCGATGGCCTTGGTGGGAGCCTTCTGGGTGAACTCATCGAAGGATGGGCCGGCGGGATTGCGCGTGCGTCCCTCCAGCCTGAACTCACCCGGCCCCCAGCCCTTGCCCGTCAGCCCCACGTCATAACCGCCGGCCTCCAACAGGTCGGGATAGACGGCGAACTTGGGCGGGAAGATGCCCCCGTGGCAGACAGCCTCCTCAAGCTGCCAGGAGTTGCGGCCGGTGAGGATGGTGGCGCGGCAGGGGCTGCACTTGGGGTTCGAGGTGAAGGCGTTCCTGAACAGCACGCCCTCCTTCGCGATGCGGTCAAAGTTCGGCGTCTTCACCCAGTCGCAGCCATGCGCGCCCGCATGCTGCCAGCCCCAGTCGTCAAAGATGATGAAAAGAATGTTAGGCCGGGCGGCTTCGGCGGCGAAGGCCGGGGCCGTCAGGAAGGACAACAGGGCGGACAGCAGGAGGAGCCGTTTCATGCAGCGCCTTAACGCCCGCCGTGCCACCGCTTTTCACCAGCACGTCACTTCAGCAGATCGGTGATGGCAATCCGGAAGGCGGCGTCCGTGCGCGACTGCTTTTTATCCTCGCCCCCCAGGCAGTAGAGGAACCCGTCACAGACAACGAGCGACACCATGGCCCTGTAGGGCAGTGCTCGCGCCGGGCGGTACTCATCCCTGCCGATGTCGTAGATCCAGGCCTCGTCGGTAAAGCCGTCCTCATCACTCTTGTAGCCACCCGCCAGGTAGATGCGCCCTTCCGACAAGGCCGCCGCCGTGCAGCCCCGCACCGCAAAGGGCAGCGTCCGGAGCTGCCGCCAGGCATTGTCCGCAGGGCGGAAGGCGGAGGCGTCCGCCAGGTTCCGCACGGTTTCACGGGTTGCGTCCCAGGCGGCTCCTCCAAAGACAAACAATTGGTTGGCGGTCACGGCCGAGGCGGCGGTGACGAACCCGGGCCCCGGCCGGTCGGCCAGCTTCCGCACATTGCCCCGGGCGTCCACCGCCAGCGTGTCGCGGCGCGCCCCGGCAAGGTCCGCCGGGTCACGGCTGCCGCCACAGAGGATCATCTCCCCGTCAATCCAGCCTCCGGCGGACAGCGCGCGCGCCGCTTCCGCAGGAAGTGCGTCGCGCACGAGGCGGCTGCCGTTTTCCATCCAGACCTGCCGGAGGAACCCCTGCTCGCCCGTGTAGCCGCCCATGATCACCAGCGCTCCCCCGGCCATCATGCCCTTCGCGGACCGGCCGGCGACGCCATAGGCCAGAGGCTGGCCGAGCTCATTCACGGTTTCCCAGGAGAGCTTCACCGGATCCAGCACATGCACGGCCCTGAGCCAGTTCTTCCTGCCGCCCGCCCAGTTCGTGCCACCGGCCACGACCACCCGGCCATGATCCTCCCCGCAGACAAATCCGCCGTTAGGCTCCGGCAGCGGCGGCAGCTTCTCCCAGCCGGGTTCAGCGGCCGGCAGCAGGTTCGTCAGCAGAAGGAGGAGGACGCTTGTCGTCAGGATCCGTGGCGCGTTCATAAGAGTCGAGATGGGAGCCCGTGGCCGCCCAGTCATCGTGCAGACGCACGTCGGCGTCACCAGAAAGCTCGCCTGGCCTGGAGGCGGGCGTCGCATCCTCCGCACGACGGATCTCCCACCAGCACTGGCCGCAGTGGTTGTGCTCGTGGTTGACCACAAAGCCGGCCTTCTTCATCAGCGGCCCGATCCAGCCCAGGCAGTGGTCGCAGTAGTCGGGATGGCTCTTCAGGCCGTTGCGGATCAGGAAACCCTTGGAAGGACAGTGGTGCATGTCGATGCGGAAGACCTCGTCACTGCGGGTCACCTCCCACTCACCGCCCTCCTCGCCCAGGGTGTGCCCCCAGTATTCATCCATGCCGTCAAAACCCTTCGCGGTGATCAGCGCATCGGCATGACGCTGGGAGTCCTGGTGAATCGCCTCGTCCCAGTAGCGGCGCACCAGCTCATGACCGCCCTGCTCGTGCAGCCACTGGAAGGTCCACTCGTAATGTCCGCAGAAGTCGTAGATCCCGATCATGACGCGGTGGCGATGTCCTCCAGCTGCTGAGGTTGAACAAAATGTCCGGCAAGGGCGAAGCGCTGCGTGCAGGAGCCGTTGCCGCCTTCCACCCGCACCTCGATTCCCGCGCCCTCGCCCATGGCGGCGCTGACAAAATGGCAGTGCTGGCAGAAGCAGGGCACGATTTCACGGCCATGGGCGCGCAGGTAGGCGATGGCCGGGCAGGTGCGCACCTCCAGCACCACCTCCTCCGCCCCAAGCGTCACCTCCACCTCCGCACCAGGCTCTGCGGCAAAGAAGGCGCGCCAGTGCTCTGCCACCGCCTTCAGGCCGCCCTCGCTCCAGCGCCGGGTCACCGGGGCGAAATACTTCCTGCCCAGGTCCAGCCAGTAACGCCGCAGACCCTCCAGGCCCTGCTCACCCAGGATGAAGCGGAAGGTCGCGTTCACCGCCGCATAAAAATCCGCGGCCCCCACCGGCTTGGTGTCGGTGTAGGGCAGGGGTGATGACGTTTCGGGCACGCCATAGGGACGGTTCCGCAGATGCATCCTTTCAGGGCGCCTCCTGGTCTCCTCCCTCGACCAGCATTCGGATCAGGCGGCCAGGGCCTGTTCGAAACGCGCGATCAGGTCCGCCTCGTCCTCCAGTCCTGCGGAGACACGAATCAGGTGTGAAGGCACGCCGCACTGCGCGGCCCACTGCAGTTCCTCGTAGTGGGCGAGCAGCGTGTAGGGGCAGACCAGGGTGAAGCAGGTGCCGAGGCTCGGCCCCTTGCAGACTCGCAGGGCGTCGTAAAAGCGGGCGCTGGTGTTCTCCGCATCCTTGAGCAGGAAGGAGAACAGGCAGCCGTAGCCGCCGCCTTCGCGCCGGATGAACTCATAGCCGGCACCACCCTGTTCGCGGGCATGCCAGACCTTCGCCACCTTCGGATGCCCGCGCAGCCATCCGGCCAGCGCCAGGGCATTGCGGCTCATTCGTTCCGCACGTTCGGCAAAGTCACGGCTGTTCCGCTCCAGAGCCACGGCGTCTCCGTGCCAGAGGCGGTTGTCGGCATGGGACTTCAGGAAGGCGGAGAAAGCGGCGTGATGCGGCGAGGCGCGGTTCAGGATGACGCTGCCCGCCAGCACATCACCCACGCCTGAAAAGCTTTTGGTCAGGCTGGAGGTGACCACGTCGGCCACGCGCATCGCATCGGCATGGGCGACTGTGGCGATGGTGTCATCGGCGATGATCGGCGTGTCGGGACGGGTTTCCGCACGGATCGCCAGCAGGCGTTCCAGATCGGCGCAGCGCAGCATCGGATTGCTCGGCACCTCGCAGAAGATGCCCGCCAGGGCCTCGGCCTTCAGGATGTCGCGCAGCTCGTCATACTCCTCCGGCCGGACCAGCGGCAGAAAGTGCGCCCCGCTGCCGAACATCTGCTGCAGCTTCAGCACATCCACATACGGGAAGTCGAGCTGCGCCGTCCTGCGTCCGGGAAACAAGGTGGTGAGCATCCGGTGGACGGCGAAGTTGGCGGCCATGCCGGAGGGGAAAAGGAAGACATCCTCCGGCTGCTGGCCCGAGAATCCCGCCAGCCTTTCACAGATCACCCGGCTGGCAAGGATTCCATCCTCCGCCGTCGCCTCAGTTACCCTGCGCCCGAGGGCGTCACAGGCCTGGCGGGTGCTGAGAATTTCGCCGCAGAAGCGCCAGTAGCTGCGTGCCTTCAAATAAGCCGCTTCAGGAAAGGTCACCGCGCCAAGCCCGTGCCTCCATTCCCTGGCACGGCCGACATGGCCGTCGCGGGCGATGAACTGCACGCACCGCTCCGCTTGAACAAGGCCGGGAAAGACCAGGCAGCGCTCCCCGGGGCCGGCAAGTTCTCGCTCCGCCACGTTGAACAGCTCAGCCACCGCCGGCGGGCAGTAGAAGCGCGGATACCCCGAACGGAACTTCGACACCACCTCGGGATCCTTTTCCTCATAACCAATGACGTGTCTCCACAGCGGCAGGCTGACGCTGACGCCAAACTCGTCATCTGGCAGCGGCGAGCCCAGGCTGTCGGCCTGCCAGAGCGGATGATGCAGAAGGTCACTCATGCTGGGAAAAAGGGGGGAGGCGTCTCTAAAGCGGCCTCGCTTTCATGGCAAGGGAAGGCCTGCCGGACATGCCACGTTCAGCGGCCGCGCGCGCGCCAGGCATGCACGATGAAGTGCCCCAGGCCGCTGAACTTGAAGGAAGGATCCACCCAGCGCTCAATGACATAGAAGGCGAAGAAGTAGGCCCGGCAGAAGCCCCATATGCACAGGGCGAGCAGCAGCGCGGTGCGCCAGCTCCAGTGCTCAACCAGCAGCATGCCGGCCGAGAGCAGGCCGATGACCAGGAACAGCCAGCCCTTCAGCCACATGGCCCGGGAGGACTGAAGGTCACGCATGGGCGGCTTACTTCAGGTTGCCCGGCGTGCCGTCGCCCTCGGCAAGCTTCAGCGCCCACTGGATGCCTCCCAGGATGTGCTCCTGGTAGGTTTTGGCGATCTCGGGCGAGTTCTTGCGGTCCGGCGTGCCTTCACGCCAGGTGGGATCCCAGACGTCCTCACGATGGCCGAGGGAAGTGTAAAACACACGGCCCTTGCCGAACTCCTTGCACCAGGACATCGGGAAATAGCCGGGTGTCTTGTCGTTCGGATGCGCGTCGAGGCCCATCAGCGCATGCACCTTGGACTTCTCGTAGCTCTTGATGATGTAGATCTCGTCAAACACCTTGAAGCCGGTCGGGATCGGCCGGGTGGCGGCATGGGCCGGGTCGTGCAGGATCGGCTGCACCTCCACCTGGGCCTTGTGCGTCTGAAACTCGCCGCCCAGCATGTCCACATAACCGTGGAAGGCACGGTAGGTGTCGGAGCCGGAATGCATGGCCATCATGGCCTTGCCGCCCTTGATCAGCTCCACAAATCCATCACGGTCCGGGAGCTGCAGGTCGCCGGTGGTGTTGGCAAAGATGAAGCCGTCGTAGTCCTTGATCTTCTCCATCGCCATCTTCTCGGCCATGTAGGCCTTCACCCGGTCGTTCCACACCTTGTTCGCCGCGTTGTAGTCGGCCAGCGCCTTGCTGTAGGCCTCCTGCTTCGCCTTGAATGATTCGTCGCTGTCCTGTGGCTTCTTCTCCGGCGGGCGGCCGGGGTTCTTCGGCTGGCCCTCGGGCTGGTGAACGTAGTCCACGGTCCAGGCGCCGGATTTCTCACCCAGCTCCTTCAGCACCTTCTCCGCCGTTTCAATCGACGAATGACGAAAGCCGGTGGTGACGGTGACCACCAGGAGCTTTTTCGGCGCGGCCGCCATGGCGGGCATGGCAAGGCCGAGGACGAGCAGCGAGGAACGGAGCAGGTTGGTAAGGTTCATGCGGGGTCAAAGGAACGCATCCGTTGTTGGGCCGCCAGCGGAAAGATGCACGCCTCCGCATTTCATCCGGCATAACGAATTCAACGACTGACGCACAATTCCCCCTTTTCTTCGGGCCTCCGCCCTTCATCATCGGCCAGCCTCATCTCCCGTCATGCTTCCGGACATCGCCTCCCTCGCCCACTCGCTCAGCATCTCCAACGACCACCTGAGCCTTCACGGCGTCGACAAGGCGAAGGTCTCCCTCAAGGCCCTGAAGGACAAGCCCCAGCGCGGCAGGCTGATCCTTGTCTCCGCCATCACCCCGACGCCGGCCGGCGAGGGCAAGACCACTGTCTCCATCGGCCTTGCCCAGGGGCTGAAAAGGATCGGCCAGAGCGTGGCCCTGGCGCTGCGCCAGCCCTCCATGGGCCCCGTGTTCGGCCGCAAGGGCGGTGCCACCGGCGGTGGCAAAAGCACCGTCCAGCCCGCCCAGTCGATCAACCTGCACTTCACCGGTGACTTCCACGCCATCACCAGCGCCCACAACCTGCTCAGCTCAGTGCTGGACAATCAGCTCTTCAACCAGCAGACACGCCTGACGCCAGGCGGCCTTCTGTGGAAGCGCGTGATGGACGTCAACGACCGCGCGCTGCGCCGCATCCGCACGAGCTTCGGCGCGGCCACTGAGCGCGCCACCGGCTTCGACATCACCGCCGCATCCGAGGTGATGGCCATCCTCTGCCTCTCCGAAAACCTCGCCGACCTCCGCTCCCGCCTCGACCGCATCGTCACCGGCTTCACGCCCGAAGGCGAGCCCGTGCTGGCCAAGGAGGCCCGCGTCACCGGCGCCCTGCTTGCCCTGCTGCGCGACGCCCTTCAGCCCAACCTCGTGCAGTCCGTCGAAGGCGTGCCCGCGTTCCTGCACGGCGGCCCCTTCGCCAACATCGCCCACGGTTGCAACTCCGTGCTCGCCACCCGCATGGCCCTGGCCCACGCTGACTTCGCCGTCACCGAGGCCGGCTTCGCCTTCGACCTCGGCGGCGAGAAGTTCATGCACATCAAGTGCCGCCAGTCCGGCCTGCAGCCCGAGGCCATCGTCATCGTCGCCACCATCCGCGCCCTGAAGATGCATGGCGGCGTCGCCCTGGACGCCCTCACGCACCCCGATCCTGAGGCCTTGAAGAAGGGCCTGGACAACCTCGCCGCGCACCTCGACAGCGCGCAGCAGTTTGAGCGACCCGTGATCGTCGCCATCAACCAGTTCAGCAATGACAGCGCCGAGGAGGTCGCGCTGGTGAAGGAGTTCTGCGAGTCACGCGGCGTACCCTGCGCCCTGGCCAATGTCTTTGGCGAAGGCGGCGCAGGCGCCACCAAGCTGGCGGAAACCGTGCTCGCCGCCCTGCCGAAGCAGCCCGCGAAGCCCCTGCCTTTCCTCTATCAGCCGCACGACAGCGTCGAACAGAAGTTGCACGCCATCGCCACCCGCATCTACGGCGCCGACGGCGTCACGCTCACGGAGGAAGCGAAGGCCAAGTTCGCCCTGTTTGACCGCAGCGGCTTCGGTCACCTGCCTCTGTGCATGGCCAAGACCCAGAACTCGCTTTCCGATGACGCCGCGAAGCTTGGCAGGCCCAAAGGTTTCCAGATCACCGTGCGCGACTTTGAGATTGCCAACGGCGCGGGTTTCCTGGTCGCCCTCACCGGCACCATGATGCGCATGCCCGCCCTGCCCAAGGTGCCGGCTGCAGAACGCATCCAGGTCGGCGAGGACGGCGGCATCACCGGCATCTGAGGCCAGGTGCCGAACCCACTTTTCGGTCGCAGGAACCAGGGGCGAACCTCAGAAAAAAGGCGGCCAGACGGCCGCCCCAGGAATGATTCAACCAGGAGGAGGAAGGTCACTTCTCCTTGGCATATTCCGCATAGGCCTCGGCGATCTTGCCGGTCTTCTCGTCGCCGTCATGGAAGACGAAGCGATGGCGCAGGGTGATCTTCTCGCCCTTCTTCAGGGTCACCGCGCCGGTCTCGGGCTGCACCTTGAGCTGTGACAGGCCGAAGGGATTGGCGGTGAACAGACCGTAGGTGCGGACGTGCCAGGGGGTGGGGTGGCGGAAGCTGCTCGGATGGTTGAGCATCGCCACGCCGACCGCCTTGCCGCCGACGGTGCCATGATAATCGACCCAGGTGGCACGCTTGCCCCAGGCCTCCTCGTCGGTCACACCCTCGCTGTTGATGATCTTGCCGGTGCCCTTGCCGCCTTCCTTGCCGCGGTCCACGGCCATCTCCGAAGGCACGCGGATGCTCAGCCCGGCGTCCTTCTTATCGTCCACGAGGATGTCGCCCTCGCTGGCGATCAGGACGATGTCCACGTCAATCACACGATTGGCGCCCTTCACGGCGAAGACGTACTCACGCACTTCCTCGGAGGTTTTTTTGCCGGCGGCATCGACATAGTCGGAGACCGTGCGGATCACGGCCTTCTCGCCGCCTTGCATGTTCGTGATCTCACGCAGCTTGATCGCCCCCAGGTGCTGCACGCGCTCCAGGGTCTTGCCGCCGGGTTTTTCACCAAAGGTCGCGCGTTCGGCCCAGGTGTCGTAACCGGCGATGTTTTCATGGCCGAAGCACAGGCCACGATGATGCGGGTGGTCATGCTGCTCACCCTCGACCGTTTTCATCGGGTAGGCACGGGTCATCGTGACGCCGCTCGTGCCGATGATGGGCCAGAGGTAGGTCTTGTTGGCCTGGTCGACCACCAGCTCGGTGAAGAACTCGCCATCCACCTTCACGATGGCGCCTCCAGCAGGTGTCTTTTCAACAGAGAACGTCGCTGCCTTGAGCTGCGGCAGGACCCAAAGCGCGGAGAGGACAAGGAGGGTGGGGAACTTCATGGGGAAGCGGATGAGAGACGAAGGAACGGGCTTTGTCAGGCGTTTCTTCGCTCTTCCCCTGTAGTATGCGACGGTTCCTCCCCACCCTTTTCCTCACCTGCCTCAGCCTGCCAGCCCAGGCCCAGCTCAGCCCGAACGGAGCCACGGCCTCCTTCAAAGGCAGCCTGCCGCCCAAGCCTGTCGCGCCGCTCAGCGCCGACGAAGAGGCGGCCACAGAGAAAAAGCTCGCCGCCCTTGAGGGCGCTCTTGCCAGGGTGAAGAAGCATCCGCGTTCCGCCGACGCCGCCATCTTCCTGAAGGCCGTGCGTTACGCGCTCGACTTCGACGAGTGGTACGACAAGAAGCCGCAGGACAACCTTAAAAAAGTGAATGCCTTGCTGGATGAAGCAGGGAAACGCATCGCCGAACTGCAGAAGGGCCGGACACCCTGGATGGACGGCCCCGGCCAGAAGGTGCTGGGCTTTTACTCCCGGATCGACGACTCCGCACAGCCCTATGGCGTGGAGATTCCCGAAGGCCTGGAGATCGGCAAAAAACCAGTGCCGATGTGGATCTGGCTGCATGGCCGGGGCGACACCACGACGGACCTGAACTTTGTCTACAGCCGTCTGATGGCGAAAAAGCCGGGGCAGTTTCAACCGGCGGGAAGCATCGTCATCCATCCTTTCGGCCGTTACTGCAACGGCTGGAAATCGGCTGGTGAGACCGATGTTTTTGAAGCCCGCGACGACGCCATCGCCCGCTTCCAGGTGGACACCCACCGAGTTGCCCTGGCCGGTTTCAGCATGGGCGGCGCCGGCGCCTGGCACATGGGCGCGCACTACCCCGACCAGTGGGCCTGCGTACACACCGGTGCGGGTTTTGCCGATGTGAAGCGCTACCAGAAGCTCACGCCCGACAAGTATCCGCCTGCTTATGAGCAGACCCTGTGGGGCTTCTATGACGTGCCGGATTACGCGCGCAACTTCCTCAACGTGCCGCTGGTCAGCTATAGCGGCGAAAACGATGCCCAGCGTGACAGCGCCGAATACATGATGGAAGTGCTTGGCAAAGAAGGCATGAAGCCGCCGCATCTCATCGGCCCCGGCATGGGCCACAAGTATCATCCCGAGACGATCAAGGAGGTGCAGGCGCTGATCGAGAAGGAGGTGGCCATGGGCCGCAACGACTTCCCTGATGAAGTGCACATCCAGACCAAGACAGCCTTCTACGGCCGCGTGAAATGGATGAACCTGCATGGCCTGGAGGAAAGCTGGAAGGAAGCCCGGCTCGACGCCCGCGTGATGGATGGCCGCACGCTGAAGATCGACACGATCAATGTCAGCCGCATCGTCCTTTATCCGCCGCCCCAGGTCCGCAAGGGAGGCGACAAACTGACCGTGAAGATCGATGGCCAGGAGCTTGTCCTGAAAATCGGCCCCGTGCTGCCGAAGTTCGAAAACTTCCTCAGCCCCGGCCCGCGCGTACCGGACTCCCTCTGCCGTCTGATCAAGGAAGGCGGTCATTGGCGCGACTTTGGCAATGCCACGCCCTTCCAGCATGAGGGCCCCGAGGGCGGCAAGGGCGGCGCGCATCCCGGGCCGATGGACGCCAGCTTCATGAAGCGCTTCCTTGTCGTGCTGCCGGACGGCAAATCCTCCTCGACCGCCGTCGACGCCTGGGTGGAGGCCGAGTCCAGCCACTTCATCACCCGCTGGCGCAGCCTGATGCGCGGCGACGTGCGCGTGGCGAAGGCCTCGGAAATCAAGGACGTTTACGAGGCTGGCAAGACCCAGAGCCTCATCCTCTGGGGCACGCCGGAGTCCAATTCCTGCATCCGCGCCCTGCTGCCCGCCCTGCCTCTGGACTGGGATGCCAGGAAGGTTGGGCTGAAGTCGAAGCCCGCCTTTGACGCTGCCACACACCTGCCCGCCCTGACCTATCCGGCGCTGAAGTCCGCCGGGTTCGAGGTGGTCATCAACTCCGGCCTGACCTTTCGAGAAGCCCACGACCGGACCAATTCGCTGCAAAACCCGAAGCTGCCCGACTGGGTCATCTTTGACATCACCCAGCCGCCCGGTCCGGAAACCGCCGCCCGGGTCGTCGCCACCGACTTCTTCGACGACCGCTGGCAGGTGAAATAATCTGCGGCCTAACCCCCACAGGCCTTGCAGGGACTGCCTTCATTGGCCTGGCAGGCCTTGGCGGGGTTGAACCAGCGGCAGCGGGCGTTGTGGCGGGTGCCCGAGCCGCTGAGGCTGAACTGCGCTGCACCCGCCGGCTGTCCTGCGGCACCTGCGGCGGCGTCCTTGCGAGGCGGCGGCGTGCGCATGACTTCATGCGTGGCCACCAGCAGGGCGGTGCCCTTGCGCAGCCGGGCGATCACCTCCGCCGCCTCTTCGCCCAGACTTCCGGAACGCAGGGGCGGGACTCCGCTCATGCGGCGCGGCTTGTCCTTCTCTCCCTCGATGAACAGCTTCTCCAGCGCCCGGCTGTGCAGGCACTCCAGCAGGGCGGGCGGCGCCTCCGCAGCAGCGGACGCAGGTTTCTTTCCCGTCCCCGTCGTCTCCATGCGTGATGTCGGGCGGAAAAACACACCGGCCACCTCCCAGCGGTCATTGAGGAGGTAACCGCCGATGGCGTCCCTGGCGACGGAGGCGTCATGCTGAAACACCTGGGCCGAGCCTGTTTTGCTGACGATGCCGCGGGTGAGGATCGGGGTCGCAAGCTTCTTGCGGATGCCGGTCAGCGGAATCGACACGGCATAGACGTTCTGGCCGATCTGCAGCGGTTCGCGCGGCAGCAGCCGCAGCGGCTCCATCTCATGGGCGCAGGAGATCAGCACCATGCCGAGCGCGTCATCCTTCTTCAGCACCTTCACGGGCAGGTCCTTCCCCTCCTGATGCAGCACCAGGGTCCTGGCATCCTTCAACGGGGCGGCCTCGCTGATGAACAACCCCTTGCCGACCGGCAGGGCGATGGCGCGCGTGCTCACCCGCTCCACCAGCGGCTCCAGGACCGTGGGAGCAAACTTGGTTGGGTCGCCGGCCGCCGTCAGCCGGATGCGCAGGTCGGCGTTCACGGCATCGTCCAGGTCCAGGGCAAAGGCACGCAGCACCACCGCATCGCCTTCCAGGGGCTGGTAGGTGCGGTTTCCCGCGTAGTAGAGCAGCTTCGACTCCAGCCGGTCCCCGCGCTCCAGCTTCTGGCCGCCCATGGGCAGGAAGAAGGTTTCACCGATGAACAACCAGGGGCCCTTGCCTCCCTGGAGCCGTGTCCCCATCCTCGCCATGCAGCCGCCGTCCACCACGCATTGAACCTCAAAGGTCTGCGGCCCCAGGACCTGCGCGCCGTTCAGCGAAACCTGGGCCAGCCTGGCAAACTCCTGGTCCTCACGGCTTAACAAACGAAGCGGCAAAACCAGGCTCCTGCCACCCTCCATCCGCAGCAGCACCTTCTCGTCCTTCATCCCGGCAAACTCCGCCTCCAGGGTGCCGTCGGCCTCCACGCCATGCCACTCCCGGCCCAGGGCGGCCCAGGCCAGGGAGATCAGAAAAATCAGGAGCTTCATTGCCATAAACCTAAGAATGATGCCTGGAATGGCAAGAGCGGTTGTCTTTGGAACCTGAAGGGCCATACTCGCTCTCCTCCCGACGCATGAGCACGGCCCAGATGCCCCGCCCCCTGATTCAACGCCCACCGGAGCCCGTCGGTCCTGTGGACAAGGCGCGGCACTGGTGGAACCAGCTGCTTGGCCGCGTTCATGAGGGCCTCCAGCCCGGGGCGACCCGCGACGCCATGCTGCCCGTGCTGATCGAAGTCTTCGCCGGCTTCTCAAAGCTGGACGGAGAGGTGGAGGAGGAGGAAATCGAGCGTTCGCTCGGCTATCTTCGCTACGACTACTCCGGCGCGATTTACTCGGACATGCGCCGCCTCTACTTCGAGGCCCTGCAGCAGCCCCAGGACCTCGCCCAGCGGGCCAAGGACCTCAGCGGGCAGCTGGCCATGGACCAGAAGATCCTGCTCTGCGTGCAGCTCTACCTGCTGATCTCCCAGTCCGCCTCGAACCAGCGGCAGATGGTGGAGTTCTACCTTTTCATGACGAACCTGGGCATCGCCGCCCAGGCCATCGACATCGTCTATCAGCTCAACGCCGGTGACCACACGCCCGCCGAGGAGTTCGTCACCAAGAGCGGCCAGCCTCTGGAGACCCTGGAAATCAGCGCCGACGACACCAGCTCAGTCGTCCTGCGTTCGCTCTCGGAAGGCTGCCACGTCACCTCCTTCCGCTACCAGAACCTCGTCCTGGTCAAGAACACCGGCAAGGCTCCGATCCTCGTCCGCAGCCGTCGCCTGCCGCCCGGGGACTTCTCACGCCTCTATCCCGGTGAGCGCGTGGTGCTTGAGGACGTGACGCTCGACTTCAACGACCTCACCTCCTACTTCAACGCCAAGAAGACCCTCACCGGCGCCCAGCTTTACCTCACTCTCACGGAAACCGGTGACGCGGAAATCTCCCCCCAGCGGACCCGCGGCACCAACCTCCGGCTCAGCTTCGGCCTTGGCGTCACCGTCGAAGCCCTGCGCAACACCAGCGCCACCCTCAACGGCACCGCCCTGCGTGAAGGCACCAAGGTCGAGGCCTCCATCGAGGACAAGATCATCGCCCACGGTGAGATCGAGATCGCCCTGCGCGACCTGCGCGTGCGTGCCCAGGAGTTCGGCGGCCAGTTCCGCCTCGAGGGCAGCCGCAACACCTACCTCGTCTCCAACAAGCCCGAGCTGCTGGAGGAGGGCGACATCCTGCTCAGCGAGGACACCGAGGGCGAGATCCTCCTGCGCATCGAGTGCAACTACGCGCAGAAGACCGGCACGCTGGAGGTGCTGCGTTCGTCACGCCCGCTGTTTATCGGCCAGGTCCCCGTGCGCGAGCGCATCAGCCTGAGCGACGGCGACACCATCACCCTCGGCGAGGGCCAGTTCCTGCGCTGCCATTTCAGCGACCGCATCATCGAGGAGGAGAAGAACGTCATCCGCCAGATCGAGGTGCGCGAGCTCTCTCACCGCTTTGACAGCAAGGACACCGCCCTGGACGGCATCAGCTTCATCGCCCGTCGCGGCGAGATGATCTGCGTCATGGGCCCGAGCGGCTGCGGCAAGAGCACCCTGCTGCGCGTGCTCGGCGGCCAGCTCAAGACCCGTGGCGGCGAGGTGCTGATGAACGGCATCCCTCTCTACGGCAACCTGCCCAACCTCAAGCCCTACATTGGCTACATCCCCCAGGAGGACGCCTTTGACCCGTTGCTGAAGGTGCAGGAAAACCTCGACTTCTCCGTCGCCGTGCGCTGCCCCCACCTCAAGGAGGAGGACCGTCGCAAGCGCGTCGAGGCCAAGCTTGCCGAACTCGGCCTTGCGGACATGCGCAAGCGCCTCGCCGGCACCCCCGAACAAAAGTTTCTCTCAGGCGGCGAGCGCAAGCGCCTCAACGCCGGCCTGGACATGATCGGCATCTCCGACGTCTACCTCTTTGACGAGCCCACCTCCGGCCTTTCCTCCAAGGACAGCGAGCATGTGCTGGAGATCATCCGCAGCCTCGCGCGCAACAAGCTCGTGCTCGTCTCCATCCACCAGCCGAGCATGCGCCTGCTGCAGATGTTCGACAAGGCCCTGCTGCTCGACAAGGGCGGCAAGATGGCCTACTTCGGCACGCCCCAGGGCCTGCTCGAGTACTTCTGGAAGGCCTACAACGACGAGACCGGGCAGCGCGAGCAGGAGATGCCCGCCAACATCACGCCCGACTTTGTCTTCGACGTGCTGGAGACGCCGCTGCGCGACATCAGCGGCGACATCATCCAGGAGCGCAGCGCCGACGGGCACATGGTCGCCGCGCGCCGCTTCCCGCCGAACTTCTGGCGCGACCGCTACCAGAGCCACCTGCTGCTGGAGAGCATGGCCAAGGTGCAGGCCATGCCCGGCGCCACCAACGTCATCTCGCGTCCGCGTGACGACTCGCAGGGCAGCCAGACGCGAGCCCGCACCGTGCCGAAGCCGCCCAAGCACACGCTGCGGGAGGAGAGCATCCTCTTCTACACCAACCTCAAGCGCGCCTTTCTCTCCAAGCTGCGCAACCGCACCAACCTGCTGACCACACTGCTGGAGGCGCCCCTGCTCGCCTTCCTCATCTCCGGCGTGCTCAAGTACAGCGAGGAGGAGAACTACACCTTCGCCACCGCCTTCCACGTCCCCACTTACCTCTTCATGAGCCTGGTCGTGGCCATGTTCCTCGGCCTGACCAACAGTGCGGATGAAATCATCCGCGACCGCCACCTGCTCAGCCGCGAGCGCAACCACAACCTGCGCACCTTCTACTACCTCTTCGGCAAGGTGTCCTCCCTCAGCGCCTTCGCCCTCGTCCAGTGCGTGATCTATCTGCTCATCGGCAACGCCGTGCTGGAGATCCGTGACATGTTCTGGGTGCACCTCTGGTGGATGTTCATCACCTCGCTCACCGGCGCCTGCCTCGGCCTGCTCGTGTCCTGCGTGGTCAATGACAACCGCACCGCCATCAACGCCATCCCCCTCATCCTCATCCCCCAGATCATCCTCGGCGGTGCCCTCATCAAGTACGAGGAGATGAACAAGAACCTCGACTTCGTCTACTCCGTCACCCGCTGGCTCGAACGCGCCGGAGTGACCGAGGAGGACGAGCCCAGCAAGCTCAAGGTGCCTTTCATCTGCCAGTTCATGCCCCTGCGCTGGAGCTATGAGGCCATGCTCATCTCCCAGGCGAAGCTCAACCCACTCACCTCCGCCCAGGACCAGCTCGAAGCCCGCATCCAGGAGCTCGTCAGCCTGCCCAAGGAGGCGCGCATGACCAAGGACCAGCAGCGCGAGCTCGACACCGCCAAGCAGGCGCTCGCCGTGGTCTCCGGCCTCTACGCCAGGGACGCCGACGAGGCTGTCGGCCTCCTCAACCGCATCCGCGCCGCCAGCATCCGCGGCAGGCTTGACGCCAGGCTTCTCAACGAGGCCCTCGAGCGCCAGGACGGCGTCAGCGCCGAGGAGGTCTACGTCAACCGCAAGGTTCTCGACCTCGTCACCAAGGCCGAGATGGAGCGCGAGGACTACCGCCGCAAGCGCAGCCCCAACGTCTTCTTCGGCACCGTGAAGCGCTACTTCGGCACCGAGTTCGGAACGCTCTGGATCAACGGCCTCGTCATCCTCTTCTCCGTCGCCCTGATCTTCACGGTCGTGGAGCTGAACCTGCGCCGGCAGCTGACGAAGGTTCGATGAGCGCCCCGACATCCTGCGCCAGGTAGCGCCGTGACACCTCGACATACTTGAGCGCCAGCCGCGCATTGGCCTCCTGCTCCTCCGCCGTCAGCGTCCGCACCACCTTCGCCGGCGAACCCATGACCAGCGAGCCCGGCGGTACCTGCATGTTCTTCGTCACCAGCGCGCCGGCGGCGATGATGCTGCGCGCCCCGATCCGCGCGCCGTCCAGGATCACCGCCCCCATGCCCACCAGCACCTCGTCACCCACCGTGCAGGCATGCACCACCGCCCGGTGACCCACCGTGACAAGTTCCCCCAGCACGCAGGCATGGTCGTCGCTCACATGCAGCACGCTGCCGTCCTGCACGTTGGAACGCGCCCCGACCATGATGCGGTTGATGTCACCGCGCAGCACGCTGCCGAACCAAATGCTCGACTCGGCGCCCAGCTCAACGGCCCCGACGACCACCGCCCCGGGGGCGATGAAAACACCCTCGGCGACCGAGGGTCTGAACTCTGGAATCAAGAAGTTTTTGAGGTATGGGCTACTCATAATTCCACGTGGCAGCGGGCTTGGCACTGATTTTATGTTTGACGGTGAACGCTCTTCAGCCTCTAAATCGCCCGCGAATCCGCGTTTATCAACCCGCGGCAGTTCAAGAACATCCTAGCAACCAACGACCCGACAAGAACATGAACAAAGCTCAACTCCTGGAACTGGTTCAGAAGAACCTCGGTGGTGAAACCAGCAAGCGCGCCGCCGCTGACGCCCTCGACGCCGTGCTTGAGGCGATCGCCAAGGGCGTGAAGAAGGACGGCAACGTCCAGCTCATCGGCTTCGGCACCTTCAAGGTCGCCAAGCGCGCCGCCCGCACCGGCCGCAACCCCAAGACCGGCGCCTCCATGAAGATCAAGGCCTCGAAGACCGTCCGCTTCGTCGCCTCCTCCTCCCTCAAGGGTTCCCTGTAATCCTCAAGGCTCCAAGCCTTCCCCACCCCGCTGACCCCAGTGTCAGCGGGGTTTTTTATCGCCCGCACCCAGGCTCCGGCACCGCTTGCTTTCACCAGCGCCACGGTTGAATGAACGGCAGGACTGCGCCATTCAATGGGCATCGTAAGCCGCCCGGGACATCCTCCACTCCATGAAGATCGACGCCATCTCCCGACTGGAGCGCCACGCCAAGCGTCTCGGTGAAATCGCCGCCGTCCTAGGCAAGTACGGCCTCGCCGACATGTTCGGCGGTTTCGACTACCCCTGGCTCAACAACCGCCTGCGCAGCGCCGACGGCCAGGCCCTCGCCGGCATCTCCACGGCGGCGCGCATCCGCCTCGCCCTCACCGAACTCGGCACCACCGCCATCAAGCTCGGCCAGATGCTCAGCACACGCGGCGACCTCATCGGCCCCGAACTCACCGTCGAGCTCTCCGAACTCCAGGCCAACGTCCCCGCCGAATCCGCCGAATCCGCACGCGCCGTCCTGAGGAGCGACCTTGGCCAGCCGGTGGAGCAGCTCTTTGCGGAGTTTGAGGACACCCCGGTCGCCGCCGCCTCCATCGCCCAGGTGCATGGCGCCAGGCTGCACAGCGGCGAACGCGTGGTCGTCAAGGTCCGCCGCAGCGGCATCGAGCTGAAGGTCACCACCGACCTCGAGATCATCCAGGCCCTGGCCGAACTGCTCGAAAAGCACTCGCCCTCCCTCCGCCCCTATCAGCCCGTGGCCATCGTCCGGCAGTTCCGCCGCACCCTGCTGCGCGAGCTCGACTTCAGCTACGAGAAGCGCAACCTTGAGGAGTTCGCCGAACGTTTCGCCGACGAGCCTCACGTTCACATCCCCCGCGTTCATCCAGCGCTCTGCTCGCATCAGATCGTCACCATGGAACGGCTGGACGGCATTTCCGGCAGCGACATCCAGGCCCTCAGGGATTCGGGTGAAGACCTCACCGAATTCGCCCGGCGTGGCGCCAGCATGTACCTCGAGATGGTCTTCCGCGACGGCTTCTACCACGCCGATCCGCATCCCGGAAACCTCATGCTGCTGCCCGGCTGCATCGTCGGTGTCATCGACTGCGGCCAGGTGGGCCGGATTGACGACGAGCTGCGCGATGAAGTCGAGGCCCTGCTTCTGGCCATCGTCGAGAACGACTCCGGCCAGGTGACCGAACAAGTTTTGCGGCTCGGCGCCGTGCCCTCCGACTGCCCCCGCGAACGGCTTCGCGCCGACCTGGACGACTTCATGGCGGACTATGTCGGCCATCCGTTGCGCGACATCAACGTCGGCCAGGCCCTGTCGTCGCTGATTGAAATCATCCGGCGTTATCACATCACTCTGCCGCCGCCCCTGGCGCTGCTGTTGAAGACCCTCATCATCCTGGAGGGCACCAGCCGCCGCTTCAGCCCCGAGGTCAGCCTGGCCGAGCTCATGCAGCCCTTCTGCCAGCGCATGATCCTGCGCCGCCTTTCCCCGACCCGCGTCATGCGCCGCGCCCGCCGCACCTACCGCGACTGGGACCGCCTCATCACCCTGCTGCCGCGCGACGTCACGGACCTGCTCGCCCGCTTCAGGGACGGCACGCTCACCGTGCACCTCGACCACCGGCACCTGGACCCGATCATCAACCGCCTCGTGCTCGGCGTGCTCACCGCCGCGATCTTCCTCGGTTCCTCCCAGCTCTGGAGCAGCGAGGCCCGCCCCCTGCTTTTCGGCGTCTCCGTCTTCGGCGCCCTCGGCTACCTCCTCAGCCTCTTCCTTGGCTGGCGCCTCCTCCGCGCCATCCGCCGCTCCGGAAACATCAACTCGAAGGATTGAGGCGGACAAGCCGGCCCAACAGCCAGCGCTGCTGAATGACAAATCCATCCGCGCCTTTCCATTCAACGTGATCAGGTGACGTGGCATCTGGCCAGCATGCCCACGCTCGTTCCGACAGAAAATCCACCCCGCCTCATGAATTCCGAATTCGATGAATACTTCCGCACGGTGGAGACCCCGGAGGGGTGGGAGTTTCATGTCCCTTCCGTGATGTCGGGCCGACGCGGACGTATTGTTCCAGATCGTTCCATCAAGGCCGCCTTCTTCAGCGTCCCACCGGCACGGCCTTCTGGGTTTCCGTGGGCACCTGGCTTTCCATCGGACTGCGTTGGGCGGCGGAGCCTTCGGAGGCGGGGACGGAATACCAGTTCAACTGCGGCACGGCCGACAGGCTGACCCAGCTCAGGTTGCCCAGCTTGTTCCATTCCAGTTCGACGATGGCCCAGACCTGGGCACCCCAGGGGATCTTGTCGCGCAGTTCACGGGCCAGGTCGGAATCCTTGTCCATGAAGATGGTGGCGACGAAGGGGTTGGGCGGGGCGGGGCTGATGCGGAAGGCGTCCTTGTTGGAGGAGTTGGGCACCTTGTCCTCAAAGTAATGCGTGCGGGTGATGCCGACATGAAAGCGCGCAGGGCCTTCCTGATACCCCTGGAGAAACTTCTCCAGCAGCCGGTCCTTGAACTCCACGAAGCTCAGCCAGTCCACCTTGAAACCGTCATCGGTCTGCTCAAGCATCACCGGCACGGGAAACTCCCAGGTCTTGCTTTCGAGGCCGAACACCGCATGGGCGCCGCCTCCGATCTGCGGCTTCGGATCATGCCGCACAAGGGCGATGGCATCGACGATGATGGGACCGTCAGGGTTGGCGCCGTAGTAGCGTTCCATGATCGGCCGCATGTGCTCGGCGGCCAGCGTGTGCTTCAGACGTTCCTGGAGGGAGCCCGCCTTGAGGAACTGAAGGAGGGCATCGGCGGCGGGCCTGGCTTCCGAAGTCACGTCATCCAGCCGGATTTCCTTGCTGGCGGGCGAGGCTTCCGGGTTGGTGGTGGAAAGCCGGGTGGCGGTGTTTTTGGCCGGAGTGGCCTGCACGACCTCCAGCAGCGGGCTGTCCTTTTTTTCGATCAGCGGGGCAGGCGCCGGAAGCGGCTTCATCGTCATCGACGGCCCCTCCGAGGGCATTTTGCTCACGTCGGGGGGCGTGATCAAGGCAGGGGGCGCAGGTGCCGGTGGAGCGGTCTTGGAAATTTCAGCCGGGTCAAAGGCTGCGCTGCCCGGCGGTCGGGTGGCCGGAGGGACTTCGGTGATGGCCGGGGTCTTGGGCTCGGGTGCTTCGGACTTTGCCAGAACCGGGGCCGGCGTTGGCGCGGTGGAGGCAGAAGCCCCCGGGAGCGACGAGGCCACGGGGATAGAAGCAGCATCTGAAGGTGCTGGCGAGTTGAGGCCTGCGAGCTCCATCAAGGGCTCGCGGAAAAGCCAGGCAATCGCCGCCAGGAATCCGCCAAGGAAGATGATGGCGAGACCGATCATGAAGACGTTGGTCGACTTCCTGGGTCGGCTCATCGGCCGTGAACGCGGAGAAGGTCTCGACGTCGGCATGGCCTGCGGCAGGGCGGGGGAGGCCGGAGAATTGAGCTGAAGAGGCAGGTTGAGCGGTGGTGGCTGCTGCCCAAGGGAGGCAGAATGCATACTGCGTCCGAGGAGCGAACCATTGCCACCGGCGCCAGCTGCAGCGCTGAGCGGCAGGCTGGGGGAGCCGGGAATCAAGGTGCTGTGTCCAGGGCTGGCTGAGTGACGCGTCGCCGCCGTCTCCATGGGGGGCAGCTGGGGCGTGGCGGGCATCATTCCAACACTGGAGGAAGGACTGCCTCCCCAGGAAACGCCAGCCGGGGAGCTGGTGCCTGGCATGGCATTGTTCCCGAACTGTGGCAGCTGACTATCCGGACGCTTCGGGGGCAGGAACCCGCTTGCTGGAGGCATTGTTGGAGGTGCAGACGGAACGGAAGCAGGAGCGGGGATGGATTCCAGGATGGTCTGCCCCAGGCCCGGCGACTGCCAGGGAGGCGTTGGTGGAGTGGGTGGGGCGGCTGATGCCTGATGAGCCAGGCTCCCTGAGGGAAAACCTCCCATGGGGGCACCGCTCATGGGCTGGATGTGCTGTTTCGGAAGCACAGGCATGGACGAGGTGGGAGCGCTGGCCTGGGGAATAACGGGCTGAGGCGACGGTGCGTTCATGCCTGGGGGGGCACCGTAGGCCGGAGTTCCAAACACAGGGGCCGAGGCGGGTGATGTCACGATCGTTCCACAAACCGGACAGGGCCCGCTGACCCCGGCGAGATGCGCGGGCACGGTCAGCGTGTGCTGACAGGCAGTGCAGTGGAATTGAAGAACGTCGCTCATGGAAAGGAAGAGCCTCAAGCTCTCCGTAACTCCCTAAAGTCGCTCATGGGATCGATTCCGACAAGTCGGCTTTCAATCAAATTCATAATTTTTGGAAAATGCCAGGTCAATCAAGGGGTGAGGAGCCGTTGAATATCCTCATGCGTCAGTTGAAGACGGTCTGTCCGACCTGACAGCAGGGTTTCGACCAGGGCGGCCTTGGATTTTTGCAGTTCGAGGATGCGCTCCTCAATGGTGCCCTGGCAGATGAGCTTGTGGATGAAGACGGGCTTGGTCTGTCCAATGCGATGAGCCCGGTCGCTGGCCTGGGCCTCGGCTGCTGGATTCCACCAGGGATCATAATGAATGACCGTGTCCGCCGTGGTGAGGTTCAGGCCCGCTCCACCGGCCTTCAGGCTGATGAGGAAGACGGGGACCTCGCCCTTTTGAAAGCGCTGCATCGGGGTTTCACGGTCCCGGGTGTCCCCGGTGAGCTTCACATAGGCAATACCGGCCTTTTTGAGCTCGGCCTCGATGATGGCGAGCATCTCGGTGAACTGGCTGAAGATGAGCACGCGATGGCCTTCATCGACCAGCTCGGGCAGCAGGTCCTCCATGAGGTAGGCGGTTTTGGCGGAGACGGTGAGCTTCTTCGCGGTGTCCGTCTTGAGAAGCTGCGGGTGGCAGCAGACCTGGCGGAGCTTCAGCAGCGCGTCGAGCACGATGATCTGGCTTCGCTCGAGCCCCTGGTGGCTGATGGCCTCGCGCACACGGCTGTCCATGGCGGCGCGGATGGTTTCATAAAGGTCGGTCTGCGCGGGGTCGAGCTCGACCGTGTGCACGATCTCAGTCTTGGGCGGCAGATCCTTGGCCACCGCGCTTTTGGTTCGGCGCAGCAGCAGCGGCTGAAGGCGTTCGTTGAGCTGCTTCTGGCGTTCCGGATCGCCCTCGCGCTCAATCGGCGTGCGGTAGTGGCTGCGGAACCCCTCGGCGTCGCCAAGAATGCCTGGCATGAGGAACTGGAAGAGGCTCCAGAGCTCGCCGAGGTGGTTTTCCATGGGCGTGCCCGTGAGGCAGAGGCGGTGGCGTGTCTTCAGGCTGCCGCAGACCTGGGCGGCCTTGCTCTTGGGGTTCTTGATGTTCTGCGCCTCGTCGAGCACAACGATGTGCCAGTCGATTTTCCGCATGGCGACGGCGTCGCGCACGAGCAGTGGGTAGGAAGTGATGATGAGGTCATGCCTGCCGATGCGGTGGTAGTCGGCATGCCGGTCCTCGCCATGAAGCAGGAGCACGCTCAAGGCGGGGGTGAACCTCGCCGCTTCCCTCGCCCAGTTCCGGATCACCGAGGTGGGCGCCAGGATGAGCGCCGGCCGGTCCAGCCTGCCCGCCTCCTTTTCGATGAGCAGGTGGGAGAGCGTCTGCATCGTCTTGCCAAGCCCCATGTCATCCGCCAGCACACCATTGAGGCCGAACTCGCGCAGGAACTGAAGCCAGGACAGGCCCTCCAGTTGGTAGGGCCGCAGTTCCGCCTTCAACCCGGCGGGTGGTGCAACCAGCGCCATTTCCTTGAAGCCCGCGAGGCGTTCACGCAGGGCGCTCAGCTCCGCCGGCGCGCGGATCGGCAGTCCGTCGAGGCTGTCGAGCTGAGCGGCGCGCAGCTTGTCCAGGTGCAGCCTGCCATCCCTGCCGCGGGCCGGGCGGCTGCCAAGCAGTTCATCCAGAAAGCGCAGCAGTACCAGCAGGCGGTGCGCGGGCACGGACAGCACGTCATGGCTCGGAGGCGGCAGTGCGAGCAGGTAGCGCTGGTCGATGTTCTGCTCCAGCATGGCCGGGGTGAGTCCCCGGTCGATGCAGTCCACCAGGATCGGCACGAGCGACACGCGCCGGCCTTCAACCTCGATGCCCAGGTCGAGCGCGAAGCTTTCCCCCGCCACCGGACCGGACTGCAGGTCGGTGTACCAGGCCTCCTCGCCGACTCTGCGGATGGCATAACCAAAATCATCGCTGATCTGCACCTCCCAGCCCTCGGCGCGCAGGGCGGGCACCTGGTCCTCCAGAAACCGCGCCCAGAAAATCGCCTGCTCCGACTCGGGCACGGTCATCAGGGGCTGCACGGTCTCGGCGGCGTTCACCCCGGGCATGACGTCGCGCATGAGCTGCAGCCCGCCCTGCATCAGGTCGGCGACCAGCAGGCGCTCCATGCGCAGGTTGCGGGTCAGGACCTGCGTGGTGCCGTCGTCACCCGTCCAGCGTGAGCCTGTGCCGCGGCCGAGCATCTGGAAAACATCCGGGCATCCATCATAGGTCACCCGGGGTTCGGCGATCCCCAGGGAGACGGGCGTGTTGGTGACGACGCTGCGCCCCGGCCGGAGCATGGGTCGCTCCAGGGTGATCCGACGCAGGTGCAGCAAGGGGCGCGGCCGGTCGTTGTCCAGCATCACAATGCGCTCCCCCTCGGGAGCTTCCTCCTTCACCGCCCTGCCTTCGCCCTTGTCAGCGATGATCTGCACCAGCTTCTGCAGATCAGCACCGCTTAGCGCAAACATGACGGCTGCGGCATGCTCGCACAGGGCGCGGCTGCCGAAACAGCTGCAGGTGGAGGTGACCTGAAGCTCGCCCTTCGGCGTCAGGCGCAGGTGAACCCGGGGCTCGTGAAAGGTGGCCTCGGTGGGCCCGCTTTCGGCGGCGATGTCGAGTTCCGTGAGATCGGTGGTGACGGCCGACCTGAGGCGCAGATGACCGGTTTTCGCCAGCTTTGCCGCCTGCTCCAACGCCGTCCTTTGGAACAGCCACATCCAGGCCTTGCGGCCGATCAGGGACCAGAACTGGGGAAAGGGAAAGGACGGGGAGTCAGACACGCGGCGGGGGGCGTGCTGCGCTTAGCGAGTGAATCGAAAAAGACAACCCCGGGAGGCCTGCGAATCCCCTGAAATCAGGGCTTTGCCACGCCGCTGAGACGGAAGTCATCGTATTCGACGTCCACCGGATTGGTGGTGAGGCTGACGAGCGACTTGGTGTCGTGCGCGATGCCGGCAGACTGGAAGCTGCCGATCTCCTTGCCGTCAATGCTGACCGTGATGCTGTCGCCCTGGGTGCGCACGACCAGTGTGTGCCAGTCCTCCAGGCTGATCTTCGCCGGCACGCGCTTCTGCTTGGCGGCGAGCATTTTCTTTTCGCCCTCCGTAAGCTGGTTGGCCTTCTTGCGGTCGTAGAGGCCGCCGGTGAGGTCAAAGCCGCCGGTCTTGGCATCGGCCATGTTGATGCCGGTGGGGCTGATGGTGGCCTGGCAGATGTGAGCGGCGTGGGAGCCCTTGTAGTTTTTGTCGTCAAACCAGACGTTGAAGCTCTTCGCCTTGTCGCTGACAAAGCGGAACTTCACCGCCACCTCAAGGTCGCGTTCGCCGTCGAACTTGATGTTGTCCACAGCACTGTGGTCGGACGTGGGCGCGGTGATGCCGACCAGCACGCCTCCCTTGACGACGCTGGAGCTTTTGTAATGCCCCCAGCGCGGTCCGAAGCTGTCCGAGGAAAAGTCATCGGCAAAAAGGACGCGGCTGTAATCGGCGGCGGCAATCTGACCGGCGGCCAGGAGGGTAAGCAGGGAGGCGAAGGCTTTCATGGGCGAATCAGAACGCAGCAGGCGGACGGCAGTTTGCAGCAACTGCCCGAGGTGGTTGGATGAAGCACCTGGATGAACAGGCAGTTGGAATGGGCTTTCCCGAGGAAGCAGCTAGGCAATTAAATTACAATTATTATTGTATTTATAATCCAAGGAGTGAAATTGAGCAACTAGTCATGTCGGCCGCCACTGCAAGCCACATCTCCTTCATTGAGTCACCCACACGCGCCAAGTTCAGGCGCTCAGGGTTGTCGTGGCTTCTGCTTCTGCCCAACCTGGCGGTGGTCCTGCTGCTGCCGCTGCTCTTCATCGGCCTCCTGCTGGTGAGCTGCTGGTGGCTGGTCATGCAGACGCATGAGACGATCAATGAATTCGCGCTGGGTCATCTGCCCGCCTGGAGGGCCGGTGCACAATTGAGCCTGCTCACGCTGGGTTATCTGAACTGCCTGCTGCTGTTCAAGCCGCTGTTTGTCAAAGCACCCAGGCGACCCTCGGCACGCCTGCTGAAGGCGGTGGATCATCCGGAGCTGTTCGAGCTGCTGTCCGACCTGCAGAAGATCAGCCATTCGATGAAGCCTTCAGAAGTGCAGGTGGACAACTCAATGCGGGTGCGGATGCAGGTCACCCATGGGCTGTTCGGCTGGCTGAAGGGACACACGGCCCTGGTGATCGGACTGCCGCTGGCGGCATCGACTACTTCGCGTGAGCTGGCAGGGGCGGTCATCAACCAGATGGCGCGGCATCCGGCGGGCCTGCATGGGCGGCTTCTGCAGATCTTCAGCGGCATGAACACCTGGCTCGACTGGGCGGTTTGCCGGCGCGACCCCTGGGAGCAGGCCCTGGCCCAGGCGGTGAAGAGTGCGCCGAAGCGCATGGGGCTGCCGATGCGGCTGGCCCAGGCGTTCCTGTGGCTCACGCAGCGTCCGGTCTGGGTGTTCATGGCCGTGGCAAGGGTGGCCAGCGCGGGCCCCATGCGGCGGATGGTGCGCGATGCGGACAAGTGTGAGGCACAAATCGTCGGTTCCAAGGCCTTTGCCGAGGCGCTTCCGGAGCGGGGTCGGTTTGAACGTGCCTGGCAGGAGGCTGGCCGCAAGGTGCAGGAGGGCGTGAAGGCGGAGCGCCTGCCCGACAATCTGCCGCTTCTGGCCGCCCGTCACGCCAAGCCCACGGGTCAGAAAAATCGTGACGGCGAGGAGGGCGTCGACTCCCTGGGATCGTTGTTCTGTCCTCCGGACGAGGCGCGGATCCGGCAGGCGCTTGCCTGGGGCTTCAAGCCGATGATGGATGGCGACAGCGAGGCCTCCAGCCTCTTCCGTGACTTCAACGACCTGGCGCGGCAGAGCACGCAGTTCTACTATCAGCAGGACCTCGGGCTGAACCTTTCCCGCTGCCGCGTGGTGGCGGCGGAGGAGACGCTGAAGCAGCGCCATGAGGAAACGGCGCAATGTTCGTTCGTCGAAAGGTTCTTCCAGGGCATGGCTGATCCGGACCGCGTGGTCTGCGGCCTGGTGCAGAACGCCTCTGCCGCCCACGACCTGCCAAGCTTTGTCGCCGAACTGAAAAGCTGCCGCCAATGGATGCCAGGCATGGTGGATCAGGTGCGCATGCTGCGCCGTGAATGGAGCAAGGGCTGGCAGCGCTGCCGTGACCTGGAGATGGGTCATGCCTTCGCGCTTGCCGACATGCCGCTCGACAATCATCAGTATGGCGTCGCCGCCCACTCGGCGCCTCTTTACCGCGAGGAGCATGACGCCCAGGCGGTTTCGCTTTCGTTCACCGAGGAATCGCTGGTGCACTGCGAGGCCAGGCTGGAATCCCTGCTCACCGCCGCGCTCGGCCTGGTGGCGCTCTCACCTCCATCGACCCTGCCGGAAGCCCTGGCGGCACGGGCGGCGGAGCTCGAATGGCAGGCGGGGCTCTATGTGGCCCTGGGCCAGCAGCTGGCGCACATGCGGAACCTGACCACTCTGTTCAACGCCTACCAGGCGCTCGGCCTTCGTCATGTCGGAGCTTCCATGCCCATGGGCCTGCCGGAGGCGCTGCGCTATCTCGCACCACGCATCGCAAGCCTGGCCGGCCAGGCCCTGCAGCCGCTCCAGGCCCTGCCTTCACGTTCAGCGCCAAGCCTGGCCGAGGAGCTGGCCGGCATGAATCCGGCCGAGGCGCTGGCCTTCCTCGGCAGGGACTGGGCCAGGCTCGGAACCACCCAGGAGATGGGCATTGCCGAAGCCGTGGCCCTGGGTCAGCTGGTGGAGAGGTTCAGCGACCACTTCTTCAGCCTCTACCACCGGGTCTTTGACTGGCTGAGCGAGACCGCCGAGATGGCGGAGGCGCACTTTGTCAGGGCTTGAAGTTCGCCATCGCCGGGTCGCCGCCCGCCTCGATGAAGGCGAGCAGATCCAAAATTTGTTCGGCTTTCAGCGCATTCAGCAGGCTGGCGGGCATGGGCGACACCTCGGACACGGAGCGTGAACGGACCAGGCTTTTGCCAATCTCCACCACCTCGGGCGCGAGCGGGCTCGGCCTGAGGATGATGCGCTCGTCGTCCTCGCCCTCCAGGCTGCCGGTCACCGTCCGTCCATCAGTCCTGACCACGGTGACAAAGCGGAACTTTTCATCGACCACCTTCGAGGGGTTGAGAATGTGGTCGAGCAGGTCACGGCGGCCGAAGCGTGCGGAGACCTGCACCAGCTCCGGCCCGAACAGCCCGGCGGGCAGGCTGCGATCCCGGCTCATCGTGTGGCAGAAAACGCACTGTGCGGTGATGGCGGCGGCGCGGCCCTTTTCAAAGGAACGCCCGCGTGCGACCTCCGCCAGACGCGGCTCCAGATCCTCCAGCTTCCAGACGCGGAAGGTGTGGCCGGGCAGGGCGTGCGGGGAAAGCTCGGCAGCCTTGGGCGGATGAATGACGGCGGCCAGGGCGGTCATCTGCTCCGCAGGCAGGGCGGCGGCCATCTCGCTGCGCGTGTCCTGGATCGTCTTGAAGTAGGTGCTGGCGCCGTTCAGCTTCTCGGCACGGTTGAGCGCCTCGAAGACCACGCGGCGCGAGTCCATGGCCCAACCTTCTTTGAGATAACGCAAATGCACGGGATAGAAGACCAGGTCCTCGCTGGCGGTGGCGTCCTTCAGCAGCGCGAGCGCCTCATCCAAAACCTGCTTCGACCCCAGACGGACAAGCAGCCGGCACAACTCCTGGTTCTGCTCCCGCGTTTTCGCCGGAAACAACGGGTCCAGCCAGGCGAGCAGACGCACCCGGTCTGCCTCGGAGGCATCCCCGAACCTGGCGAGCGCAACACTCAACGTGCGCAGGGTGGCAAGCTTCTGGTCTTCACGGAGATCGTTCCAGGAAAGCGAGTTCAGGCGCGCCACGATGCCCGGCAGGTCGGAGGCCTGGCCCGTCCGGGCAAGCGCAAGGCAGCCCAGGATGCCACTCCAGCCCTTCGATTCGCCCAGGATCTCCTGCTTCCAAGACGAAACCGGCACCTGCTCAAGCGCGAGTCGAGCGGCATGACGAATGAACCGATCTTCATGGTCCAGAGCGGGCAGGATGACGGCCAGAGCCTGCTCGCGCTGTCCGGGCTCGACACCGCCGTGCCAGGCTTCCAGCCGCCGCCTCAGCGCACGCAGCTCCTTCGCCTTCGGGTCTTCCTTCGGCTTCTGACGCACCACCTCTCCACCGGTCCAGGTCACGCGATACAGGCCGCTCTGCGTGCCACGTCCGCCGGTGATGAACCACAGCGCACCGTCCGGGCCCACGCAGGCGTCGGTGACGTTCAACGGCCGCCCGGCCACAAAGGTCTCCTGCGTGCCGGTGTAGCTGGCGCCATCGGGCCGGAGGTGCACGGCGATGATGCGCCCGTAGCTCCAGTCGAGGATGTAGAGCGCTTCTTCATAGGGGTCCGGGAACTTCAGGCCGTGGCCGAAGCAGATGCCGGTGGGTGATGACAGGCCGATGTCCACGGCGGCGGGCAGCGTGTCGGCATACCACGCGGGGAACCTGCCCGTGCCGCGCCGCCAGCCGAAGTCGGCGCCAGACACGACATGCAGGACGCGCGTCGGCATGTACCACGGGGTGCCGACATCCCGTTCCATGTCGGCGTCAAAGGTGAACAGCTCGTCCTCGCGGTTGAAGGCGATGTCGAGCGGGTTGCGCAGGCCGCCTGCCACCAGCTCGATGCGGCTCGTCTGCGGGTCGAAGGCCAGCACATGTCCGGCGGGCAGCTCGACGTTGCCGTCAAACATGCTGCCGTCCCAGGGATTCGGCAGCACCTGGTCCCAGGCGTAGTTCTTCAGCGGCGAATCCCCGGCGACCGGGCTGGGCAGAAGGACATTGTTGCCATGCGCGATCCAGATCCGGCCGTCGGGCCCGAGCTTGATGTGGTTGCGCCCATGGCCCACGCCGCCCTCGCTGTGCATGAGCTCCTCCTTGTGCTCATAAACCCCGTCGCCATCGGCATCGCGCAGTCGGTAGAGGCCCTTGCTGTTGTTGGCGTTGGCATACAGCACGCCATGGGCATGCAGCAGGCCGCGGCATTCGAGCAGGCTGTCCTCGACAACTTTCAGGGAGGAGGCGGGGCTTGCATGCACGGCGTCATCCAGGCGCAGCAGGCCCTTCTTCTCACGGGCCAGCGTCAGGCCGCCCCGAGGATCAAAGGCCATCGCCACCCAAGAATCCTCCCCCGGCTGCGCGGAGCGGACGAGCTCGGCCTTGAACCCGGATGGCAGGGTGAAGTCCGCCGGGTCGGTGGCCTGGTTCTGCGAACCCGGTTTGGCCAGCTGCCAGGAGTTGTAGGCGTCGAAGGTCTTCTTCAGGTCGAAGGGGTTCGCCGAGCCGCCCGAGTTCACCAGGCCTAGATCGGCCACCCTGCCCTGGGGCGAGCTCCAGGAGCCGTCGGTGACGCGCCAGTTCACGGCGGCAAGGTCGCCGTTCACCTCCAGCAGCGCCGCGACACGCAGGCCGGACGCCTGGAAGCTGATTTGGTTAGGCCCGGGCCGGACCTGGGCCGTGAGGTCGATGCTCAGCGCCGGCTGCTCCCGGGTGGCGGGCACCTTGCGCAGCAGCCTGCCGTTCAGGTGGACCTCGGTGTCCGTCCCGCAGGCGAGGAGCAGGATCGCCTTCAGCAGACGCGCCGGGGTTTCAAAGCGCGTTTCGATCCGCGCCTCCGCACCGTTCTTGGCAGAAACGCCGATCCAATGAGGTGTCGGCGGCTGGTTGGCCATCTGGGCCTTCACGGCGCCGGTGCCAAGCAGCGGCAGGAGGAAAAGTAAACAGACCCGCATCATAGGTTTCAAGAATCAACCAGAGAAGGAAGATCCTTTCAGGCGCCTGCGAAACCAGGCGAACAGAACGGCCTGGGCTGGTGGACGGCCACAACCCCGAGTGTGCGCGCAGCGGTCCATGAAAGTAGAGATGGGCTTCAGCCCGCCACAACGCCGATCGAAGCAAGCAGCATTGAAGTCCCCCACGTCCTCACGAGCTCAAGCTCATGACGACTTGCTCCGCCTGCTCCCGACCCCGACGGGGTCGCGTCAAGCAGCCCAGGAGTGGACGCGAAGCGGCCTCTCCTGGGTCAAACAGTCCACCCGGCGAATTCACCCGGCGGACCCCACCGGGGTCCCGTCAAGGGAGGCCAAGGATGCTACTCCGCCTCAGAACACCCCGCATGACGGAACCCCGACGGGGTTCTGGATCTGACGATGCCGAAGGTCTCACGGAACCCAGGAGAGCACTCGCTCCGCTCGGCGCTCCTGGGCTGCATGACGCAAGCCCCTTGGGCTTGGGGGAAGACTTATTCCCCATGGAGAGAAACACCCCTTGCCTGGCACTCTTGAGAGCATCCAAAGCACCCTACAAAACGCCTCGTTCCAGCTCTTGAAGATAGATAAAATCGGGTGCTTTGACGCCCGCTTGTTTCCGGATTTCAACCAGTTCAGGAGATTCAAAAAAACGCCGGGCATTCTCGAGTGAAGACCACTCGGAAAAATGCACGATGTTGTTCGCATCCTGGTCGTAACGAAGCAGCTGATAACTGATTTCGCCGGCATTCTTCCGAATGCCCGCAGCCTGATCAAACACAGCCTTCCAAGCCGGATAGGACTCGACTTCGTGAATGATGAGAACGTGCTGCATGAGCGCAGGATGAAGAAATGAAGGGTGTGAAGATGGTCAGGCAGGGCTGGCGAATTCGAGTGCCGCTCGATTTTACGCCACCGCCTCCACGCAACGTCCGCAAAGCGTCGGGTGTTCGGCGTGCGAACCCACATCCGGCAGCAGGCGCCAGCAGCGTTCGCATTTGGGATTCGTGCAGACCTCCACCTTCGCGGCGAGCTCGGGACCTCTGGAGAGGTGAAGGTCGCTGAGGATGAAGAATTCCTGAAGCGCGGGCAGGTCGCTGAAGATGGCGTGACTGAAGCCTTTCTCGGGCAGGGTGAGCCTTACGGTGGCCTCCAGGTTGGAGCCGATCAGCTTGGCCTGACGGGCGGCTTCGATGGCCTGCTGAATGACGGCGCGGGCCTTGAGCAGATCTTCAACGGCGGCCGTGGCCTCGGTGCCGGCAAAGGCGGGGTTCGGCTGCGGGAAGGCTTCGAGATGGACGCTTTCCGCGTGGCCGAGGAACTCCCAGGTTTCGTCGGCGGTGTAGGCGAGGATGGGGGCGAGCAGCTTCACCAGCGTCTCGGTGACCTCGCGGATGGCGGCCTGGGTGGCACGACGACGCGGGCTGTTGCCGGCATCGCAGTACATCCGGTCCTTGGTGATGTCGATGTAGAGCGCGGAGAGGTCGCCGGAGACGAACTGGGTGATGGTGCTGATGACCTTGCGGAACTCGTAGGCGGCGAAGGCGGCCAGGCACTCGCTGGTGATGGCGTGCAGGCGCTCCAGGACCCAGCGGTCGATGAGGGTGTAATCCGCCGATTTCACCGGGGAGTTTTTATCCTCATCATGCAGGTTGCCGAGCAGGACGCGGAAGGTGTTGCGGATGCGGCGGTAGGACTCACCGGTCTGCTGGAACAGCTCCTCGCTGAAGGGCACGTCGTTCTGGTAATCGACGCTGGCGGCCCAGAGGCGGACCATGTCGCCGCCGTACTTGTTGTAGTAATGATCGGCGGTCATCGGCTTCGCGGCCTTGTCGCTGCCCTGGTCGCTCTTGCTGATCTTCTTGCCGCTGGTGTCGACGACGAAGCCGTTGGTGATGACGGTCTTGTAAGGTGCGGCGCCGCGCACGGCGACGCTGACCATGAGGCTGCTCTGGAACCAGCCGCGGTGCTGGTCGGTGCCCTCGATGTAGACATCGGCGGGGCAGTGCAGCTCGGGATGGCGGTCGAGGACGGCGACGGAGGACGAGCCGGAGTCGATCCAGACATCGAGCGTGTCCTTGCAGCGACGGCAGCCGGCGGGCAGGCCGACGAGGTCGCTCCAGAAGGCGTCATCCTTTTCAAACCACAGGTTGGTGCCGTGCTTCTCGACGGCGTCGGCGACCTTGTGGGAGATGGCGGCGTCCATGATGGCCTGGCCGTTCGCATCGTAGAAGACGGGCAGCGGCACGCCCCAGGTGCGCTGGCGGCTGATGCACCAGTCGGGGCGGCTTTCGACCGTGCCGTAAATGCGGTTGCGTCCCCAGGCGGGCAGCCAGTTGACCGTGTCGATGGCCTTCAGGGCATCGGCGCGGAAGTCGCTGATTCGGATGAAGAACTGCTCGACGGCGCGGAAGATGATGGGCGTCTTGGAGCGCCAGCAGTGCGGGTATTGATGAACATAGGGCGTGTTGCCGAGCAGCGCGCCCTTGCTCTGCAGCAGCTCGATGATGCCTTCATTGCTCTTGAAGACGTGCCTGCCGACAAAGTCGGGAAGGCCGCACTCGGCGGTATAACAACCGGCGTCGTCAACGGGCGAAAGGATCTCCAGGCCATGCTCGCGTCCGGCGATGTAGTCGTCGGTGCCGTGGCCGGGGGCCATGTGGACCGCACCGGTGCCGGTGTCGTCGGTGACAAAGAGCGCGTTGATGATCTTTGATCCGCGCGGCAGGAAGGGATGCTGCGCCTCGGCGCCGTTGAGCAGGCTGCCCTTGAACTTTTCCGGAGCATGCGTGCTGTCGAGCGCATAGCCGGTTTCCTTCTGAAAGGCCTCAAGGCGCGAGGTGGCGATGATGAGCTTCAGGCTGTGGCCCTTCTCCGCATGGGTGAAGCTGCCGCTGACGTAGTCAAAGTCCGGGTGCAGGGCGATGCCAAGGTTGGCGGGCAGGGTCCAGGGCGTGGTGGTCCAGATGACCAGATGGGCGCCTTCCAGCCCAGGCGGCGGATTGAGGAGGGCAAAGGGCACGTAGATGGCCGGCGAGGTCTTCTCCTTGTACTCAACCTCGGCCTCGGCGAGAGCGGTCTGGGCGCCGAAGCTCCAGAGCACGGGGCGCTTGGCGCGATAGACGAGTCCCTTCTCGAGGAACTTCGCAAAGGTGCGCATGATGTCGGCCTCATAGGAGGGCGCGAGCGTGAGGTAGGGATTGTCCCAGTCGCCGAACACACCGAGACGCTTGAAGGACTGGCGCTGGATGTCGATGAACTTGCGGGCGTAGGCTTCGGAGCGAGTGCGGATTTCCGCGGGGGCGAGGTCCTTGGCCTCCTTCACGACCTTGAACTCGATGGGCAGGCCGTGGCAGTCCCAGCCGGGGATGTAGGGGGCATGGAAGCCGGCCATGGTCTTCGACTTCACGATGAGATCCTTGAGCACCTTGTTGAGGGCGGTGCCCATGTGGACGTCGCCATTGGCGAAGGGCGGGCCATCGTGGAGGATGAATTTCGGGCGGCCGGCGGCCTGCTTCATGATGCGCTGGTAAAGGCCGGAAGCCTCCCACTTGGCCAGACGCTGGGGTTCGCGCGCCACGAGGTCCGCCTTCATCGGGAAGTCGGTCTTCGGCAGACGAACGGTGTCTTTGTAGTTCTTTTTGGCAGGGGTCTCGGCGCTCATGATCAGGGAAAAAAGGAGGGCGAGGTTAGCCGGAAGAGGCGGGCGGTCAAAGGGTCAAGCACGGAAGGAGGGCGTGACGGGTGCCTTCGGAGCGGGCCGATGGCGGAAATGATCCGCAAGAAAGGCCTGGTGGCGGACGATTCAGGCGGCTCTAATCGCCCTGTGCCATGAAATTTCCCCTCGCCTCCTGCCTCCTGCTTTTCCTGGCCTCCGCCGCCTCCGCCGCCACTGACTGGAGCCGGTTTCGCGGCCCCAACGGCAGCGGTGTGGCCCAAACCACGGGACTGCCGGACCGGATGAGCCCGGAAACCACCGTCTGGAAGGTGGAGCTGGGCAAGGGTTGGTCCTCGCCGGTGCTCTGGCAGGACAAGGTGGTGGTCACGGCTGAAACAGGTCCCGGCAAGCGCGCCGTCATGATGCTGAACGCCAAGGACGGCTCGGAAGTCTGGCGCTTTGAGGAAAACTTCACCGAGCACAAGAAGCACAACTTCAACAGCTTCGCGAGCAGCTCGCCCTTCATCGACGCCGAGCGCATCTACATCAACTGGTGCACGGGCAACACCATCCAGGCGCTGGCCCTGGACCACAACGGCAAGCTGCTCTGGCGCAATGACCACGTGGCGGACTACATTCATGAGCATGGCACCGGCATCTCGCCGGTCGTGGTGGACGGCGTCATGATCGTGCGCAGCGAGTTCGACTGGCAGCGTGACGGCAAGGTGTACACCGAGGATCCGGTGCAGCAGGCCTGGAAAGCCTGCATCGTCGGCCTCGACGTCAAGACTGGAAAGCAGCTGTGGAAGACCGAGCTGCCGAACTGCCTCAACACCTTCTCCACCCCCGTCGTCCACCAGCGTGCGGACGGCAAAAACGAGGTCATCTGCACCAACAACGCCAGCGGCGTCATGGGCATTGACCCCGCGACCGGCAAAAAGAACTGGCAGCACAACCCCGGCTACAACCAGCGCAGCCTGGGCTCCGGCGTGCTCGATGGCGACCGCTACTTCTGTACCTTCGGCACCGGCGGCGGCGTGAAGGAATTCGCCGCCCTGGACGTGAGCGGCGCCGAGCCGAAGCCCGTGCCCTTTGAATTCAGCAAGGGCCTGCCCTACGTGCCCTCGCCGCTGGTCATGGACGGCCTGCTGTACCTGCTCGGCGACGGCGGCATCCTGAAGGTGGTGGACTTCAAGTCCGGCAAGCAGCTCTATGAGGAGCGCGTCAACGGCAGTGCCGGCAGCAGCAAGTTCTTCAGCAGCCCGGTGGCGGGTGACGGCAAGTTCTTTGCCGGCAGCCAGCAGGGTGACCTGATCGTGATCAAGGCCGGGGACAAGTTTGAGCAGCTCAGCGCCACCAAGCTGGACGCGCCGATCAACGCCAGCCCGGCCATTGGTGAAGGCCGCCTCTATGTCCGCACGGAGAAATCCCTGTGGTGCCTGGGCGGCAAGGCCAACCCGGTGCCCTGAGCCGCCCGTGGACGACCTGGCCGAACAGATGCGGCGCGATCTCGAGGAGATCGGGCGGACGCACATGCCTTTCGGCAAGTTCGGCCCGCAGTTCTGTCCGCCCAACGGTGTGCCGATCTATGACCTGCCGGCGGAATATCTCGGCTGGTTCGCCAGCAAGGCCGGGTTTCCCAAAGGCAGGCTCGGCGTGCTGTTGAAGATGGTTTATCAGATGAAGGTCGACGGTTCGGACATCGCCTTTGATGTGTTCCGCCGACGCCGCGGCGGGCGCACCTCCCTGCGTGAAGAACGTCCCCGCTCCTTTGATTTCACGGATAAGGACGGCGGCCGTCAGGCCTGAAGCCGGGGCGGCGCGGAGTTCCTGCTCCGCAGCTAGGTGGTTAGGTCACACATTCTCAAAATCTTCCTGCCACAATCCGATGAAACAGCCGGGAACCTCGAAGAACCTTCAAGGCTTCTCCACGTTGCTTCTGCGTTCACTCCGGCTGCGGAGCGCTGTGCTCCTGGCATGCCGGAGGCTACTCGGCCACGAACTGCACGGCATCGATGATGACGTGGCCCTGGGTGCCCTCGTTGGAGATCTGCACCCAGCCTGACCTGCCGGCTTCAAAACGGAAGCTGCCGAGGGGATGCAGGTTGAACTTGCCGGCTGGCTTCTGCTTCTGATCGACGATCACGACCTTGTCTCCATCGGCTGAGTGGACGGTGACGGGCACGTTGGCGGCGCGGTTGCCGAGGGCGCCGTAGCTGATGGCGACGGCGTAGCGTCCGGCCTTTGGCAGGCTCGGGGTGTACTTCGCCTTTTGTTCGCCCTTCAAGGCATTGCCGTCATGGCGGTAGCCGCGCTCAACGAAACCACCCGTGGTGTGGCCTTCGGACTCAAAGCCGGTGAGCTCGGCCTCGTTGTCGTCCACGACGATGCCGGGGATCTGGTCCTTCTTGAAGGAGCTGACCTCGGGGGCGGGAGGCGATTCAAAGTCGAGCACCTGGCCGTCCTTGAGCAGGCGCTCCTTCAGCTTCGCGTAGTCGACGCCCTGGACCGTGGTTCCCTGTTCGATGGCATGCACGGCGGCAGTGGCGGCGCTTTGACCAAGCACCATGAAGACTGGCTCCATGCGGATGCTGCCGTAGGCGATGTGGCTGGCGCTGAGGCAGACGGGCACGAGCAGGTTGCTGCACTCGGCGGCCTTCGGGCGGATGCTGCGATAGCTCACCGGATAGGGGCGGCTGCCGACCTGGACGTCGCCCTCGTTGCGGACAAAACCCTCCTTGGTAACGTAACGCTGGATGTTGTGGGAGTCCATGTTGTAGGCGCCCATGCCGACGCTGTCTTCGACGACCTCGCGGCGCTTGCAGTTCTTCTCGGTCATCACGTAGTCGCTGATCATGCGGCGGGCCTCGCGGACGTAGAGCTGGCGCGGCCAGTTGTCGTTGTCGGTGAACTCGTCCTTCGCCAGGCCGAGCTTCCGGAAGGCCTCACGGATCTTTTCCGGAACGCGAGGATGGTGGGCATAGGTCCACATGAGGCCCTTCTGCCAGTCCTCGTGGGCCTTCCAGATTTTCGCGCGGGTTTCGTAGTCCGCCTCGGGGTAGTCCCAGTTCTGGCCGATGAAGTCGGTGCTGACGGCGAAGTTGTTGTTCGTGTCGGTCTTGCGGTTGGGCATCCAGCTCGGAGCCCAGGAGATGCGCATGTCCCCGGCTTCGACGTTGCGCAAGGCGAGCTCAAACCAGCGTTCGTCATAGTTCGCCGGCTTCTCCCAGTCGCGCCGGTTTTCCGGCACGTCGGTGGTGCACATGCGGAAGTTGTAGGCCTGCACCTTTTTATCGCCGCTGAACTCCTCGCCGGGCTCCTTTTCGATGCCGGGCAGCAGGCCGCTGGAGGGATCGCCGGGCTTCACATAGGGGTCGACGTTCTTGGTGAACTGATGATGGATGCTGTGGCCGACCTGCACGCCGTTGAGGGTTTCGTTGTAAACGCTGTTGGCCTCGCGGCCGACATGGTAGCCGACGCCCGCCTTCGCCATCAGGTCGCCCTCGTAGGTGGCGTCGATGAACATCGGCGCGGTGAATTCACGGCCGCTTTCCATGAGGATCCGGGTGATCTTCGCCCCCTCCTTCACGACGCCCTTCTTCAGGTCGAGGCGTTCGCCGAACACCACGGTCACCTTGTCACCCGCCTCTTTGAGCATGGCGTCATAGATCTCGGAGGCGGCATGGGGTTCGAAGGTCCACATCGTGGATTCAGCGCCTGAGTTACCGTGGGGCTTTTTTGCATAGTACTCGTCGCGGGTCTGATGCTTCCAGCGGGCGGCGTCGGAGTAATGGCGGAAGATGTTTGCGTAGAATTCGCGGGAGAGCCCGCCGATGGCCTTCTTGTTGCCGATGTCGGTGGCGCCGAGGCCGCCGGTGGTGAGGCCGCCGAGGAAGCGGGTGGGCTCGATCAGGATGGCGGTCCGGCCCATGCGGGCGGTCTGGATGGCGGCGGTGATGCCTCCGGAGGTGCCGCCGTAGATGACGACATCGGCGGAATCCGCGGCGGAGAGGCTGGCGACGGCCAGGAGGAGGCAGGCGGTGGGTCGGAGAAGCATGGGGAAGGAGGGAGAATGGCGGACTCAGATGTGGCCGTCTTTCAGGAGCAGGAAAACAAAAAGTGCAACCTGAAGGGATAAGGGGTGCCGGCATGGGAGCATCCGGCCGTGCTTGATTCCGGGCCGGGTTTCCCGACCATGGCGGTGTGAAACCCCTCCATCTCCAGCTTTTGTTCGCCATGGTCACAGCAGCGGCTCCCTGCCAGGAAAAGCCGGAGCTGGAGATGCTGCTGATGCTGCCGGAGCCGCGGGCGATGCGGACCGAGCGCAGCCTGGTGCCGGAGGGCGCGCAGGCCACGGTGTTCAGCCCTGCCCGTGAGATTGCGGAGAAGCCTGGCATCGAGGCCTATCCCAGGGAGGATTTTGCCAGGCTGGGACTGAGCCCGGAGACTTTTGCGGAACGTGCCCAAAAAACCGCCGACCGCCTGCTTGCCGCATTGAAGCCCGACCTGATCAAGGATGCGGAGGGACGGGTGATCTACGCGGTTTATCGTGGCGACCGCCCGGTGATGGCCTGTCTGCTCATCGCGCCTTCGCTGCCGGCCCTGTTTGAAAAAGTGCTGGGCGAAAAGCTGTGGGCGGCGTTGCCGGACCGGCATTCGCTCTATCTGTTTCCCGCCCGTGCCGGCGCCCTGGAGGAGTTCGCCGCCGATCTGGCCGACCGCTTTCATGAGGACGCCTATGCCGCCAGCCCGGAGATCTTTGAGCTGACGAAAGGCGCTGCTCCACAGGTGGTCGGTGCGTTTGCGAAATAGCCAGCGGCCCGCGCTGTGCGAAAGGGCTTTGGGCGGACGTACAGGTCTGCCATGCGCCTGCCTATTTTTCTCGCCGCCTTTCTGCTCAGCAGCCCTGTTGTTGCCGAGACCGCCCTGCCGCTGACCCTGCAGTCAAGAAGCGCCACGGGACGCCCGGTCCTGGTGAAGGAGCAGTGGCTGCCCTCGCGCACGGCGATGATCGTCTGTGACATGTGGGACCTGCACCACTGCCGCAACGCCGTCATCCGCGAGGGTGAGATGGCGCTCCGCATGAACCAGGTGCTGGAGAAGGCGCGCCAGGCCGGCGTGCTCATCATCCATGCGCCAAGCAGCTGCATGAAGCCCTATGAAGGCAGTCCGGCGCGGCAGCGTGCCAAGGCGGCGCCCGCCGCCGCCCGCCTGCCGGACAAGATCGGTGAATGGTGCCGGCAGATTCCGGCCGAGGAGCGGGCCGTGTATCCCATCGACCAGACGGACGGCGGCGAGGATGATGATCCAGTGGAGCACGCCCGGTGGGCGGCGGAGCTCACGGCAAAGGGCCTGAACCCCAAGGCCCCCTGGACGAAGCAGATCGACGTGCTGCGCATCGACCCTGAGAAGGACGCGATCAGCGACTCCGGCACGGAGATCTGGAACCTGCTGGAGGCGCGCGGGATCGACAACGTCATCCTCATGGGCGTGCATGTGAACATGTGCGTGGCCGGTCGTCCTTTTGGTTTGCGGCAGATGGCGAAGAACGGCCGTCATGTGGTGCTGATGCGTGACCTCACGGACGCCATGTACAACCCGGCACGCTGGCCCTTTGTCAGCCACCGGCGCGGCACGGAGCTGTTCATCGAGCATGTGGAGCGCCACATCTGCCCGACCGTCACCTCCGACCAGATCCTTGGGGACGGCAAGCCCTTTGTCTTCAGCGATGCCACCGCCGGGCCAAGGCGCCTGCAGGTCATCCTGCTGGGGGACAGCACCACCGAGGCAAGTATTCCGAAGAAGCTTGACCCGGATGAGCCGCAGTTTGAGGACACGCTGCGCATCCTGCTGGCCTCGCAGCCAGGATTGCCGCCCTGTGACGTGTACAATGAAGGCGTCAGCGGCGAGTTCATCCGCCGCCTGCTCGACACCCGCTATGACAAGGCCGTGAAGACGAAGCCGCAGGCCGACTACATCTTCATCCGCTACGGGCTCAACGACCGTGCCAAAAGGGAGAAGTTTGACGTCAATTTTCCGGCCGACTTCCGTGAACTGATCGGGCGGCTGCGCAAGGATCATCCGAAGGCGATGCTGATTCCCATGACCGTGATCCCCTACCTGGATCCGAAAGCCAGCCTCGCCCTCAACACGATGATCCAGGACATCGCGGCCACGGAGAAGCTCACCGTCTTCGACATCTATCCGCGTTATGCCGCCGAGCTGAAGAAGGGGCCCGTCATGCTGAACTACCGCCGCTATTCGCTGGCCAAGGTGCCGGAGGCCCTGCGCCCGCTTGCCACGCCCTATGTTCAGCCAGAGGGCGACGATCCGAAGATTGTCGTGTCTGACAACCGGCTGGACGCGCATTTCGGCCACCTGCCGGGCTGGTACTCTGACCGGCATCCGAACCAGGCCGGCTACCATGTCATCGCCAGCGAGACGGCGAAGTGGCTGGGCGACGTCATCCGCAGCAGGCAGGGGGCGAAGTAAGCGGTCACTCGTGCCAGGTGCGTGCCACGCGCTCCACGGCCGTGGCTTTGCCTGTGGCGGGGTCGACCGTGACCAGGACCCCGTTGATCCTGACGGCGCCCCTGCCGACGCCAAACTTGGCGGGCATGGCGGTGTGAAAGCGCTCCAGCACGGGCTGGATCTCGCTGCCGATCACCGATTCCATGGGGCCGCACATGCCGGCGTCGCACTGGAAGGCGGTGCCTTTGGGCAAAATTCGTTCGTCCGCCGTGGGGACGTGGGTGTGGGTGCCGACCACGGCGGAGACCAGGCCGTCCAGGTGCCAGCCCATGGCGACCTTTTCGCTGGTGGCCTCGGCGTGGAAGTCCACGAAGATCACGGAGGTTTCGCGGCGCATCTCCTCCACGGCCCGGGAGATGGCGACGAAGGGGTTTTCCATGCCCTCCTTCATGAAGACGCGGCCCTGGAGGTTGATGACGCCGATCCTGCCCTTTTTGGTCTCCAGGACGATGGAGCCCTGTCCCGGCGGATTGCCCGGGTAGTTGACGGGGCGCAGAAGCCGGGGTTCCTCGCTCATGAAGGGCAGGAGGTCCTTCTGGTCCCAGATGTGGTCGCCGGTGGTGATGACGGCAGCTCCGGCGCGCATGAGGCCGATGGCGATCTTTGGGGTGATGCCGCGTCCGCCGGCGGCGTTTTCGCCGTTCACGATGGCGAAGTCGACCTTCAGCTCCTCCTTGAGCAGCGGCAGCAGGGTGGCGACCGCCTTGCGGCCCGGCTCGCCCACGACATCTCCGAGAAACAGGATGCGGATGGGGTCGGCGGCGGTGGCGGCTGGGTCGGACATGAGGGCATTTCAGGCAGCGGGAGGGGCAGGTCAAGCAATGGTCGCGTGACAGGCTGGGCGGCGTCGGGCGCATCCGCAGGGCGGAGCGCCCTTGACCTGCCGTTCCGCCACGCCTTCATGCGGGCATGATCGCCTTTTTACGCGGAAAGCTCGCCGAAGCCATGCCTCATCAAGCCATCGTCGACGTCGGCGGCGTGGGCTATCTGGCGAACATCCCGCTGACGACGTTTGACCGCCTGCCGCAGGCCGGGGCGGAGGTCACGCTGCTGACGCACCATCATGTCACGGAACGGGAGCATACTTTGTTCGGCTTCCTGAGCAACGACGAGCGCGATCTGTTCCGGCTGCTGATGGACCGCGTGTCCGGGATCGGGCCGAAGATGGCGCTCTCGGTGCTGAGCGGCATGCCGGTGCCGGCCTTCAAGGACGCCGTCATCCGCAACGACACGGCGGCCCTGGCGCGGATCAAGGGAGTGGGCAAGAAGACGGCGGAGCGCATCGTGCTGGAGCTGAAGGACAAGGTCGGCGTGGTGGACGCCTGGCAGGCGGCAAAGGCGGCGCGCGGCACGCATGATCCGAAGCAGGAGGCGATGAGCGACGCCGTGCTGGCCCTGATCGCCCTTGGCTTCAAGCAGAGCGAGGCGCAGAAGGCGGTGAACGAGGTGGTGAAGCAGCCCGGCTTTGAGACGGGCAGGGGCGCCGACCGGATCATCCGCGAGGCGCTGCGTGAGCTGCAGTGAGACGGGTGCCTCAGAAGCCGAAGATCATGGGGCCGGGGATGATCCTGACGCCGCCGTTGCCAAGCGGGTTGCCCTTGGTCTCCTCAATGCTGTCGACCACGTTGTCCTTGAGGTTCACCGCCAGGCTGCCGGTTTCCACCTTGATGTAGGTCACGGTCTGGAAGGTCCGGCCGAACGCGTCCACACCCGTGGTGTACTGCGGCACCCTTTCATAGATCACATATTCGAGCTTCTCCTCCTTGCCTGAGGTGTTGAGCTTGCTGCTCTTGCGCGTCGGCCTGCCCATGGAGGCGGCGACTTCCTCGCCTGTCATGCCAAGGGCGATCTGATGGGCGGCGATGAGCTCCTCGACCTTCATCTGGCGGTCATGAAGCTTTTTGAGGTTGGGCACCAGGCTGGGGTCGGGCGTGGCGACCGCCGCCGCCGGCAGCCAGCCCGAGACGTCGCCGTGGCGGGCGCGGCCCCGGACCCGGAAGGCGTTGTCGGAAAGGGCCACCAGCCTGACCACCGTGCCCGGCGCCATGGTGCCGATGGCACGGTCCATTTTGGAGGCGATGTAGACAGGCGAGTCCTGCACCACCTTCAGGAACACTGGCTTCGGCAGGATGTCCTCGACGTGAATCGTGCCGGGCTCGACGGCGAGGCGGGAGGTCGGTCGCTTGGCGAGCTGAGCTGACCCCGTGGCGGCCGCAGACAGAAAAAGAGCAAGGCAGGGCAGGAGCAGGGGGCGGGTTCTCATGACATCATTTAAAGTTAGACCCTCAGACGCATCAGGGGAAGCCTTTGTTCGAGCAGGCGGCCGTCAGCGGGCCGCCCGTTCTTCAAGCAGGTAGCCCAGGAGGTCGGCAAACACGGCCTCGTCCAGCATCTGGCCAAAGGCGGGCGGCATGAGCGACACGGGCGTGACCGTGCTCTTCGCCACGTCTCGTCTGGAGATCCGGTGCTCCCGGCCGGCGGGGTCGGCGAGGATGCTGACCTGGCCGGCCTCGGCCTTCAGGAAGCCCGCGAAGGTGCCGCCATCCTTCAGGGTGAAGGTGTGAAGGTGGAAATGGGCGTCGACGTTGCGGTTGGGGTCCAGGATGTCCTCCGCGAGACGTTCGGGGCCGCGGGCGCCGATGCCGTCGAGCTGCGGGCCGATCAAGCCGCCCTGTCCGCCGATGCGATGGCAGGCGGCGCAGTTTGTCTGAAACGCCTGCCTGCCCCTGGCGATGTCCGGCTTGCGGGCGCGGAAGGTACTGACCCGGTCCGCGATCAGCCTGTCGAGCTGCAGCCGCTGCTCCGGTGACACGGGCAGAGGCGGCGGTGCCGGGCGTGGCGGGAGATGAGCGGCGAGCTTTTCACGAAGCCCGGCGGGCGCGCTGTGCTGAAGGATGAGGGCCAGGGACCTGAGGTTTTCACGCGCGACGGATTCCCCCTGAAAATCGTCCACGCGAACCACCGGAGGTTCGATGCGGGTGATGCCGAGCCAGGCAAAGGCCCTGCCGTCGTCGCCGTCGACGACTTCAAGCCAGACCTGCTTCCCAGCATGGCCGGAGAGGTCGAGCTGCGTCTGCTGGCAGACGTCGTTGCGCGGGGGAAAGGCGCTGGCGAGCACGGCCCCGGAGCCTGCGTCCACGATCCTGACGAGGTTTTTGTCGTGAGGGGCCGTCTTCGGGAAGCCACGATGGCCGTTGATCCAGAGCGAGAGCGTGGCCGGCGCGGTGAAGGGCCTCGATTTTAGCACGCCCGTGCGCCGCTCCTCATCTCCGCCGCCGACGTTCATGCTTTGCAGCACCCGAGCCTGGGTGCCGTCGGAACATTTCCGGTCGCTCAGCGTCCACGCCGGGGGATCGGCCGAGGCGGCCTGCATCCAGGCGGCGGCAGGCGCCCTTGCCAGGGCGCTGAGATGGTCCTCAGCGAGCTTCTGCGCCCATTCGAGAAATTCGGGGGGCGGTGGCAGGCCGCGTTCGCCAAGGCCTTCATGGATGGCGGTGACCAGGGGCACGGATCCGGGGACCGTACGGCGGGTCCGCGCGATGAAAGGCGTCAGCAAAGCTGGTTCGGCGTGGCGCGCCACATGAGCGGCATCCGCAGGCGTCACCGGGCCGTCCCCCAGCGTGCCGAGGACATAGGCGGCGGATTCGGCGGAGGGCACCGCGAGGGCGATGACGGACAGCTCGGCGGCAGCCGGAAGCTCTTTGAATCCGCCGGGCAGGGCGAGCAGGTCACGAAGGGTGATGCGCAGATGATGAACGAGGGATTCATCCTCCGGCGGCGTGGTCCTCAGCCTTTCCAGCAGGGCCGGAACGGCGGCGGACACAGGGTTTTCCTGAAGGCGTGCCAGGGCCGCCCGCGCGAGCTGGGGCGGGCCGGTCCTGACGACGGCGGTCGGATCGGAGAGATCGGGCTGTGCGGGCATCACCCGGGCGGAGCTGCCGGAGGTTTTCACCACCTTCCAGATGCGGCCGCGTTCACGGTCCCTGCCCGGATGATCGAGGGGCACTTCATAGTGGCCGATGATGCGGTTGTAGAAGTCGGCGATGTAGAGCGCGTTGTCGGGGCCGAGCCGGAGGTCCACGGGCCGGAACCAGGGGTCGTCGCTGGTGATGAAGTCCGGCTGCTCGACGGCCTTCGGCGTGCTGCCGGTGAAAACGACGCGGTCATGGTTGACCCTGGAGGTGACGACGTTGCCGACGAACAAATGATCATTCCATTCCGGACCCCAGACGCCGCCGTCGACATAGGCGATGCCGCAGATGCCGGTGCTGCCGTGGGTGTGCTGGCACATCACAGGAGCGAAGCCGAGGCCGTCATGAGGCTTGCCAAAGCTGGGGTAGTGCGCGCCTCGGATGAGCTGATAAACCGGCGAGCTGTGGCAGTCGGCGCTGTATAGGCTGCCGCGTTCGTCCCAGGCGAGGCCGAAGGGGTTCACCTGGCCGTGCGTCCAGCGTTCGACACGCGAGCCGTCGGGCCGGAAGCGGAACACGTTGCCGCTGTGAAGCTCCAGAAAGGGTTCATCCGCAGATGGCGCGGATTTCACAGATGATTTTGCGGGTCCTGCATCTGGGCCATCTGTGTCATCTGCGGATCTTTGGAAGCGGCTGGTGTTGTTGAACCCATGAGTGGCATAGACCCAGCCGTCGGCGCCGAGCCGGAAGCTGCTGCACATGCCGTGGGTGTCCTTTTCGTAGCCGAGCGGGCCGAAGAGCACCTGACGGATGTCCGCGCGGTCGTCGCCGTCGGTGTCGGCGAAGTACCAGAGGTTGGGGATGCTCCAGGCGATGCAGCCGGCCTTGTGTTCCGGCTTGTGCCAGGGCAGCACGCCGGTGGGGATGTTGAGGCCGTCGGCGAAATCCACGACCTTGTCGGCCCTGCCGTCGCCGTCGGTGTCCTCCAGGATCTTGATGGCGTCGCGGCTGCCCCTGACGTGCGTTCCCTGCGGGTCCGACCAGCGTTCCTTCGCCGCCGAATAGGGATATTCGACGGTGGATGACACCCACAGCCGGCCGCGTTCATCGAAGGCCAGGTTGACGGGCTTGTGGATCATGGGTTCGCAGGCAAACAGGCGGATCTCAAAGCCTGCGGGTGCATGAAGGGCCTGCTGCTCCTGCTCCGGAGAGAGGGGGCCGGTTTCCCGCACCAGCCGGGTGTCAGGTTCGGCGGCCCGGGCGTGCAGACACAGAAGCAGGATGGGCAGCAGGTGTTTGGCGGACATGGTCAGGAACATTACAGGCCCGCGATTTCGGCTCTTGCACTCGCAGTCCTCCGCGTCCTGATAGCCCCGCCATTCGTTGTTCATGGCCCAGCCTTGAGTTCTGACAAGCCCCCGGTTTCAAAGCCGGCGCGGCCACGCAAAAAGACCGTTGCAGCGCCGAAGCCAGCCATTCCTGCTCCAGTGACGGAGGAGGAAGGGGTGGAATGCCATGCCCTGGTGCGAGGGGCGATGCAGGCGCCGGAGTTTGCGTCCAGGCTCCGCAGGCTGGGCGGTGCGGAGGTGGTGCTGGACCATGTGACTCCCGAGGCAAACGGCTTTGCGGTGGCGATGGCCGCCGCACGTGCCCGGCAGATGCGCCGCCGCCTCTGGGTGCTGGCGCCGGACCCGCGGACGCAGGACCGCCTCCAGGCTGAACTTTTGGTTTGGCAGACCCCGGCGCTTTATTTCCCCCGGCATTCGCAGGCGTTCGGTGAGGAGGCGCTGCCCGACCCGGACCTGATGGCGGAGCGCGTGGCGGTGCTGGAGCGCTGGGCCGGCGCTGCGGAGGAAGGACATGGCGCCCTGCTCCTGTGTGCGGACAGCCTGGAGGAGCCCGCCCCCGCCGCCCTGGAGCTGGCCAGGCAGCGGAGGCAGATCGAGGCGGGGCAGCGGCTGGACATTGAAGACTTCATCAGCCAGCTCTCCGGGGCTGGTTACGAACGTGTTCCTGTGGTGATGGAGCGCGGCCAGTTCGCCCGGCGCGGAGGCATCGTCGACTTCTACTCCTGGCAGGCCGAGGAGCCGCTGCGGGTGGAGTGGTTTGACGAGGAGGTCGAGTCCATCCGCGCCTTTGACCTGCATAATCAATCTTCTGTCAAAAGGCTGGAGCGCGCGAACGTCATCCTTCAGCTGGCCGAGCAGGCGGCGGAGGCCGGCAGGTTGAAGGATCACCTCGGCGGCAATGACCTGGTGCTCATCATCGGTGAAGATCCGGCGGCTGTGCCGGTGCATGTCCGGATCCTCGCCGGGGCGGCGCCGGGGGAGGGCCCTGAGGATTTTGACTCCGCGATTCATGAGAATCCTCTGGGAGTTTTTGATGCTTCCGACTTCGTCCTGCACGAGGCGCGGCGGAGGCAGTTTGAGATGCAGGTGGCCGAGTGGCGGAAGCTTGGGTGGAGGACGGTCGTGTTTTTTCACAACGAGGCTGAGCGTGAGCGGTTTGCGGAGCTGCGGGCGGCGAACGCCGCGCCGGTGGAGGCTCATCTGGGTCTGCTTTACCGGGGGTTCACGGTTCCTGCGGCGAAGCTGGCGGTGCTGACCGGGGCGGAAATCTTCGGCAGGCACCAGGTGTCGCGACGCTCCCGGGGGGCGAAGCTGGCTGACCCGGAACACCTGCGCAAGGCGCGTGACATGCTCAGCGAGCTGCGCGACGGCGACCTCGTCGTGCATGCCGAGCACGGCATCGGCCGGTTTGCCGGCGTGGCGGTGCGGACGGCGCCCAACGGACGGAAGGAGGAGGTGCTGAGCATCCTGTATGCGGACGAGGCCCGGCTGTTCGTGCCCGTGGCGCAGGCCCATCTGGTGAGCCGTTACGTCGGGGTCGGCGGCCGTGCTCCTGCCCTCAGCAAGCTGGGGGGGAATGCCTGGCACAAGACGCGCAAGAGCGCCGAGAAGAGCGTCGAGGAATTTGCGGCGAAGATGCTCAGCATCAGCGCCGAGCGCCGCAGCGTGAAGGGTTACGCGCATCCTCCGGACACGAAGTGGCAGGTGGAGTTCGAGCAGTCCTTCCTTTACCGGGAGACGCCGGACCAGCTGCGCTGCGTGGAGGAGATCAAGCGTGACATGGAGGCGGAGAAACCGATGGACCGCCTGCTCTGCGCCGACGTGGGCTTTGGCAAGACCGAGGTGGCGATCCGCGCGGCGTTCAAGGCCGTGATGGGCGGCAAGCAGGTGGCCATCCTGGTGCCGACGACGGTGCTGGCGCGGCAGCACTGGCAGAACATCCGCGAACGCATGAGCGAGTTTCCGGTGACGGTGGAGATGCTCTGCCGACTGACGCCGAAGAACCGCGAGAAGAAGATCCTGGAGGGCGTGCGCGACGGCACGGTGGACATCGTCGTGGGCACGCACCGGGTCATCTCCAAGGACGTGCGCTTCAAGGACCTCGGCCTGGTGGTGATCGACGAGGAGCAGCGCTTCGGGGTGAAGCACAAGGAGAAGTTCAAGGAGCTGTTCCGGCTGGTGGACGTGCTGACGCTGAGCGCCACGCCGATCCCGCGCACGTTGTACCTGGCGCTGATGGGCATGCGTGACATGAGTACGATCGAGACGCCGCCGCCGAACAAGCAGGCGGTGGGCACGGTCATCACTCCTTATGACGAGAGGGTGATCAAGCAGGCCATTGACGCCGAGCTGGACCGCGGCGGCCAGGTATTCCTGCTGCACAACCGCGTGATGACGATTGAAAAGACGGCGATGCGCATCCGCGAGCTCTGCCCCGGGGCGAGGGTCATCGTCGGCCACGGCCAGATGGACGAGGAGATCCTGGAGGACGTCATGCACAAGTTTGTCGACAATGAGGCGGACGTTCTGGTCTGCACCACCATCATTGAAAGCGGCGTGGACATTCCGAACGCCAACACGATCATCATCGACCGGGCCGACCGCTTCGGGCTGGCCGACTTGTACCAGCTTCGCGGCCGTGTCGGGCGCGGCGGCCAGCAGGCTCACGCCTACCTGCTGCTGCCGCGGGATGCGGTCACGGCGGGGGATGCGCGCAAGCGGGTGAACGCGATCAAGCAGTACACCGGGCTGGGCAGCGGCTTCAAGATCGCCCTGCGCGACCTGGAGATCCGCGGCGCGGGCAACCTGCTGGGCACCGAGCAGAGCGGCCACATCGCCGCCGTGGGTTTCGACATGTACTGCCAGATGCTCAAGCAGGCCGTGGGGCGCATGCAGGGCCGGCGGGTGCCTCGTCCGGTGGACGTGGCGCTGAGGGCCGACTTCCTGGTGCAGAGCGAGGCGCTGATGACCCAGGCCGAGAAGGGTGCGACCGGAGCCTTCCTGCCCTCCAGCTTCATCGAGGACACCCGCATGAGGATCACGGCCTACCGACAGCTGGGCGAGGTGATGACGAGGAAGGAGCTGGACGAGCTCGAGGCGCAATGGCGCGACCAGTTTGGCGACAAGCTGCCGCATCCGGTGCAGAACCTGCTGGCCTGCGCGGCCCTGCGTCTGGCTGCGGCCCACGCGGGCATCAGCGAGGTGGAGATCAAGGACCGCAAGCTCATGCTCAGCCGCAATGGCAGCTACGTCATGCTCAACGGCAGGTTTCCGCGCCTTGCCGAGCGTGCCGGGCACCGGCAGCTGGCGGAGTCTCTGGCGATGGTGCGGAGCCTCTAGCCCGGCGGAGCGCGGGCGGCGATTGTGCTGCTTCGGTGTTGTGCGACGGGCCGTGGCGGTGCAATTCAGCACCTGTCCTTCCCTGATGGCCGAATCCGACGCATCCTTGGTCATTCCTCCCATGCCCCCGTCCTGTCGCCGGGAGAGCGCCGTTGCGTTTGTGCTAAGCCTGCTTCCGGCGACTGGCGTGATTGCTGCGTTGATCCTCGGGCGTCCCGGCATGGCGGCGGTCATCTTTGGCATCACATTCACCGTCATCGGCATCGGCGCCGTGGTGCCGAGCTGCCAGTGGTTTGGCCCGCATGTTTCGAGGCTGGCGGATGGCGTGCGTGGTGTCTGTCTGACGATTGATGACGGTCCTGATCCCCGGACGACGCCAGCCCTGCTCGACATCCTCGACGAACATCAGGCGAAGGCGCTGTTCTTCCTCATCGGCGTCAAGTCACTGAGTCATCCGGAGCTGGTGCGTGAGATTGAAAGGCGCGGACATGCCGTCGGCAATCATTCGCAGACGCATCCCGCCGCCCGCTTCTGGTCGCTGCGTCCATGGCAGCTCTGGCGCGAGGCGGCGGGCTGCCAGGAAAGTCTTCGCAGCATCCTTGGTTGGGTGCCGCTTTGGTTCCGGCCTCCGGTGGGGCATCATAATTTCTTCCTGCCGCCGGTCCTGCGCGCGCTGGGCCTGACGATGATGATCTGGAACTGCCGCGGCTTTGACGGGGTGAGGAGCGACACGCGGCAGATTCTGAAGGTCATCGCGCGCGGGCTGGCTCCGGGGGCCATCGTTCTCCTGCATGACGCCACGCCGGTGAGTGCGGAGGTGCTGCGCGGAACGCTGGAGCTGATCCGCAGCCAGGGGTTGAAAGTGGAGCCGCCACCGGTCCCGGCCCCTGGCCTGAAAGAAGCGTGAACCTCACCTTTTCCATGGCGCGCCTGACAAGCGCTGCTTAACTTGACCTCCCCCCGTTTCCCAACCCTCGCATGGTCCGAATCCTCACCCAGCAAGGCCAGCTCATCGACTGGAATGATGACAAGGTCCGTCCCTTCCCGGACAACCTGGTCTTCCTCGACCTGCTGAACCCTTCGCGCGCCGAGGAGCTGGAGTCGGAAGGCTGGTTGGAATACACCCTGCCGACGCGTGAGGAGATGCAGGAGATCGAGGAGTCCAGCCGGTTGTACACGGAAAAGGGAACTCTTTACATGACGGCCTGGATTCCCGTCGGCCTGGACACCCCGGAGCCGGACAACACGGCCATCTCCTTCGTGCTCGCGCCGGACTGCCTCACCACCGTTCGTTATGCCGATCCGATGGCCTTCCGCGTCCTCATTGAGCAGGCGAAGCGCCAGTGCCCATGCCCGATGAGCAGCGACGCCGTCTTCCTGGTGCTGTGCGAACTCATCATCGCCCGCATCGCCGACGCGCTGCAGATGGTGGAGGGGGACCTGAAGAAGCTGGCGCGCGAGGTGTTCCGGCTGGACCCGCACCGCGCCAACGCCGCCGTGGAGAAGGACCTGGGCGATGTTGTGAAGACGCTGGGCCGCCGCAGCGCGCTGGTGGCGAACCTTCGTGAAAGCCTGTTGAGCGTCAGCCGCATGCTGCAGTTCTTCCTCAGCAACGCGGCGACCTGGATGCGCGGCGACCTGGCCGCGCAGTTCCGCTCCGTGATGCGTGACGTGAAGTCCCTGGACGACTACACCAACCAGCAGACGCAGGAGATGACCTTCCTGCTCGAGTCCACGCTGGGGCTGATCAACATCCAGCAGAACCAGATCATCAAGATCTTCACCATCGCCAGCGTGCTCTTCATGCCGCCGACGCTGATCGCCAGCATCTACGGCATGAACTTTGAGCACATGCCCGAGCTCAAGGCGCCCTGGGCCTATCCGGTGGTGATCTGTGCACTGGTGGTCTCCGCCCTGATCCCGGTCTGGTGGTTCAAGCGGAAGAAGCTGCTCTGAGGATGCGGCGGCCCGGACGCTTAGCGTTCGATGACGAAGCCGCGAAGCCCTGCCGGCGGCGTGACCGCCGTGATTTCACGCTCTTTGATGAGCGAACCCAGGTTGCTTTCATCGATGGCGGCCAGAAAGGCCTCCAGCTCGTCACCGTCCTGGGCGCAGGCCAGCAGCTCGACACGCCCGTCCGGGAGGTTTTTCACGCTTCCCGTCACCTCGAAGCCCGAGGCGATCTGCTTGGTGCTGTAGCGGAAGCCGACGCCCTGGACGCGGCCGGAATAAAGGATCTTTTTGGCTGGCATGGAGCGCTGCTTCAAACATGCGCAGGGCGGAAAATCAACCCCTTCGAGGCACCGGCTGCAACGCGTGGAAACGGAGATGTGGACGAACCTGCGGCAAACCGCTAGAAGCTCGCGGCATGAAAATGCCGCACCTTTGCCTGCAGTTCTGCACGGCAGCCCTCCTGACCGCCGCGGAGCCGGGCTATCCCGGGTTTGCCGCCGCCACCGTGCATCCACTGGCCACCGAGGCCGCGCTGAAGACGTACCAAAAGGGTGGCAACGCCGTGGACGCCGCCGTGGCCGCCGGGCTTGCCCTGGGCGTGGTGGACGGGCACAACTCGGGCATCGGCGGCGGCTGCTTCTTCGTCATCCGCGCGGCGGATGGCAGCATCACCTGCATCGATGGCCGCGAGACGGCTCCTGCAAGGGCGCACCGGGACATGTATGTGGTGAACGGCAGGGTCGATGACGAGGCCAGCAAGACAGGGGCGCTTGCCTCCGGCGTGCCGGGTGCGCTGAAGGCCTATGAGCTGGCGGTGAAAAAGCATGGCCGTCTGCCTTTGGCGGAGCTGCTCAAGCCGGCGGCGGAGATCGCGGAAAAGGGCTTTGAGCTGGATGAGGTCTATGCGCGGAAGCTGGCGGCCACCGCTTCGAAGCTGAAGAGGTTTCCCGCCAGTGCTGCATTGTTTTTCAAGCCCGACGGCACGCCGCTGAAAAAGGGGGACAGGCTGGTGCAGAAAGATCTGGCGGCGACCTGCCGCGCGGTGGCGGAGCATGGAGTCTCCTGGTTTTATGAGGGTGAATTTGCGCGCAAGGTGGAGGCATGGATGAAGGAGAACGGCGGCATCCTCACGGCGGCCGACATGGCCGGATACAAGGCGCTGGAGCGTGAGCCGGTGCGCGCCAGCTACCGGGGGCACGAGGTGGTGGCCATGCCTCCCCCCAGCAGCGGCGGCGTGCATGTGGCGCAGATCCTCCAGATGATGGAGCATTTTTCGATAGGCGGGATGAGCGACGCACTGCGCGTGCATGTCATCACCGAGGCGATGAAGCTGGCCTTTGCCGACCGGGCGTACTGGCTTGGCGACCCCGACTTTGCGCGCGTGCCGCGCGGGCTGGTCGACCCCGGCTACGCGAAGGCGCTGGCGGCGAAGATCGACCTGGGGAAGGCGGTCCGGGTTCCCTCCCACAACATGCCGCCGCACTGGGAGGGGGACGTTTTCGGCAAGCACACGACCTTCCTCTGCACGGCGGACGCCGAAGGAAACTGGGTGGCGCTGAACCAGACGATCAACACGGCGTTTGGCAGCAAGGTCATCGTGCCCGGCACCGGGGTGCTTTTGAATGACGAGATGGACGATTTTGCCGTGCAGCCGGGCGTGCCGAACGCCTTCAAGCTCATTGGTGCCGAGGCGAACGCCGTCGCGCCCGGCAAGAGGCCGCTTTCCAGCATGAGCCCGACGATCCTGTTCAAGGACGGAAGGCCGGTGCTGGTGACCGGAGCGGCCGGCGGGCCGACGATCATCACGCAGGCCCTGCTGCTCATCTCCAACGTCATTGACCGCGGCATGGAGCCGAACGCCGCCCTGAAGCAGCCGCGCTTTCATCATCAATGGGCTCCTGACGAGCTGAAGATCGAAAAGTCGTTCGGCGACGCCACGCTCGCGGAGCTGGAGAAGCTGGGGCACCGGCTGGACCGGTCGTCAGGCTTCGGGGCCTGCCAGGCGATCACCTGGGATGCGGAGCGCAGGCTGCTGGTCCCGGCGCATGACCCGAGGGTTCCCGGCAGGGCGGACGGGCGGTGATCCCCAGGCGTGGATTTTGGTGGGATGAAAGTGGAGCCCGGCGCTTGAGAAGTGGCTGTCAGTTTCGTTCTCTGGCGTCGTAATCTTCCAACCTTCATCCAGCTTCCCGCCCATGCCCACCGTCGCCATCCTTGGCACCTTCGACACCAAAGGCCCTGAACATGCATTCCTTGCTGAAAAAATCCGTGCGCACGGCCTGGATGTCCTTTTGATCAATGCGGGCAGCCTGGCTGCTCCGGGCATCACGCCGGACATCAGCAGCGAAGAGCTGGCCGCCGCTGCGGCGGATGACTGGAAGGAAATTCTGGCGCGGCAGGATCGCGGGGAGTGTGTGACTCTGATGGCCCGTGGGGCGGCGCGTGTGGTTTCCAGGCTTGCCGGAGAAGGCAGGATCCAGGGCATCATTTCGCTGGGCGGCGGCGGTGGCACGGCCATCTGCACGTCGGCGATGCGGGCGCTGCCCATTGGTTTTCCAAAGCTGATGGTCAGCACGCTGGCCAGCGGCAACACGGCGCCGTACGTCGGCACCAAGGACATCGTGATGATGCCGGCCATCGCGGATGTGGCGGGAGTCAACCGCCTGACCCGTGTCATCTTTGAAAACGCCGCCGGGGCGGTCTGCGGCATGGTGGAGGCGGCCGAAGGGCGGAGGCAGGCTCCTGCGGCGGACAAGCCGCTGATCGTGGCGAGCATGTTTGGCAACACGACGGCCTGCGTCACGGAGGCCCGGCGAATCCTGGAGGAGGCCGGCTATGAGGTGCTGGTCTTTGCCGCCACCGGCAACGGCGGCCGGGCGATGGAGGCGCTGATTGAAAGCGGCATGGTGGCGGGCGTGCTCGACATCACCACGACGGAATGGGCGGACGAGCTCTGCGGCGGCGTGCTGAATGCGGGGCCCGAGCGCCTGGATGCGGCGGCGAAGGCGGGAGTTCCCGCCATCATCGCCCCAGGCTGCCTGGACATGGTGAACTTTGGCGAGCCGCAGACGGTGCCGGCGAAGTATGCCGGGCGGACTTTTTACCAGCACAACCCGCAGGTCACCCTGATGCGCACCACGCCTGAGGAGTGCGCAGAACTCGGCCGGATCATCGCGGGCAAGGTGAACGGCTACACGGCGCCGGTGACGGTGCTGATTCCGAGGAAAGGTGTCAGCGTCATCAGCGCGGAAGGCGGGCCGTTTCACAGCGCGGCGGCTGATGAAGCCTTGTTCAGCTCTCTGAAGTCCGGGCTGAATCCCTCGGTGCCGGTGGAGGAGCTGGATGTCGGGATCAATGATCCCGCCTTTGCCGCCGCCTGCGCCAGGGCCCTGCTGGAAAACATCGCCAGGGCCGCCGCATGACCCTCGGCCTGTTCATCCCCTGCTACGTCGACCAGTTCTAACCGCAGGTGGGGAGGGCGACGCATTCATTGTTATGCCAGCTTGGGCATGAGGTGGTCGTGCCCGCCCGTCCTGCCTGCTGCGGGCAGCCGATGTCGAACTCCGGCTACGCCTCCCTGAGCGAAGGCTGTGTGGCGGACTTCAGGGCGGAGTTCGACCGCTTTGAGCACATTGTCTCGCCTTCGGGAAGCTGCGTGCTGCATTTGAAGGAGAGCCTGGAGGCCGCGCATCATCCGCTGGCGCACCGCGTGCATGAGTTGTGCGAGTTTCTGCATGACATTGAGAAGGTGACGGGCCTGCCCGCCAGGTTCCCGCACAAGGTGGGCCTGCATTCAAGCTGCCACGGCCTGCGCGGGCTAGGACTGGGAAAATGCAGCGAGTGCATGGCGCCTGAGTTTTCCAAGCCGGCGAAGCTGCTCAGCCTGGTGGAAGGGCTTGAGCTGGTGCCGCTGGACCGCCCGGACGAGTGTTGCGGTTTTGGCGGTACCTTTTCCGTGTTTGAACCCGACGTCTCGGTGTCGATGGGCCGGGACCGGATCCGGGATCATGCCGGCCACGGGGCGGAGTTCATCACCAGTGCGGACATGTCCTGCCTGATGCACCTGGGCGGCCTGCTGGCCAGGGAGGCACCGCAGGTGAAGGCGGTGCACATTGCTGAAATCCTGGCCGGATGCGTGGCTGAACAGCGTGGCTGAAGTCCGGTTCAGGAGAGCCGAAAACAAAACCCCCATGTCGCACGCCGCCAACGCCCATGATTTTCTCCGTGATCCTGCGCGGGCGGCCTGGCATGACCAGACCTTGTGGATGGTGCGGGTCAAGCGTGACCGTCAGGCGGCAAAGGTGCTGGACTGGGAGGCGCTCAGGGAGGCTGCCTCTCAGATCAAGGAGCACACGCTTTCCAGACTTGCCGAGTATCTGGAGAAGTTTGAGTCACGAGCCGCCGCCAACGGCATCCAGGTGCACTGGGCCGCGGATGGCGAGGAGCACAACCGCATCGTCCTCGGCATCCTGGCGCGGCATGGCGTGAAGAAGCTGGTGAAGAGCAAGTCGATGCTGACCGAGGAGTGCCACCTCAACCCGTATCTCGAGGAGCATGGAATCGAGTTCATCGACACCGACCTGGGCGAGCGCATCGTCCAGCTTCAGCGCAAGCCGCCGAGCCACATCGTGATGCCGGCGATCCATCTGAAGCGTGCGGAGGTGGGTGAGGTGTTCCATGAGCATCTCGGCACGCCCAGGGGCATGGACGACGCGAAGGAGCTGACCGAGGCGGCGCGCTAGCATCTGCGGCGGCAGTTCCTGACGGCGGACGCGGCGCTCACAGGGGTCAATTTTTCCGTGGCGGAAACGGGCGGCTTTGTCGTGTGCACGAATGAAGGCAACGCCGACATGGGGGCGCATCTGGCGCCGGTCCACATCGCTTGCATGGGCATCGAGAAGATGATCCCGAAGCAGGAGCATCTCGGGGTTTTCCTGCGGCTGCTCGCGCGCAGCGCCACCGGCCAGCCCAGCACCGTCTTCAGCTCGCACTTTTACAGGCCGCGCCCTGGCCAGGAGATGCACATCGTCCTGGTGGACAACGGCCGCAGCCGCCAGCTGGGGCGCGAGGACTACCGCAAGAGCCTCGCCTGCATCCGCTGCGCGGCCTGCTTCAACACCTGCCCGGTTTACCGGCGCAGCGGCGGTTACAGCTACAGCTATTTCATCGCCGGCCCCATCGGCAGCATCCTCGCGCCCAACGTGGACAAGGCGGCGCATGGGGACATGCCCTTTGCCTCAACGCTCTGCGGCTCCTGCTCGGCGGTATGTCCGGTGAAGATCGACATCCACACCCAGCTTCTGAAATGGCGGCAGGAGATCACAGCGGAGGGACATGCTCCCTGGTGGAAGACCTTGGCGATGCGGGTCACGGGCCTGGTGCTGAAGCGACCTGCGCTTTATGCCCTTGCCGGACGCCTGGCGCGGCATTTCCTGCCTCTGGCCAACCTGTTGAAGCTGGATCCATGGACCCGGAGCAGGGCGCTCCCGGAAGCTCCCGTACAGTCGTTCCGTGAATGGCTTGCGGAGACAGAAAGGGCGAAGCCCCCCGCCAAAAATCCCCCGCCATGAGCCGCGCAAACATTCTTGATGCCATTCGCCGAGCGCAACCGGCCTTGAAGCCGCTGCCTGAGCCTGCCGCCCTGGGAGTCGGCGGCCGCATGGAAAACTCGATCGCACAGTTTGTCGCCACGCTCGACTTCATCGGTGCCCGGGTGATCCGGGGAAGAAGCCTGGAGGAGGCGGCCTTATGGCTGAGGGAAAACCTGCCTGCGGAAGCCCGGCTGGCATCCACTGTTCCGGGTTTGCCGGGAAATGTCGACCTGGGGGTCTTGGCCGATCCTCATCAACTGGAGGGCCTGCACACCGCAGTTTTCCCCGCGCGGTTCGGCGTTTGTGAAAACGGGGCCGTCTGGGTGGAGGAGTCCGACCTGGGGCATCGGGTCCTGCCGATGATTGCCGAACAGCTTTTCGTGGTGGTCCGGGCCGTCGATCTCGTGGCCGACATGCATGAGGCCTATCGAAGAGTGGGTCAGGCAGGGCTGGGATTTGGCCTGTTTCTGGCAGGCCCGTCCAAGACTGCCGACATTGAGCAATGCCTCGTGATTGGGGCACATGGAGCGCGTGGAGCCACCGTTTTCATCTGGGATGAAGTGGTTTAGAAAGCTTAAGCAACTGCCAGGAGAGTGCCAAAAATGGCCACCAGGAGAGGGGAATTGCGTCAAAAAAAGATCAAAGAAGCAGTTGGCGATTGGAACTAGTCATGCTGTACTCCTGCTTGTAGGGACATAAGCTTAAGTTTTCTGACTCCAATGAAAAACAAACTCTCGATCATTGTGATGGGTGCCGTTGCACTCACCTTTTCTCTGGCGACTTCCGCCAGTGCTCAGCTGGGTGCTCCCGGTGGCTTCGGCTGGGGTCCGACGCTGATGCGTCCGTCTTCCTACCATAGTTTTTACTCCTCCAAGTACGGCCTTCTTGGCAAGGTGAAGATTGAGGGAGATGTCAACTACGACACCATTATCGGTGGCTATGACCGTGCCCTTGGCAATGCAGCAAAGCGCAACCCCTATGGTTTGGTCATTGGTTCCGGAGAGCTTTCAAAGCTTCTTTTGACCTGCCAGCCCAATGCTGATCGTCAGCCTGGCATCGGTGTGCCTAAGGTCAAGATGCCTTTCCACCAGCTTGTGGCCTCCCTCGACATTCGAGGAGTCAACTTGTCCCGTGGCGATGGTCGCTTCAAGTCCTTTGAAGATGAAGTCGCCTACTGCGGACGCATCCTGGTCTGGCTGGATCACACCCGCCGTTACCTGCTTCTTGATTCCGCTGATCCTGAGCGCCGTCGTGTCGAATGGCCTTACTCCAACAGCGTGCCCCCTGAGCGTGTCTTTGTGGAAGGCGTTCAGCCCACCCAGCCCGGCGGAGCCTTCATTGTGACCATGACCCTTGATGACTCCAACCGCAGTGGCTTCAGCAAGCTTTTCGGCGAGCCTGCCATCTGGGATCGCCAGATGATCAGCATCAAGCAGCCCGGTGTCACGCCAAAGCCCTGGAAGGACACCAGCCCGGTCTGGACCAACGCCGGTGGTGTTGCCATGGGCAAGTAAGTTGTCCTGTGTTCATTTTTTGAGGCGGTGGTGCTTTTCACCACCGCCTCTTTTTTATTCCGATCGTCGGTCGATGTTCTACGGAAAGAGTGGGTGGAATTTTTGCGATTAGCTGGCTGCCGCATCCATGAGGTCATCCCTGAAGCATCTGTTTTCCCGGCTCCTTTTCTGCGTCGGCGCTGCGGGCGTTCTCTCCGCCGGTGCTGTTCATGGGGATTCGGCCAAGGTTTCTTATGCGGAGCTGCTGCAGGTTCAAGCCAGGGTGCGGGAGTTGTTCGCCAAGGTCAGGCCTGCCGTGGTGGCGATTCAGATCGGCAACGGCACGGCAAGCGGGGTGATCGTCAATGAATCAGGGCTGGTGCTGACAGCCGCCCATGTTGCCGAAACTCCGGGACGCGAGGTGCGTGTCGTGCTGGACGATGGCCGGAAGGTGAAGGGCACGACGCTGGGCCTGGACAAGACGACGGATGCGGCGCTGGTGCAGCTTCATGACACGGACCTGCGCTGGCCTTTTGCGGAGATTGGCAGAAGCGTGGTCAGGGTCACGCCGGGCGACTGGTGCTTTGCCCTGGGCCATCCAGGCGGCTTCGACAAGGAGCGTGGTGTGGTGCTCAGGGTTGGGCGGGTCATCCGGCAGACGGCGAACTCCCTTCAGACGGACTGCGTTCTGATGGGAGGAGACTCCGGCGGGCCGCTTTTCAACCTGAGAGGCGAGGTGATCGGCATTCACAGCCAGATCTGGGAGGCGCGGGATCACAACATGCATGTGTCGATGGCGCCGTTCCTCCGATCCTGGGAGGAAATGAAGAACAGCCTGGTGATCCGTGTCTGGGGTACGGGCAGCGGCGGGTTCCTGGGCGCCTCCGTGGATGTCAATGCCGCAGGCCGTGTCGAGGTGCTGCAGGTGCTGGAGGGATCTCCGGCCAAGACGGTAGGGCTGCTGGCGGGAGATGTCGTGGAGGCCCTGGATGCCCAGGAGATGCGGTCGGTGACTCAATTCTCCAACGCCATCCGGGCGAGGGCGGCGGGAGATGAGGTCATGCTGAAGATCCAACGAGGCCCGTCAACGCAGGCCATTCGAGTCAGGCTGGCCAGCCGTCCCAAGGAGGATGAAGGATGATGCGTTGCCTTTTCCTGTCCATCCTGGTTCCCGTGCTGCTCCGGGCGGATGCGCGTCCGACCTTGAGCGGTGAGGAGAGGACGAATGGTGAGCAGGTGCTGAAGGAGGTGACGCCGATGCTGCCGGAGGCCAGGCTCGCCTGCGCCCAGGTGGTCGATGCAACAGGTGGCGTGCTGGCGTCGGCGGTCTGGGTGGGGGCCGACGGTTACTTTCTGACAAAGGCCAGCGAGACTCCGGAGATTGAAAAGGGGCGCATCCGCTGGGAGGCAGCAAAATCGGCCGCCATCCGGGAGATCAAACGCCTTCCGGAGCACGATCTTCTGCTCGCTCAGGCGGTGGGGGTTGCCGACGTCAAACCCGTCGTTTTTGACGTCGCCGCCCCCTTGCCGGAATATGGCGAGTGGATGGCGGCGCCAGTGAAGGGAGGTGGTGAAATTCGCATCGGCGTCATCAGCGCCAGGGCGCGTGGCATTCCAGGCCTGGGGGCGGCGATGGGCATCCGCATGGATGAAAAGCCAGGGAAGAGCGGGGTGCGTGTCCTGAGCATTGCCGAGGACAGTCCGGCGGGTGCCGCAGGTCTTCAGGGAGGGGATGTGATCCTGAAGATCGACGGTGAGGCGGTTGCTGATTTCAAGGCGGTGCATGAGTACATCAAGAAGCGCGAGCCCGGGGATCAGGTGCAGGTGACATACCGGCGCAAGGACAAGGTGGAGGTTGCGCGGGTGCGGCTCGCCAGCCGGACCCGGATCATGATGAACTGGGAGGGCGAGGATTTTGCCAATGGCGGCATCTCCGTCCGCACGGATCATTTTGCCAGGGTGCTGCAGCATGACCTGCCGCTGAGCCCCCAGGACATGGGCGGCCCCCTGTATGACCTCAAGGGCAGGGCGCTGGGCATCAACATCGCGCGGGTGGACCGGGTGACGACCCTTGCCCTTCCTGCCGGCGTTTTCTGGAAGCAGGTGGCGCCGCTGATCGAGGCGGACCGGCACCCTCCCCGGGCGATTCGTCCCTGAACGGGTCAGGATCTTTTCATGAGCGCTGGGAAAAGGGGGACGGCGGTGTTATGGGAGCGGGATGACAGCCGCCATCGAAATCATCCAGACCCTTCGCCGGGCGGGGCATGAAGCCCTGCTGGCTGGCGGCTGTGTTCGTGATTATTTGTTAGGCCGCGCGCCCAAGGATCATGACGTCGCGACGAGCGCAACGCCTCAGCAGGTGATCCGTCTCTTCCCCGGCGCGCTGACGGTCGGTGCGCACTTTGGCGTGGTCATCGTCAGGCGTGGGGAGGAGCAGGTGGAGGTGGCGACGTTTCGAACGGACGGCAGCTACCGGGACGGGCGCAGGCCGGAGTCCGTGACCTTTGCAACGGCGGAGGAGGATGCGCGCAGGCGGGACTTCACGGTGAACGGGCTTTTCAGGGATCCCGTGGATGACCGCATCATTGATTATGTCGGCGGCCGAGCCGACCTGGAGGCGCGGATCCTGCGCGCCATCGGCGACCCCATGAGGCGGTTTGAAGAGGACCGGCTGCGCCTGCTGCGCGCGGTGCGCTTTGCCACGGTGCTGGGCTTTGAGATCGAGCCTGATACATGGCGGGCCGTGACGGCTTCGGCGCATCTGCTGCCGACGGTCAGCGCCGAGCGCATCCGTGATGAGTTCGTCAAGATCCTGCTGCATCCCTGCCGGCAGCGCGGGTTCGACCTGCTGGTGGAAAGCGGCCTCATGGCGGGCATTCTGCCCGAAGTGCTGGCCCTGAAGGGCGTTCAGCAGCCGCCGCAGTGGCATCCGGAGGGGGACGTGTTCGTGCATACGCGGCTGATGCTCGGCCTGCTGCCGCCGAACGCCTCGCTGACGCTGGTGCTGGGCGTGCTGCTGCATGACATCGCCAAGCCGGCGACCTTCACGGTGGATGAGGACGGCAGGATCCGTTTCAACGGCCACGACAAGCTGGGTGCGGAGATGGCCGGGGAAATCCTGCGCCGGCTGAGGTTTCCGAACGAGGTGATCGAGGCGGTCCAGCCGGTCGTTGAACATCACATGGCCTTCAAGGACGTGACCCGGATGAGGAAGAGCACGCTCAAGCGGATGATGGCGCGGCCGACCTGGACGGATGAGCTGGCGCTGCACCGGGTGGACTGCCTCGGGTCCAACGGGCTGCTCGACAACTACGAGTTCATGGTGAGGAAGGCGGAGGAGTTTTCCAGCGAGCCGCTGATTCCCAGGCCCCTGTTGAGCGGTCATGACCTGATTTCCCTGGGGTGGAAGCCCGGCAAGGGGGTCGGACAGGCCCTGTCAGCCGTGCAGGACGCCCAGCTTGAAGGCTTGGTCACGACCCGGGAGGATGCTCTGGAATGGCTGAAGGGCCGCCTGGCACCTGAATGAGCGGAGAGGGGCGGGGGCATGGCTGCCAAACCAGTCTTGCCAGGGCTTTGTTTCGGTGACAAAAAGCGCGCAGACATCCTCACCAAGCATGTGCAGGATGAATCTTCTGCTCAACCGCATGTCTCACCGTCTATTTTTGTCCTGGAAGACCTGGCTGCCCGTCTTCTTGCTGGTCGCCATCTGCGGGCTGCTTCTGCTGCCGGGCCTGAACTCGAGCACCACCTCGCGTCAGCAGGAGCTGCGGGTGCTGCTTTGTGCGCGTGACATGGCGGAGGGCGGTGACTGGGTGGTGCCGCATTTCCTGGGCCAGGAACGGCTGCGCAAACCCCCCTTGATGTACTGGCTGGTGGCCCTGGCCTTTCGTGCTGCTGGCACGACGGAAAGCCTGGGGGCTGCCCGTGCGGTGTCTGTTGTGTGCGCCACCGCCCTGGTCGTGCTGACCTTTGTCCTGGGCAGGCGGCTGATTGGACGCAAGGCCGCGCTGCTGGGCTCCCTGGTGCTGGCGACCTCCATCGGTTTTCTTTATCATGGCAGGCTGGCGGAGACGGACATTCCACAGGCATTGTTTTGTTCGCTGACGATCTTCATGCTCTATGAGGCGCTGGTGGCGGGCAGGTTTTCCGCCTGGCTGCTGGCTGGGCTCTTTGGCGGGCTGGGCTTCATGATCAAAGGCCCGGCCTCCCTGGCCATGCCGGTGGCGGCGGCCCTCTGCTATTTGCTTGTTACGAAAAAGTGGCATGCCTCGGCGCCCGGCGTGGCGCTGGCGGATGTGTCCGGACGAAAAATCGCTGCGGGCGTGGTGCTGGCATTGCTTCTCGGCACCTGCCTTGTGGCGCCCTGGTACCTGATGGTCGCTGCCAGGACGGCCGCCACCACCAGCAGCCAGGTATCGAACGAGATGACGCGCCTGCTGACGGACTCCGCGCATGAGGGGCCCATCATCTTCTATCTCTACACCCTGCCCCTCCGGATGGGAGTCTGGCTGCTGGCGGTGCCCGTGGCCGTTTTCGCCGCCTGGAAGAGGCTCCGGCACCATCGTGGTGCACGCTGGCTCCTCTGCTGGCTGGCCTCGTCCTTCCTCATTCTCAGCTCCCTGAGCAGCAAGCAGAACCATTACGCGCTGCTGCTGTTTGTGCCGACGGCTTTGCTCACCGGGTGGCTGCTTTCCTGTGCGAGCAGACGCACGGCTCGAGGACTGCTGCCAACAGGGCCGATGCCGCAGGCGAGGCTGTCGTTGTTTTGTGCCTCCTTCGCCAGGCACTACCTGCGGACGCTTCTTTTCCTGCTCGGTCTGGCGGCGGGTGCGGGCTTTGTGGCCTGGCTGCTGGGCCTGCCAAGACAGCTGCCGGTCATCCTGGCGGTGGTTTCCGTGCCGTTGATTGTTTTCATCATCGTCATGCTGCGTTGCCAGAAGGCGCGGGTGTCGCCGCTTTCCTATGCCAATGCCCTGGCGCTGGCGGTCGCCATGGGCGGGCTCTGCTACGAGCTGGGCCTGGAAAAGATGCTCGATGGTGATTCGGCGGTGCCGGGCCTGGTCAAGGCTCATCAACAGACCATTCAGGCGGCACGCCGCATCCTGGTGAGCGGTGACCACCGGGCTCCGGTGGAGTGGTATGCACGCCGGCCCTGTGTGCTGGTGCCACCCCTGGCGGCGGGCGCCCTGGACCAGCTCAGGCCCGGGGACGTCCTCATCGCCAGTGAAAAGGAGGATCCTCTCAGGCCGCGTGCAACGGACCCTGCGCCGGTCGAGAAACGGCAGCTCGGCGATGTCGAGGTGGCGATCTACGTGCGCTGAGGGCTGGCGCGTCAGGCGGCCAGTGGCAGGCCGTAGGGCAGTTCGTCGGGCAGCTTGACGAACTCGGAGATCCTGCCCCAGAGGGCGCTGTAGTCCTTGTTCACGTCACCGGAGAGGCAGTCGGTCAGTTCCGCCCCGGCTTCGGGATGCTTCATGACCACGTCCTTGAAGGAGAAGTTCGGATCGTAGAAGGCATAGACCAGCTTGCGCATGTTCTCGACACCGATGCGCATCTGCCGGCCATATTCGGCAAATCGCTCTGGGGAGACATCGTCCGCCGCCAGGGCCTCGTTGATGGCATCGCCGGCGAGAACACCGCTTTTCAGGGCCAGCATGACGCCGCTGCTGAACACAGGATCCAGAAAGGCGTAGGCGTCACCGACCAGCAGCAGGCCCTGGCAGGCGCCAAATTTGGAATGTTTCGAATATTCGCTGGTGATCCAGTATTCGCCGGTGCTGCTGCCGGTGGAGAGGTGATCCTTGATCCATTGGTTTTCCTCAATCTCACGCTCAAACATGGCCTTGGGATCGCGCACACCGTCGCGGCTGAGGTACTTGCCCTCGGCCACCACGCCGACGCTGACCATGTCGTCATGCATGGGGATGTGCCAGAACCAGCCCTTGTGTGGGATGAATGCGATGGTCGTGCCGCCTTCATCAATGCCCTCGGCGCGTTTGGAGCCCTTGTAGTAGGTCCAGACGGCGACCTTGTTGAGGTAGGGGTCACCGACGCGCCAGCCGAGGCGTGTCGAGGCAAAGGCCTCCTTGCCGGTGGCGTCCACGACCAACCTGGCCAGCAGGGTTTCACGGCGGCCGTCCCTGGACTGGGCCTCGACGCCGATGACGTGGCCGCTGTCGTTGCGCACGAGGGAGGTAACCGTGGTCTCCTCACGCACCTCGGCGCCCCTGTCACGGGCGTTGTTGAGCAGCATCAGGTCGAACTCGGAACGCATGACCTGCCAGGTCTGGGCCACCGTCTCGCGGTCGTAGCGGGTGTGGAAGTAAAAAGGCTGGGAGCGGCGCCCGTCCGGCTGGACGAAGTTGACGCTGTATTTCTTCACGAAGTGCGAGCCGCGCATCCGGGGAATCATGCCGAGCCGTTCCAGCGGTCCAAAAGTGAACGGGATGAGCGATTCGCCGATGTGGTAGCGGGGGAATTTTTCACGCTCCAGGATCAGCACTCGGTGGCCTTTCTCAGCCAGGATCGTGGCTGTGGCGGCACCGGCAGGGCCGCCGCCGATGATGATGACGTCGTGGGAGGAATTCATGGCTTGGGTGACAGACACCATCTAAAACGCCCCCGAAAGCCGGGTGGAGCAACCAATCTGGGCATGAGGTTGATACCGGTCCGGCATCATTCACGCGGCTCGCGAACCCACAATGAGATAATTGTTGAAGGGGGTGCCTCCCCACATGGGTTCGATGCGCACCTGGAGCCCCGCTGCCGAGAGGACACGGCGAAACTGCTCCGCGTCAGGATAACGGGTGGGGCCTGCCTTCATCCAGAAGGTCAGCCTGGCCAGGTGGTCGCCCATGACGGTGAGGCGGAAGCGCCAGGAGTCGTCCTGCAGTCCAGATCGGATGATCAGCTTGCCGCCGCAGGCCACCCGGGAGGCGGCTTCGGTGAGAAGCTGGTCCTGCTCGGCCTCGGTGAAGAACTGCAGGATGTCGAGGATGACCACATGGCCGGAGAACTCCGGCAGGCCGTGGCGGGCGTCACCGGAGGTGAAGGTCAGCTCGGCGCGCCCGGCCTTGGCGGCCATGGCCTGGGCCGAGGCGATCTTGCGTTCGTCGTAATCGAAGCCCGTGACCGGCACCCGATGGCCGCAGGCGTGCAGGTAATGGGAGAGCAAGCCGATGCCGCAGCCGATGTCGAGCAGCGGGGCCGTGGTGCCGACGATCTCGCGCATCACGGCGGAGTAGACCGGATCGCTGCGCAGCTTGGCGCGGGTGTAGTAGTGATCCCAGTTTTCGACGCACAATCCGGCGATGGCATCCAGGTCGGCGCGGCTTGGTGTGACCTGGTTCATGGCTTCAGGGGGTTGCGGCCGCGCATCAGCAGGAAGGGCAGGCGCAGGAGGAAGCCGATGAGGAGCCGGGCGTGCATCCAGGTCAGCACCGAGTTGTCACGGAAGTAGCGGAACTGGGACACGCCGCCCTCCTCGGCGCTGAGGTAGCGCACCCGGGTCGGCACGGCGAGCATGGGCACGCCCTGCCAGGCCAGGCGGACGGCGATCTCCGTGTCATAGTCAAAACGTCGAGCCCAGAAGGTGCCCCGGAAGGCCTTCAGAAGGGCGGGCACGGGGTAGAGCCTCATGCCGAACAAAGAATCTGGAATGCCCCAGTTGAGGGTTTCCAGGTTGGCCCAGCCATTGGAAATCTTGCGGCCCTGCACGCGCACGGCCGGTGCCTCCGGCCCAAAGACCGGGCAGCCCATGATGGCGGCCTCCGGGTGTTCCTCGGCCATCGACAGGAACCTGGGAATGTCCTCCGTGGGGTGCTGGCCGTCGGCGTCCAGGGTCAGCACATGGGTGAAGCCCGCCTGTTCGGCCTGCCGGGTGCCGTGCAGTACGGCGCTGCCCTTGCCGCTGTTCTTTTCAAGCCGCAGCACTTTCAGCCCGGGATGCTCCTTCTGTAGGGGCTCCAGCAGGGCCTCGCTGCCATCCGTGCTGCCATCCATCACCACCCAGACGTCCGGCCAGCGGGCGAGGGCATCGGCCACGGTCCGGGGCAGGATGCGGCCGGTGTTGTAGCTGGGGATGAGGACGAGGGGCTTCAAGGGCGTTCTTGTCTGGGACAAAGGACGCGCATGGTGGGGAGATTTCCCCTAATGTCCATCACCGGGCGCGACTACTTCCCGATCCGGTAAAGGGCCTTGTCCGTTCTCAGGTAAAGGGCTCCGTCCACGGCTGCCGGGCTGGCCATGAGCGAGCCTTCGAGGCTGTTCTGGGCGAGGATTTTAAACTCCTTGGAGACGGGCAGCGTGGTGACGACGCCTTCGCGGCTGGCAAAGTAGACTTTGCCATCAGCCACGATGGGGGAGGCGCTGAACTTGCCGCCGATGCGCTCGCGGTAATGTGCTTCGCCAGTCTCTGGATCGACGCAGCTGACGATGCCGCCGTCATCGACGTAAAAAAGCAGCCCTCCGGCCAGGACGGGCGAGCACATCTTGGGGGCGTTCTTGTTGTTCCTCCAGGCGATCTCCGGGGTGTTGCGACCGGCGTAGTTCAGGGCGATGACCTGGGACTTGCCAAAGCTGGTGCTGAAATAAACGCGTTCGTCATCGGCCACGGGGCGCACGCTCATCGAGAAGCCAAGCTCGCCATAGGGAATCTTCCAGAGCTCTTTGCCGTCGGCAGGCGCATAGCCGTAGATCCAGTTCGCGGCCGGGCTGACCACCACGGGTGCGCCGTTCATGCTGACGACCAGGGGCGTGCCATAGGCCTTCTTCTGCTGGGGCCGCGGGTCCATTTCGCCGCTGCGGGCCGTCTTCCAGGCCACCTTGCCCGTGGCCGTGTCAAAGGCGGCGATGAACTGCTGGTCGCTGCCGTCGAAGTGAACGATCAGCTTGTCCTGCCAGAGCACGGGCGTGGAACCGGGGCCGTTTTCATGCATGACGTGCAGCTCCTCGTTCTTCCAGACGACTTGAAGCGTGCTTGTGTCCAGGCAGGCGGTGCCAAAGCTGCCGTGGCTGGCGTAGAGGCGGCCTTTGTTCAAGATGGGCGACGGGGAGGCGTAGCTGTTGAGCTGATGCACCCACTGCGGCTCCTTCACGTTCAGCAGTTCAACGTCATGCAGCAACCTGCCGCTGGCCTTGTCGAGGCACAGGGCGCGGATGCTGACGCTGTCCATGACGGTGACAGGCTGGTCGCCGGTGTTGGCCTTGAGCTTTTCCTTCGCCACAGCTTCGCTGGCCGGTTTTTCAAGGGCGGTGGTGATCCAGATCTGGTCGCCGGCAAGGACGGGCGTTGAGTGGCCGCGTCCCGGCAGTTCGGTGCGCCAGGTGACGGCGCTGGTTTCGCTCCAGGTGTCAGGAAGGTTCTGGGCCTTGCTTGCACCCTGGCCGCCCTGGCCGCGCCATTCGGGCCAGTCCTCGGCGGAAAGCGGGGTGACAAGGGCAAGGGCGGAGAGCGGGATCAGCAGGGGGCGCAGCATGATGAAGGAATCAGGATAAGGGGTGCATGACTTATTTCGTCAATGCAGCGCGCTTCTGTCGATAATCCTCACGCAGCTTCTTCAGGGCAGCGGGCAGTCCTGGATCATCGCTGGCGGGCAGGGGCTCGTTGTTCTGAATGCGCTGAAGCTCCTGCTGGAGGGCGGGCAGGTCGTTGAGCCGGACCTTGTCGAGGGCGGCGGTGGCCTCGGCCTGCACGGCAGCCTTGTATTCGGCCTCCAGGGCGGCGAGTGCCGCGTCGGTGGGTGACGGGGCGGACGGAGCCGGGGTCATGGGAGCCGGCAGGGTGATCGGAGTGGACATCGGGGTCACGGGAGCCTGGGGCAGCACGGGGGCCTCGGGCAGCTTGCCCAGAACTTCTCCTGGCAGGCTGGCCTCGGCAGGCTTGTCCTTTTCCGCGTCCGGATTCAGCACGATCTTGTCCTTCATGATGTGAAACACGAGAAGGACGCTGGCGGTGACGAAAAAGATAGTGAGGTGCATCCCAGCCTTGAGGCAGGACCACAGAAAGTCGTCCAGCTTGCGCAGGAAAGAGGGCTGGGCGCGCACCACCGGAGCCGGCGGCCGGCCGGGGGCGTAGCGCGGTGGCGCGTAGACCGGCTGAACGGGCGCCTGTACGGCAGGTGCCGCGGCAGGTGCCGCTGCGGGCGCGGGGGCTGCCGCAGCTTGCACCGGCGGCTGGGAAACCACCGCTCGCTCGGCAGGTGCTGCGGGCTTGGAGGCGGGAGTCGGCGCAGGGGCGGTCTTGGCCGCCGCACTCTGCTGCTGGGTGCGCAGCGCCTGAACCAGGGCGGCCTTGACCTCCTCAGCGCTGGCAAACCGGCGCGAGGGCTCGGGGTGCACGCAGCGGCGGATGACCGCGCCGAAGGCCGGCGGCAGGTTGCGAGACACCTTGCCGTCCTCCGGCAGGGGCTCGCGGCCAAACATCTCATGCAGCACCAGGCCAAGGGCATAAAGGTCCTGCTCCAGCGAGGACGAGCCTTCATGCAGCCAGGAAATTTCACCGGTGGGTGTGACGCTCATGCCGATGCCGGTGACTTTGATCTGGCCTTCCTGGTCGACCAGCAGGGTGCCGGTGCTGAGCGCACCATGCGTGCTTCCCAGCCCGTGCAGCAGCGTCAGGACGTCGCAGAGCTGCAGGGCCAGGGTGAAGGCGAGCTTCGGTGGCACCTGCCGCTCCTGGATCAGTTCGTTGAGCAGGCGGCCGTCCACATGCTCGGTCACCAGGTAAAGGCTGCCCGTCATCGTGCGGCCGAAGTCATAGACCGCCACGACGCGTGGATGCACCAGCCGCGCCCTGGCCCGGAGCCGTTCCATGAGCCGGGCGGCCGCCTCGGGCGTCGGCTCCGCCATCACCCGGATCATCACCGTCCGTTCCAGGGCGGGCTGCCGGGACCGGTAGATGGCGCTTTCCTCACCCACGCTGAGGCATGCCTCGACCTCATACTGGGGCAGGGCCGCACCGAGTTCCTCGGCGGTTGGGAAGGGGGCGGCGTGGGTCGTGTCCGGCATGGATTGAAAGCATGTTTTGAGGGCAAAACAGACGCATGGCAAGCTCGAAGGATGCCAGCCGGGCGCGGCTTTTCCCGCGACGACGCTACTGGTTAGACTTCAAACTCATCCGCCGGGTCGAAGGGCGGCATGGGAACATTGATGATCTTCAGCCTGCCGACGGCACGGTGCACGCAGCCGGGGCGGATCATCACGGCCGTCATCGGCTTCAGCGGGATGATCTCGCCATCGGCCTCCAGATGGCCCTCGCCTTCCAGCACGATGTAGATCTCCGTCATCTTCTCATGGTAGTGCGCCCGGCTGTCGGCGTGGATGTCCGTGAGATGCACGGTGGCCAGCGTGTTCCAGGGTTCCTTGAAGGCCCGCCGCGCCTGGCCGCAGGGACAGGGCGTGGGCGGGATCTCATCCAGCTGGGCGACGGCGAAGCGCGGGGAGGACATGATCGGCTCTGCTTTGGGTTAGATCGCGGCCAGCGCCTCGGCCGACACCTCGGCCGTCCGCTCCATGTCGGCCCTGGCGTGGGCCATGCTGATGAAGCCGGTCTCGAACTGGCTGGGGGCAAAGTAGACGCCGTGGTCGAGGCAGTGGTGGAAGAACTTCCGGAACGCCGCGAGGTCGGAGGTCTTGGCGTCCTGCAGGTTGTGCACCTCCTTCTCGGTGAAGAAGAGGCAGAACATGCTGCCCCTGCGATACCAGCGGTAGTTCAGACCCTTCTTCTTCAGCACCTCGAGCACGGCCTGCTCCATGACCTGGCCGATCTCCTCCAGGTAGGCATAACCTTTCTGACGGTCGATTTCACGCAGCTGGGCCAGGCCGGCGGCAAGCGCGACCGGGTTGCCGCTGAGCGTGCCCGCCTGATACACCGGCCCCAGCGGCGCGAGGTGGTCCATGATGTCCGCGCGTCCGCCGAAGGCGCCCACCGGCAGGCCGCCGCCGATCACCTTGCCCAGGCAGGTCAGGTCGGGCGTGATGTCCTCCAGCTCCTGCACGCCGCCTTTGGCGAGGCGGAAGCCGGTCATGACTTCGTCGAAGATGAGCACCGTGCCGTGCTTCGCGGTGATGTCCCGCAGCTTCTGCAGGAATCCGGGACGCGGCAGGATGAGCCCGGCGTTGGCGGGATAGGGCTCGACAATCAGGGCGGCGATCTCATGGCCCTTCTTTTCAAACAGCTCCTCCAGCGCGGCCTCGTCGTTGAAGGGCAGCACGGTGGTCAGCTCGGCGAAGGCGGGCGGCACGCCGGCGCTGTCCGGATTGCCATGCGTCAGGGCACCGCTGCCGGCGGCCACCAAAAGGCTGTCACTGTGGCCGTGGTAGCAGCCGTCAAACTTCACCAGCCGATGACGCCCCGTGAAGCCGCGGGCGAGGCGGATGGCGCTCATCGTCGCCTCGGTGCCGCTGCTGACCATGCGCACCTTTTGAATCGACGGCACCCACTCGCAGATGGTCTGCGCCATCTTCACCTCATAGGGGTTCGGGATGCCGAAGCTCACGCCCTCCTTGGCAGCCGTGTGGATGGCCTCGATCACCGGCACCGGCGCATGACCCAGGATCGCCGGACCCCAGGTGCCGACGAAGTCGATCATCTCGCGCCCATCGACGTCCCAGATGCGGCAGCCCTTGGCGCGCTGAACAAAGAAGGGGTCGCCGCCGACGTTGCGGAAGGCGCGAACGGGTGAGTTGACGCCGCCGGGGATGACCTGCTTGGCAAGGTCGAAGAGCTTGGTGGAAATGGGTCCGTTGGGCATGGTTTCGGAAGGGCGTGAAGGATTGCCAGGAATGGCGGGATGAACAGGAAAAAGGCGCGGTTTTCCGGGCCCGCAGCCGCGGTCTGCCAAGAGTCTGTTAGGCCGATTCTCAAAAAGAATGTCTGAAATGACCGGCGAACGCGGCGGCTTCAGAGGCAAGGAAAGAGCGTGGAGGCTATTGGAACAATAGCTGACGAGCGAATGACACCGCCAATGAGGCTGCCCCGCCGACGGGAATCAGACAGACATTTTGAGAACCGGTCTAGGCCAGCCTCGCCTGGGCCGCCGCGATGATCTCCTCGACCGGGGCAAGCCGTCCGACGCCTTCATAGCCGCAGGCCAGCAGGCCCTCCGCAGGCTCCACAAAGCCTGCGCCCCAGCCCTTCAGCGTTTCGACATTCCTCACGGTGGCCGGATGCTGCCACATCTTGCCGTTCATCGCCGGGGCGATCAGAACCGGCGCCCGGGTGGCGAGGGCGATGGCGGTGAGCGCGTCATTGGCAAACCCATGGGCCAGGGAGGCGAGCACGTTGGCCGTGGCCGGGGCGATGAGCAGCAGGTCGGCCTCGTCGGCGAGCTGGATGTGCCCGGGCTGCCAGCCTTCCTTTTCCGCAAAAAGATCAGACACCACCGGACGGCGTGACAGGGTGGCCAGCGTCAGCTGCGTCACAAACTCCAGCGCCTCGCGGGTCAGCACGCAGGTCACCTGATGACCGGCCTTGGTGAGCTGGCTGGCGATGTCCGCCGCCTTGTAGGCCGCGATGGAGCCGGTGATGCCGAGGACGATGTTTGCCATGGGAACCCCACTGAATGCGGGATCAGCGGCTTGGAAACGGAAAAGATGACGGGCCGCCGGGCCTACCAGCGCGACTTCAGCCACGAGTAGAAGCTGGCGCCGACCTGGGCATAGCCCGCCGGGTTGGGGTGGACGCCGTTGTTGATGGGATAACCGTCGACGGGATCCAGGTTCAGCTCCGTGGGTACCAGGTGAATGCCCTCCTTTTCACGGCCGGAGAGGCGCTCCAGCATGAGCTGCACCAGCCGGTGCTGGATGCGCTTCCAGCCCCAGCGCGGATAGCGGTCCTTGTAGTTGGCGGTGAAAGCCTCCTGCCGAGAGTTCGGCGGCGTGGTCAGGCCGACCGCCAGCAGCGCGTCCGGCGCGGCCTTGTGAAATGCGTCCAGGAGCTGGTCGGCCTTGTCGAGCACCTCGTTGATCTTCTCGTCCGGCCTGTCCGGATTCGCGCCGAAGCAGTCGTTGATGCCTAACAAGAAGGTCACCACGTCCGGCGGCCGGCCTTCGGCCTGCTCCTTGAAGTAGCGGGTCAGGTCAAACACGCCCGTCCTGCCGTCCTCGGACGCAAAAATGAAGGGGCTGGTGGCCTTGCGGGCCAGCGGACCGGCGGTCACCTCCGGGGGCTTGGGGTCAAAGCGGGTGAGGAAGCTGCTCCACGTCCAGCCGCCGTAGCCTTCATGGCTGACCTTCGGCAGTGCCCCCACCGGATGATGCGTGCCGATCATCCGCCACGCCGGATTGCCGGGCCGCGACAGCAGACTGGCGATTTCATTCGGGTAGATGCTGGCATGCGTGAGGCTGTCGCCGACGATCAGCAGCCTCAGGTTCCTTCCTTCGCCGGCCTGGCGCGGTGAGACATGCAAAACCGTGCGCCCGCTTTCCAGCACCTTGCCGCCGGCGTCCTTGACCTGCACTTCGATCGGATGATCGCCCACGTCGGAGTCCGCCGGTTTCACCGTCCAGCGGCGCGCCTCGTTTTTGCCGAGGTCGCACCGGAACTCGAAGCGGTACTTCTCCGGTGTCTGGGTCAGCACGAGGTTGTCATGATACAGGCTCATCGGCACGTCCGGCGTGGCATAGACCACGGGCGGCAGGGTGAGCTGAAGTTCACCGGCGCACAGCGCGGTGGCGGTGAGAACTAGGAGCAGCAGGGGCTTCATGAGCGTGATCAGATCGTCCACGGACCGCGCATCGGACGGGTGAGCAGGGCGTTGGCGGCCTCGCTGCCTTCGAAGCGCTCGGCCTTCGGATCAAACTTCAACGGCTGCCCGAGCCGGGCGGCGATGGAGCCCATGTGGCAGATGATGGCGGCACGCTGCGCGATCTCCGCCGGCGCGGCGGTCCGGCCGCGCTCCAGCACGGCGTCGATGAAGTTGCGATGATGATGCTTCGAAACATACAGGCGTGTGTCGCCCTCCTTCATCTTGATGCGCAGGATGTCCATGGAGCTGGCCTTGAGCTGCTCGGACTCGCTGAAGACCCAGCCTTCGCTGCCGATGAAGCGCGTGCCATAAGTGGCCTTGTCCGTGGTGCTGAACATCGTCATCTTCACGCCGTTGGAGTAGCGGTATTCAATGCGGAACTGCTCGGGCGCGTCGTACAGCCCCTTGTCCCGGCGTTTGACCTCGGTGGCGCTGACCTCGACCGGCGTGGTCTCGTCCATGCCCGCGCCCCACTGGGCGACATCGACGAAATGCGCGCCCCAGTCGGTGATGTAGCCGGGCGCGTATTCGTCGATCCAGCGGAAGTTGAAGTGGCAGCGTGCGGCCGTGTAGGGGCGTTCCGGGGCGCTGCCCAGCCACAGGTTGTAATCCAGATGCGCCGGCACGGGCTCGGGCCCTTCCATGCCGGTGAAGCCGCCTCGGATGGCAAAGGTGCCGGGCACGCCGACTTCGATCTCCTTGAGCTCACCGATGTAACCGTTGCGGACGAGTTCGCAGGCCATGCGCACCTTCAGCCCGGAGCGCCGCCAGGTGCCGCATTGCAGCACGCGCTGGTGCTGCTTCACCGCCTCGCAGATGGCGCGGCCTTCGCCGATGCTCGCGCCCAGCGGCTTCTCCGAATACAGGTCCTTGCCCGCCTTCGCCGCCGCCACGGCGATGTGGGCGTGCCAGTGGTCCGGCGTGGCGTTCATGATGGCGTCGACATCGCTGCGGGCCAGCACGTCACGGAAGTCATTGTAGCAGTCGGCCTTGGTCAGCTTGGCCAGCTCCATGGCACGGTCGCGATGCTGGCCGTCCACGTCGCAGATCGCCACGACCTGCACGCGCTCGTCGGCGAGGAAGGCGCGCAGGTTGCTCGTGCCCTGGCCGCCGACCCCGATGCAGGCCAGGCGCACCTTGCCATTGGGTGAAACAGCTCCGGCTCGGCCCAGCGTGGCGGCAGGCAGGATCAGGGGGGCGGCGGACTTGAGAAACTGGCGGCGGGAGGTGTTCATGGTGGCTGCAAACCAACGCCGGGAAGCCTCGCGATTCTTCAGGCCTGCGTGTTTCGATGCTGGGTTCCGGGCTGCGACAGATACGCTTGCGCGACCAAATGATTGATTTGTGCCTTAAAGGCCGGAAAGTACACGGAGCCCGCTTGAAAACGCCTCCGCAGACACCCTCATTCCCAGCCCGCAGTCAGGCCTTCAGCGTGGTGGAAATGCTCATTGTGATCGCGGTGATGGGCGTCATGGCCGCCGCAGCGATCGCCTTCTACGGCCGTTACCATCGGGATGTCATTCTGAAGGTGCGCAACCAGCGCAATGCCCAGGAGATCACCGCCCTGGCCATGGGCGCCTCGGCGGCAGGGGCCACGGTCATCGAGCCCGGCGATATGGAGGGCACCATCCGCAACCTCATGGAAGGCCGTAACGGCACCCTCGGAACCTTCAAGGGCCGCATTTTCCGCATCAGCCCGCTCTCCGATGAGGAGATCGAGGGGGCGATGAAGCACCTGGGCTGGCGCGATGGATATCCCGCCTACACGCCCGACCCGGATTGAGTTCAGGTGGCGGCAAAGCGGTTGACCGGAGAACTTCCGGGCGTCAAAGATCGCGCCCTCGACGTTTTATCACCCCCTACACATCCTTATGGAAACATGCTGCCCCACCGCCTCCGTCGGCGCCCTCGTGCCCGACTTTGAAATGGAAACCTACGAGCCTACGCACGGCGACTTCAGCAAGGTGTCCCTCGCAGACATCAAGAAGTCCGGCAAGTGGACGATCCTGGTGTTCTATCCTGCGGACTTCACCTTCGTCTGCCCCACCGAACTGGCCGACCTGGCCGACCAGCAGGCCCGCCTGGCCGAGCTTGGCGCCCACGTCATCGCGGTGTCCACCGACACCAAGTTCGCCCACATGGTCTGGCGCAACACCGAAGGCCTGCTCAAGAACGTGAAGTACACGCTCGCCGCCGACCCGACCGGCACCGTGAGCCGCCTCTTCGGCGTTTATGACCATGGCACCGGCCTGGCCCTGCGCGGAACCTTCATCATCAATCCCGAAGGCAAGCTGGTCTCCTCCGAGGTCAACTTCTACAACGTCGGCCGCAACGCCGAGGAACTGGTCCGCAAGATGGAGGCCAACGTCCATCTCATGGCCAACCCGAGCGAAGCCTGCCCCGCCAAGTGGACCCCCGGTGCCAAGACCCTGAAGCCCGGCAAGGACATCGTCGGCAACGTCGCCTCCGTGCTGAACTGAAGACGGGACGCACGCCCGTCCACTCACCCCTTCAAGGCCATGCAGGACCTGCTCCTGCATGGCTTTTTTCTTGGCGGGCTCTCTCTCCACATGGACTGCGGCAGCCCTGCTCTGAGCTTTACCCACAAGTCAGGAGATAGAGGTTGTACGCTGCTTGCCGTGGCTATCTTCGTGCGGGTGTCCAACCCACCCCGCCGCCCTGTTCGCGCCACCCGTTC
>JBIJBP010000130.1:0-14458 GCA_044345155.1 Prosthecobacter sp. | reverse complement strand
AGTTCGCTCGGAGGGAGGAGCCCCGCCGAGTTCGCGGCTCAAGCATCGACTTCGCTGCGGGCTACGCCCTGCGCTGCGTCGAAGCTTGAGCCAATCTCCAACCCAAACCCAACAACCCAAACCAACAGCCCCGTCCCGACTCTCTCACAATAACCGTTCCAAACTCGGGGGGCAGGTCATTTCAGGGAGGCAGGTCAGCATGGGCATCAAACACCCGAGAGCCCCCCGCTCTGTCAATGGCCTGGCCTTGCCTGCATCTTTCAGGCTTTCGAGAGGATCAGCGCCTCGTGATGACTTTGGCAGACGGGCGGAGGTCATTCCCAGGTCACGAAGTTGCCGCATCTGCCTGGCGGCTGGCACTTCATCGAGCCAATGATGCACTCTTTGGTAAAGTGCGTGCTCTTTGTCCTGAGCGTCAGAAGCTCCACCGCACGGAGGCGCTGGCGCCCAGGCCGGGCAGCGGGGCCACGTCCTTGCGGAAGGAGGTGTGCTGACGGGCGTCCTGATCCAGCAGATTGCTCAGTTGAAAGGTGAGCATGACATCATGCCGCCTGTGCAGGAAGCGCCAGGAGGCATCTGCATTCACCATCGTGAAGTCCCCGGTGGGCAGTTCGCCGCGCGGTTCGGGCTTCAGCCGATCCTGGGCAAAGCTGTGCCTGGCCTCCAGGCCGAAGGTGAGCGCGCCGGTGGTGAACTCCAGTCTGGCTCCGAGCCGCAGGGGTGGGATGCGGGGCAGGGGCTCGCCATCGGTGGTGTTTTGCCCATGCACGTAGTCGCCCAGCAGGCTGAGCTGCAGGCGCCGCGTGCCTTCCTGCCAAAGGCGGTAGTCCAGCTGGCCTTCAAAGCCCTGGATGACCGCCTCGCGCTCAATGTACTGCACGGCGCGCTGGATGAAGTTTGGGAGTTCCTGAAGGAAGATGAAGTTCTCGTAGTCGTAGCGGAAGCCGTTCAGTTTCAGGCTGGCCCGTTCCCAGTCCACGGCCAGGCCCAGCTCAAAGCCGAGGGATTTTTCCAGGCCGAGCGGGCGTCCATCCAGGTCGCCACCGACGAGGAAACGCCCGAGCCCGGCATTGTTCCAAAAGGAGTAGCGCTCGGTGGCCGTGGGGATGCGCTCGGTGCTGGAAAGGATGCCCGTGAGGCTGATTTTTTTCATGCCGGCCCACTGCTCGCGGCTCCAGGTCAGGCCAAGGGCACCGCTCAGGCTTTCCTGCTCCAGCATGGTCGGCGGCACCAGGCCTGCCAGGGAGTCGTCCTCGATCTCCTGGGTCTCCCAGCGCGCGCCCAGCTGGACCTGCCAGCGGTCGGTGAGCCGCAGCTTTTGCAGCGTGTAGAGGCCCAGGTTTTGGGTGTGAAAGGCCGAGCCGACCCGCTGCTCCGTCGGGGGTGGCACGATGAGGCGGCTGGCGTCAAAGTCCTCCGCATAGCCATGCAGGCCCACGAGACCCTCCAGCCGCCCCGCCATGCCGGTGTGCAGCACGTCCAGCCTGCCCTCGACGCTGCTTTTGGCCATCTCCGTCTCGACAAAGCGGATGCCCTGGTCGCGTCCGGTGCCGATGAAAAGCTCGTCGTGCCCGTAATCGCTCTGGGCCAGGCGCAGCTGGATTTTCTTCAGCGGGCCGAGTTCGAGATCGAGGCCTGCCTCCAGGTCAAAGCGGGACTGGCGCATCTCGATGTCGTAGTCGCCCTGAAAGTCGGTGGGATCGCCCGAGAAGAAAAAAGGCAGGCCATAGGCGCTCTCCACGCCGGACCAGGACAGGCCTAACCAGAAGGGCGAGTCCTCCGGCAGCCAGGACAGGCCGATGGAGCCCTGCCGGGTGCTGGTGTCCGAGTTGGGCAGGATGCCGTCTGGATTCGCCAGCGGGGTCACGCTGCCAGCGCCGGGATTCGACACGCGTGGCTGCTCGGCGCGCTCGTAGTCGGCGGTGCGCGCCCGGCCAGGGATGCGCACGTCATCGGTCTCGCGGGCGGAGCCGGTGACCTGCAGCACCCAGGACCTGTGTGTGAAGGAAGCATAGCCGGACTGGCTCCAGCCGGGGGCGGCGGTCTCGAAGCGGCTGTCCAGGCTGCCGGTCAAGTCATTCAGCGGCAGTTCCCGCGCCAGCGTGCGGCTGCGGATGTTCACCGCACCGCCGATGGCGGAGTTCCCATAAAGCAGGGCGCTGGGGCCGCGATGCACTTCCAGGGACTCCGCCAGCAGGGGTTCGACGCCGATGCCGTGGTCTGGACTCGTGTCAGAGAGGTCCATGGTGCCCAGGTCATCCCGCAGGGTGCGCACGCGAAAGCCATCGAAGCCGCGAATGACAGGCCGGCTGGCCCCGGGGCTGAAGGAGGTGGAGCTCACGCCAGGCTCCCAGGCCAGCGTTTCCCCCAGGGTGCCCTGCGCCCGCCGGGCCAGCTTGTCGCCGCTCATCTCCGTCACCGGTTGCAGGGCGATGCCCGCCACGCGCAGGGAACGGCCCACGGTGAGGCCGGGCGAGGTGCTGCGCTCGGCCTCGATGACGATTTCATCCAGCACCTGGGTCGTTTCAGCACCGGCAGCAGGGCCGGCTGCGCTGGCGGGGTCAGCCTCCACGACCACGGCCAGATCCTCGGCGATCACCACCTCCGGTTCCATCTGCTGTGCAGTGGCCTCAGGCAGCAGTCCGGCAGCCAGCCAGGTGGAGCCGAGGACCCATAGGGGAAGAAGATGGCAGTGGGAGAGGGGCAAGATTTGATTTACTGCAAGACGTTTGCGCATGAAATGCAAAAGAATTGCATATACTTCAAGCGTGGTTGTTCTCCGGCTCACCCTTCTCTGCCTTTTCTGGCTGCCCAGCGGGCTGCTTTCCCAGACTGCGCCCATGGACATCCTCTACGGGCACTTTGAGGTCCATGCCGACTACCAGCTCACCCCTGGCAATCCCGACGCTGGCTGGCGGCTGAGCGTGTCCTACAACCTGAACGACAACTTCAACGACCGGACGCAGATCGTGCGGCTGGACCCGGAGACGACGACCTTCATCGCCTCTCCCCGCACGGGCACCACTTCAGGCGGTGCGCCGCTGACGATCACTTCGGCCGTGTCACGCCTCGGCCCTGTCGGCTCGCCGCTGTGGCTGTTTCCGCAGAACAACATCCTCGGCACGCCTTTCCTCGGTGCTCGTGCGGTCATGGACCCCGGCATTTTCCAGGTGTTTTTCAATGGCAACTACAGCCCTTCCGCCTCGGGCAGCATTTCCCTCCGGCTGGTCAGCATGACTGGCTCCGGTCCGGCGGCCGGGGGTCGTTTTGCCCTGTGGGAAAGCGATGGCCAGACGCTGCTGTTTTACCTGGACACCTCGAACGGCATCGACGCCACGGACCGCATCCCCACGCTGGCGCCGAACTCGCACAGCCATTTCAACTGGGGCTTCACCAAACCGGGAACCTACCTGCTGACGATCGAGGCGCTGGGCCGGCTGAATCCGCAGTATGGCGGGCAGCTGACCTCCGCGCAAAAGACCTTCCGCTTCTCGGTGCCGCATTCCAGCCGGCTGAAGGGCAGCGCGCTGTTGCGGCTGGGCTATCGCGCGGCCAGCCGTGATCTGCACCTGCTGCTGGAAGATGCCGCCGCCAGCGTGGCCTACCATCCGTCCCAGGGCTTTTTGGAGGCGGAAAGCAGCGCCAGCGCAGGTGCCATCGCCCAGCTCCCTGGCGCGGCGCGGCAGATGGCGCTGACGCTTTCTCCCGCTCCCTGCCTCAGCACGGACATCGTGGGGATGGACCCTGCCCGGGCGGTCCTGGGCGCGGCAGATCTCGACCCCGGTACGCTGAAGCTGCGGCTGCGTTCTGTCTCTGGCCCCGGCAACTTTGCCCTGCTCAGTGCGGATGCCAGCGCGGTGCTGATGAACTCCGCCAATGGCATCAGCGCCGCAGATGAGGTGACGCTGGGCGGCTCCGATCTGCCGACTTTGGCGGTTTTCACGGCAGATGGATTGTACCGCGTGGAGGTGGAACTGGCCGCCCAGGCGGGTGGGCTGGAGGTGGTCAGCCAGCGGACGCTCGTCTTCGGCGCGGGGCTGACGGCTGCCTACAGCTATGCGGCCTGGCGTGACAGCTTCGAGCGCACGCATGGCCTGGCCTCAGGTACGCTGACCAACACCCGTGGCGACCACGATCAGGATGGCCTGTCGAATGGGGCTGAGTTTCAGCTCTTCTGGCATGGCTGCGACCCGGTGCGGCAGGATGCGGGCCTGCTGCCGCTGCCCCAGCCTGTGGCGGGCGCTTCGGTCATGGATTACCTGCGCGACACCTACAAGGACACGCTGACGGAGGGCACCTTTCAAATGAGCCCGGGCACCACCGCCCAGCCCCCGACCTGGGCCACCTACAATTCACGCAACCCCGGCCGCCCGTTGGAGGCCTGCGAAACGGGGGCCGAGGTGGGAAATGCGCACGGCAGGATCATGCTGCGGCGCATGCGCGTGCTGGTGCCGGACGAGTCTCGGAGGTTCTTCCGCTTTTCGTTCAAGCCTGACTAACGCAATATTATTGCATTTAATATTGCAATGTCATTGCAACAAGGCATCCTGGCAGCCCTTGCCATGAAACTTACCCCCACCCGCTTGTCTGCGTTTCTCGGCCTTTTTCCTGCCATGCTCTCCCATGCTGGAGGAGGTCATGATCACGATCATGGTCCTGGCCTGCCGGGACTTTATTCCGCCTACACCACCGGTCACGGCGACATCGGAGCCGCCTTCCACGGTGGAGAACTGGAGCTGCACCTGCACCTTCATGAGGGCGCGCTCGTGAATGGAGTGCCGCTGGCGGAGGATGCCGAGCCGGATTCTGACTCCACACTGATCGTCATCGGTGACAAGGCGAAGCAGACGGCGGGTCCGAGCCTTTCTGCCGGGACGGGAGTTCCCGTGGGGCAGTCCCTGTGGATTCTTCCTGCGGCTGAAACCGCAGGCCTGCCAAGGCTGGGCTTTGGCACCGAAGAGCTGAATCCAGCCGACTGGACGGGAGACATCACCTTTGAAGTGCATGAGGTGGAGTCCCCAAGCAGCACCGGCCACTTCTCGATCTACAAATCGGACGGACTCGGCGGTTTTGAGTTCCTGGCCTCCACGGCGGATGGTGGTCTGGATGATGCGGACAGCTTCACCCTGACCGCAGGGGGGCATGATCACTTCTTCATCGCTTTCAGCGAGCCAGGTCTCTGGACCGTAGAGTTCGTCGCCAAAGGCACCCACAACACGTTGGGTGCGCTGGAGTCTGAGCATGTGCCTTTCCTCTTCCATGTCGGTCCATCCGAATGGTCCGCAGGTCATGGTGACATCGGCTTGGCTTACGAAAATGAAGAACTGGAGCTGCACATGCACCTGCATGAGGGCGCTGTGCTGAATGATGCCACCATGGAGGCGGACACGGAGCACCACGCGGATGACATCATCATCAAAGTGGGCCGCGAAGCCATCCAGCTTGCGGGTGCAGGCATCGCCACAGGAACCGGAGTGGCCGAGGGCGCTCCCGTATGGATCCTGCCCACCTCACCGAATCCGCACCTGCCGTTTGTTGGCTTTGGAACCGAAGAACTCGAACCCACCGACTGGGTGTCCGACCTGGAGTTCAAGCTCATCAGCGTGACCTCCCCCAGCGGCAGCGGCCATTTTTCAGTCTATCGTCCCGATGGCCTTGGTGGTTCGGAGTTTCCGATGTCCACCGCGCAGGGTGGTCTCACAGGCGATGACCGCCTTTTTCTTCCCGCCGGCAATCACGACCACTTCTTCATGGCTTTCAGCGAGTCAGGCATTTGGAAAATCACGCTTCAGGCCCAGGGAGAACATAGTGTTGATGGCACGGTCGTTGGCGAGCCAGTGGAGCTGACGTTTGAGGTGGCTCCGAACCAAGGTGGCGTCATCAAGCTCGCGCAGACATCGTTCACGGCAAATCAGGGAGCGGACAGCATTCCCGTGACCCTGGTGCGAGAGTATGGCACCGAGGCCGCCACCGTGGCCATTGAGGCGGAAAATGGCACTCCATTGAATGTGCCTCCCTTCAGTGCGGGCCTGGTGGGCCGGGACTACCCCGTTTCACTCCAGGAGTTTGATGTCAGTTTTGCTAGCGGGCAAATGAGCAAAATCGTCTCCCTGCCCCTGATCCAGCGCGCCGGGAATATCCCCAACATCCGGTTCACGATCCATCTGCACAACATCGCCCCAGGTACTGAGATCGGAGAACATGACGAGGCTGAAATCCGCGTCCTCGGCGCGGACACGACCCCACCTGGATTGGTCATCAGCACGCCGTCTGCTACGACAACGAGCGTGAGTGCCACCAGCCCCTACACCGTGCGCGGCACTGTGGGCGACGCACGTGGGGTGGACCGGGTGGTGGTGGTGCTTAACGGCGGTCCGCCCACGGAGGCCACGCTGGGTTCGGCCACCAACACGATGTCCATCCCCTGGAGCCTGGCCATCAATCCTGTGGCTGGCCCCAACACCCTGGAGGTGAGGGCCTTTGACCTGCGTGGGAATGAGCGCACGCTGACGCGCAGCTTCAGCTTTGTCCAAAGATACACAATTTCCGTCCAGCGCTCCAGCTCGGTAATCGCCCCTCTGGATCAGGTGGGTCTTGTGGGCTTTGCCGCCATGCCCATGACCGCCGCTTCCACGCCCATGCCCCTGGTGCCACATGCCTCTTCACGGCCTTACTCTGTGGTGCCAGGAACCTCTGTGCGCCTGACTGCCACGCCGAGGCCAGGCTTTCTTTTCAGCCACTGGAATGTGTCGCCAGCGGGCGCGTTGGTCTCCGGTTCTGACATGACGCTCACGATGCCTGCGGAGGACATCGGAGCAGCGGCAGTCTTTGTGCCAAACCCAGTGCTCCCAGTTGCCGGCCAGGGCAACACCTTCCACGGCGTCCTGCGCCCTGATCCGATGACGGATGCCGGGAATGACACGGTCGGCTTTATCATTGGCACCCTAGTTCCTGCTTCAGGACTCTTCAGCGGGCGCGTGCTGATGAATGGAACCAGCCAAGTTTTCGTGGCCACCTTCTTTGGCAATGGCAGCGCGCTGTTCACTGTGGCAGGGGCCCGTGTTCCCTCGCTTGCGTTTGATGGCGGTGCCCGCAGTCTCACGCTGAGCCTTGATGGCAGCGGAGGCATCCTGGCCCAAGTGACCGCCGGCTCCAAAACCAGCTCAGGCACGCTGGCCCGCGCCAAGCACAGCGCTTCGAGCGGCCTTCCTTCCACACTGCTGAACGATCGATTCCCGCTGGCTGCTGCGGCGAACAACCGTGCCTTCCTGACCGTCGCGCTCCCAGCGAAGACGCAGACGCCTCCGATGGCGCTCAGCAGCTATCCCCAGGGAGATGGGTATGGGACTCTGGTCATCAGCAGTCTCGGCGTGGCCACCTTTGCAGCCACGCTGGCGGACGGCTCCAGCTTCACCGCCAGCTCCTCAGTTGTCGTCGGTGACAGGATTCCTTTCCTTGCCCAGTTGTCCGTGCCTGTTGGCAGTCTCTCCGGAGCGCTTGCCCTGGACACGAGCGCTGCGGACAGCGATGTGACGGCTTCTGATCTTCTTTGGTTCAGGCCTGCCGTGGTGCAGCTGCCTGGAGCGACGGGCGCAGCGCAGGCCACCCAGCGCTACACCGCAGGCTGGCCTCAGGGCATCAAGGTCGATGCCGTGGGTGCGCTCTACAATCGCAACCAAGATGTGCAGACGAGCCTGAGCCTGCCGGCGGCGCATGCCTCCGATGGCAACGGGGTGATTCAGCTGTCCGAAGGCAAGCTGGTATCCGCCGTGGAGATTTCACGCTTCAACGTGGTCGGCAATGTCGTGACGAAAATCCCCGCGACGAATGCTTCCTTCAGCCTGACGTTGGTGCCCAGCACTGGCAGCTTCAGCGGTGTCTTCACACCGAAATGGACCAGCCGCTCCTCCGACTTGCCGGTTTTTCGCGGAGTGATCCTGCAAAAAGGTCTGTCCCGGGGAGGTTACGGGTGGTTTCTCAGCAACCGCTTGAACGACCTCGATCCAGAGAGCGGTCGCGTGACCTTCGGGGTTCGTTGAGGTGGCGTATCCATGCGCTTTTGTCTCTGCGGCAGGCCTTCGGGCCTGCCGCTTTTTTGTTCCTGGTTGAAGTCGCAGTCATCCCTTGGCAGGGAAATGTCTCTCGTGCCCGTCCTGAAAGCCATCCTTTTCGACCTTGATGGAACCTTGATCGACTCCCTCGCCGACCTCGCCGGCGCTATCAACCGCATGCTGGCGGAGCATGGCTATCCGGCGCGTGAGCTGTCCGTCTTCCCCGAATACATCGGCGACGGCTTGCGGCAGCTGGTCTGGCGCGCGCTGCCCGAGCTCGCCCGAACGGATGAAATCATCGACGCCTGCCTGCAATACTACCAGCGGCACTACGAGTCCGGCTGGCATGATCAGACCGTCGTTTATGAGGGCATGATGGAGACGCTGACGCAGCTGAAGGCGCGCGGGCTGAAGGTGGGCTGCATCTCCAACAAGCCGCACCGCTTCACCAAGCTGTGATGCGACTACTTCTTCCCCGCCGAGACCTTCGGCATCGTCCTCGGCCAGCGTGACGAGGTGCTTCGCAAACCTGATCCTGCGGGTGCGAGGGAGGCCGCTGTGGCGCTCGGTTTTGAGGTCAGCCAGTGCGCCTACGTGGGGGATTCGGGCATCGACATGAGCTTTGCGAAAAACTCGGGCATGTTTGGCATCGGCGTCAGCTGGGGCTTCCGCATCGTCAAGGAACTGCGGGAGCACGGCGCGCATGTCATCGTGGACCATCCACGCGACCTGCTGGCCCTGCCGGAACCCGCCGCCTGAGCCGCTCCGGGCGGCGGCAAGGGCTCAAGGAGTGCCCCCTCTGGAGGTGATCCGCCCAATCAGTGCGTCGAGTTTGATGAATTCCACTTAAGGCAGCCCGTCATGCGGCAGACATCAGTTCAAGCCCCCGCTGTCAAAGTCCGCCAAAACCGCCTCGATCATCGGAGTGTGCTACAGCTCCGTCTTCCGCCCTGCCAGCGTGTCACGGAAACTAATGCCCGCGCCCAGGGTCGGGCAACCTGTCGCCAGCATTTGCGTTGCAGAAAAATGATCCGCCGCAATCTTCGGCAGCTCGGAGGGATTTGGCAGCTGGTGGACTTCATCCAACACGATGGGCCGCAGTTTCCACTGCTTTTCGATGCATTCGAGCCAGAATGCACCTTTTAGCCATGTGTCATCAGATTGGCGTTTAGTTAAATCGCGCAAATTACGCTTTTTTCTCCCTGATGCCCACACGGTCATGCCTGCCAGCATGAGACTGCAGCCGTGCGGTTGCCCACTGGCTGGATCAGGCCGGTGCGTCGGGATTGATGAACATGTAGCCGGCGCTGCGCACGGTGCGGATGTGGCGGGGCTGATGGGCGTCGTCGCCCAGTTTTTTGCGCAGGGCGGCCACGTGAACGTCCACGCTGCGGTCAAAGACCTCGTACTGGCGGTCGCGCAGGTTTTCGATGAGGGACTCGCGCGACTTGATGCGGCCGCGTGACTTCATCAGCGCGGCCAGGATGTCGAACTCGACGGGGGTGAGCACCAGGGGCTGGTCATTTTGGGTGGCCACGCGGGCGTCCTGGTTCAGCCGCACGGTGCCGACGACGAGTGACCTGCTCCCCGAGTTTAGAACGGTTATGGTGAGAGAATCGAGAATGAGGTCTTGGTTTGGGTGTGCACCCATCAAGCCGGGTCAGTCCAGGATCTCGTGCAGGCGGCGGGAGGTTTCGTGCCAGGCTTCGTCGGACATGGCGGGGATGGCCTCGGCCAGGAGGGGGAGGCCTTCTTCGGGCAAGTTGATCCAGGAACGGCAGCCACCGTAGCTCTTGGAGTAGGGGAAGGTCCAGCGGCGGGGCAGCTTCCAGGCGCGGACGAGGGCGATGTGCAGGCAGCTTTCGTCATCATAAACGAAGCGCTCCTTGACGGTCTCCTCGTTCCAGATGTGCAGGGGGGCGAGGGCTTCGACCCTGGTCCAGTCGGTGACTTTCCAGACCTGTTCGAGGGTGGCGAAGCCGTCGATGTCGACACGGGTGCGCTCCTCTTCCGGGGGGAAGGCGCGCTGGGCGTTTTCGGGCACCCAGCGGAGTTTTTCGCCCTGCGTATGGAACCAGGTGGGGAAGAGGAAGAAGGCCTGGTGCTTCCATTCGAAGCCGCCGCGTCCTTCATGGATGCCGCCCTTGCGCAGGATCATGGTCTGGACGCCCTGGACGAGCGAGTCGCAGACATAGGACCATTCCTTGAAACCGATGGCGGAGGCGGGGGGCGTGAGGGACATGCGTCCTGCGATTACGCATGGACGGGGGCGGTGCAAGGGGCTGATCCTGTGCAATGGCCCTCAATATCTGGGCACTGCCGGGTCGATGAGCTGCGACCAGGCGTCGATGCCGCCATGCATGGACTGGGCGCTGGTGAAACCGTGCTGGCGCAGCCAGGAGGCGGCGCGCAGGCTTCTCATGCCATGGTGGCAGTAGATGATGAGGTGCTGCGCGGTGTCCTGAAAGCGCAGGGGAGCCAGCTCGCCGAACTGGGAGAGCGGCACGAGTTCGGCGCCCTCAAGGTGGCAGAGCTGCCATTCATCGGCTTCTCGGCAGTCGATGAGCCGCGGCTGACCTTCGGGGCTGGCCATGAGGCTGCTGACGTCTTCGACGCTGATTTCCAGGGGCATCTCGTTCATGGGCGCGGCGAGTGCTGAGGGCCGTGGGATCAGGGGCGTACGGTGACGGGGGTGCCGACGGCCACGTTGTTGAAGAAGATGGCGGCCATGTGGCCGGGCATGCGGACGCAGCCGTGGCTGGCGGGGTAGCCGGGCAGGAAGCCCTCGTGCATGCCGGTGCCGCCGGTGAAGCGCATGAAGTGGTGCATTTTCGAGCCTTCGAAGCGGGTGCCGGCAGGGGGCTTGTCCTTGGTGATGTCGATGTTGGCGACGACGACCTGGCCGGAGGCGTCCACGAAGTCGCCGTAGAGGTTGGACTTATGCCACTGGTCCTTCTGGATGACCTTGAATTTGCCGGTGGGGGTGGGGTGCTTTTCGTCGCCGGTGGACAGGGCGGAAACGCCGGCGATGGCGCCGCCCTTGTAGAAGTAGGCCTTCTGGTCGCTGATGTCGATGATCACGCTGGGAGCGCCGGTCATGCCGTCGCCGTCCCAGTAGGAGTCCTGGTCCTGGTTGTAGAGGGCGGAATGGGGGACAGTGGCCGGGTCGAAGGCCTCCAGGTACTGGGTCTGGCCGCGGGAGCCGCCGCCGCTCACGCAGGAGCTGAGGATCGCAGCCAGGGCGAGGCAGAGGAGACGGGGGGGCAGGTCACGCATGGGCATCTGGTCAACGGAACGTGTGGGGAGGAAAAACGGCGCGGAGATTGCCGCACGGACCCGGTGCTGTCCAATGCTTCCTGACCGCGCGCCGGGCGGGGAGACGGGTGGTTCAAAAGCTGGTTGGGCATGTGAAGAGTGAAAAGACCGTGTGCATTCCTTGAATTGAGGCGAGGATGGCCCATACTCGCCCGAACAGCATTTTTCACCCTCCCGCCGCGCCATGCTTTCCTTTCTGAAAATCCGCAACCTCGCCCTCGTGGAAGACGTGACCTGGGAGCTGGGGGCCGGGCTGGTGGGCGTGACGGGCGAGACCGGGGCGGGCAAGTCGATCATCGTCGGAGCTTTGAAGCTGATCCTGGGGGAGCGGGCTGACCGCAGCCTGATCCGCACCGGGCAGGACACCTGCACGGTGGAGGCCTGCTTTCACCTGCGGAACACCCGGGCCGTGGACGCGGTGCTGGAGGAGGCTGGTCTGGAGCCCTGCCAGGAGGGCGAGCTTCTGATCAAGCGTGCGATCAGCGCCGGTGGCGCGAACAAACAGTTCGTCAACTGTTCGCCGGTCACGATCCAGGTGCTGAAGTCGCTGGGGGAGCTGCTGGTGGACCTGCACGGGCCGCATGACCACCAGTCGCTGAACTCGCAGGAGCGGCAGCTGGAGATGCTGGACCAGTTTTCCGGCTGCGAGGAGGTGCTGGCGGCCTATCAGGAGGCGTGGAAGGGCTGGCGGGCGGCCGTGGCGGAGCTGGCGGAGCTGGAGAACAGCGAGCGTGCCGGGTCCCAGCAGCTGGACATGCTGAAGTTCCAGGTCAACGAGATCGCCAGCGCCGGATTGAAGCCGGGGGAGGAGGAGGAGATCGGCGCCCGGCATCGCATCGCGGCGAACGGCGCGCGGCTGGCGGAGTTGTGCGGTGCCATCAGCGGGCGGCTGGCCGGGGAGGAGGGGGGCGTGCTGGATGCCCTGCGCGAGATCGGGCGCAGCATTCACGAGCTGGAGAAGATCGATCCTGGCACGGCGAAGATGTTTGAGGGGTTTCAGTCGGCGTTGATCGAGCTGACGGACCTGGAGAGCAGCGTCCAGGAGTATGCCGAGGATCTGGAGACGGATCCGGCGGAACTGGCGCGACTGGACCAGCGGGTCACGACGATCCAGGCGCTGAAGCGCAAGTATGGGCCGAGCGTGGAGGCGATCTTGGATTTCCAGGCCGAGGCCGAGGCGAAGCTGGCGAAGATCGAGAACCGGGGCGAGGAGCTGGAACGGCTGGGACGGCTGGTCAAGGAGCGCAGGGCGCAGGTGGACAAGCAGGCCCGGCTGTTGTCCGACAAGCGGTCGAAGGCGGCGCCGAAGCTGGCCAAGGAGGTGGCGGCGCATCTTACGGACCTTGGGTTCAAGCGCAGCGTGTTTGAGGCCCGGCTGAACCGGCTGGAGGAGCCGGGGCGGCACGGGCTGGAGGAGGTGGACTTCCAGTTTGCCCCCAATCCGGGCGAGCCGCTGAAGCCGCTGCGCCTGACGGCCAGTTCCGGTGAGATGTCACGCGTGCTGCTCGCGGTGAAGAGTGCGCTGGCGAAGCAGGACATCGTGCCGCTGATGGTGTTTGACGAGATCGACGCAAACGTCGGTGGCAACGTCGCGGAGGCGGTGGGGCGGAAGATGGCCTCGCTGGGCGGCACGCATCAGGTCATCGCCATCACGCACTTCCCGCAGGTGGCCTCGCTGGCGCGTACGCAGTTTGTGGTGACCAAGGACATCGAGGACAACCGCACCCGGTCGACGATCCGTGAAATCGCCGGGGACGAGCGGGTGGAGGAGCTGGCGCGGATGCTGGGAGGCAGGCTGGAGTCGGCCCGGGAGCATGCCCGGGCGCTGCTGGCGGCTGGACAGGGGGGCGTCTAAGCGCTTGATTTCCTGGCGCTTGATCCGACTATGGACGCCCCCTGAACCCCACCTGCACCTTCGCTGCTGATGAAATTCGCCATTTTCGGAGACATTCACGCCAATCTGGAAGCCCTCCAGACGGTGCTCTGGGATGCGCACGAGCAGGGCTGCGGGAACTATGTCTGCCTCGGGGATATCGTGGGGTATGCCGCAAATCCGGCGGAGTGCTTGGAGACCGTGCGCCAGATGGGCTGTCCTGTCGTGCGCGGCAATCATGATGAGGGTGCGGCCAGCGAGTCGAACCTGGAGGAGCTGAATCCGCTGGCCCAGGCGGCGCTGCTTTGGACGCGCGCGCAGCTGACCGAGGATCAGCGCCAGTGGCTGCGCGACCTGAAGCTGGTGCGCCAGGTGCGTGACTTCACCATCGTTCATGCCACGCTCGACTCCCCCGGGAGCTGGGGTTATGTGACCAACCGCTTTGATGCGATGGCCAGCTTCAGCTACCAGTTCACCCAGGTCTGCTTTTATGGTCACACGCATGTACCGCGCATTTTTGAAAAGGACGACTCCGTCCGTGCCGCCCGCGGCACCGACGTGCAGCTCCAGCGCGGCGTGAAGTATTTCGTCAATGTGGGCTCGGTGGGCCAGCCTCGGGACGGTGACTGGCGTGCGGCCTATGCCATCTATGATGTGCAGGCGCAGACCATCTCCATCCGCAGGCTGGAGTACGACATTCAGACGGCGCAGGAAAAGATCCGGGCCGCCGGACTGCCCGGCCTGCTGGCCGACCGCCTTGCCCTTGGCAAATAATTCATGAGTTCACCCGGGTTGCCAGACCTCGCGGATTTTCATTCGGCCCTCGTCATCAAGCCGAGCTCGCTGGGGGACATTGTGCACACGCTGCCTGCGGTTCATGCGATCAAGCAGGCCAGGCCCTACCTGCGGATCCGCTGGGTGGCGAACACGGAGTGGACGCCGCTGCTCCAGGGTGTGCCGTTCCTGGACAGTGTGATCGCCTTCCCCCGCAAAAGCTTCCGCGGCCCGCTGGCCATGATCCAGGCCGCCCGCTGGGCGCTCAGTGAGCTGCCGCCGAGCTTTAAGCCGGAGATCGTGCTGGATTTCCAGGGCCTGTTCCGCAGCGCAATGCTGGCCAGGGCCAGCGGTTCGCGGCCGATCATCGGCCTGTCGGACTCTCGGGAGGGGGCGCGGCTCCTGCATGACCGGATCATTCCGGTGGATGCTTCCGCCCATGCGG
>JBIJBP010000028.1:0-44126 GCA_044345155.1 Prosthecobacter sp. | reverse complement strand
CTGGGCCACATCGCGCTGCGTCAGGAGCGCAATCTTTACAAGGCCGGCGGCAACCGGGAGGTCACCGTCTTCCCCGGCTCCAACCTTTACGAGCGCCGCGAAAAGAACGCCAAGCCCGGCCAGGAGAAAACCCGGCAGCCGCTGTGGATCGTCGCGGCCGAGATCGTGCAGACCTCGCAGCTGTTTGCGCGCACCATCGCCGGCATCAACCCCGAATGGGCCGCCGAGCTTGGCGCCCATCTGATCGAACGCAGGCACGCCGAGCCCCACTGGAGCGCCAAGGCCGGCCGTGTGCTGATCACCGAGCGCCTGATCCTGCACGGCCTGGAGGTGTCGCGGCGCAAGATCGACTTCGGCAGGCTCGACCCGGCGGCCGCCACGCAGCTCTTCATCCGCGGCGCCCTGCTGGAGGAGGGCGCGCATGTTCCGCACCGCTTCTTCGAGCTGAACCAAAAGCTTCGCACACGGCTTGAGGCGGCGCTGACCCGCGTCCGCAGCTCCCGGGTGCATGCCATCGAGGAAAGGCTCTTCGAGTTCTACCGCACGCGTCTGCACGGCACTCCGGTCTCCTCCATCCACGACCTGAACAAGCTGGTGAACGAACGCGTCCGGACGCAGCCGGACTTCCTGGTCGCCCGCGAGGAGGACCTCACTGGCGGAGAGGATCTCAGCGCCGACCTTCAGCAGTTCCCCGACCAGGCGCAGATCGCCAACAGCGTGCTGCCCATCACCTACGCCTACAAGCCCGGCCAGGAGGATGACGGCGTGACCCTCCAGGTGCCCATGCCCGTGGCCAGCCAGCTCACCAACGCCGAGCTGCAGTGGATGGTGCCCGGCCTGCGCGAGGAACTGGTCACCACGCTGCTGCGCGCGCTGCCCAAGCAGAAGCGAACCGTCTTCATGCCGCTGGAGGCCAGCGCGCGGAAGATCGTGCGCGAGTTCAAGCCGGGCCGCGGCGACTTCCTCGAAGCCCTCGCGCGTCATCTTCAGGTCATCTTTGGCGCGGACATCACCGTCGCTGACTGGCCCGCCGACTGCATCCCACCGCACCTCAGGCCCAGGCTGGAGGTCATCGCTGGAAACCGCAAAACCATGATCGCCAGCCGCGACCTCCGGGAGATCCAGGCCCAGGTCCGCAAGGAGGCGCCCAAGTCCGGCGCCTGGGAACGCGCCGTCCTGGCGAACGAAAAGTATGACATCAAGGGCTGGACCTTCGGCGACCTGCCCGCATCCGTGCTTGTCGAGGAGATCGCCGGAGCCCCGCTGCACGGCTTTCCCGGCCTCAGCCTGCGTGACGGGCGGGAGGTCGACGTCCGCCTGTTCCGCACGGCGGCGGAGGCCCTGAAGTCAACGCAGCCCGCCATTCGTGCGCTGGCCGGGATGGAGCTTGGCAAGGACATCGCCTGGCTGCACAAGGAGCTGCGTGGCATGGACAACGGCCGCGCCCTCCCTGCGGCAAAGGGCCTTGGCGCGCTCGACCAGCTCCAGGCACGAAGCCAGCCCGGCACCGTCGCGCCGCTCTCCCAGCAGGCGCATGAGCACATCCTCGCCCACGCCCTGAGGCTTGACCCCGTCATGCCGCTGAACCAAAAGCGTTTCCAGGCCATGTGCGAGGCCGCGCGCCGCGACTTCCCGACGCTCGCCCACCGGACCCGCGAGCTGCTGAAGACCTGCGAGGAGCTGAAGGCCAGGATCCTCGCCTCCCGGCACCGCTATCCGGAGCTTGAGCAGGATCTCGCCCGCCTGCTGCCGCCCGACGTCCTCCTGGTCACGCCGCACGCCCGGCTCCAGCACCTGCCCCGCTACCTGAAGGCCGTCCAGGTGCGCGCTGAACGCGCCGCCAACAACCCGGCCAAGGACCGCGAGAAGGCGCTCGCCATCTCTGACTTCGCCGACTGGCGCCGAGAGGTCAGCGACGACAACCGCGAGGAGTTCCGCTGGCTGTTCGAGGAGTTCCGTGTCTCCGTCTTCGCCCAGGAGCTTGGCACCGCCCAGCCCGTCAGCATCAAGCGCCTGGAGGCCCTGCTGGGCTGAACCGGCGGACGGCTCGAAACGGCCGGATTCATTATTGAATTGATGGTTATCCACGCCCACTTCTCCGGCCCAGCCATGAAAATCCTCGCCCCCTTTCTCTGCCTGCTCACGGTCATCGGCCTCGTCTTCGCCGCCTCGCCCGCGAAGAAGCCGCGCATCCTCTTCTTCACCAAGTCCAGCGGCTTTGAGCACAGCGTCATCTCCTGGAAGAAGGGCCAGCCCAGCCATGCTGAAAAAGTGCTGCTGGAACTTGGCGCGAAGCAGGGCTGGGACTTTGAGTTCTCCAAGGACGGCTCGAAGTTTTCCAAGGACTACCTCGCCCAGTTTGACGCCGTCTTCTTCTACACCACCGGCAACCTGCTCGAGGCCGGCACCGACCAGCAGCCGCCCATGACCGCCGAGGGCAAGCAGGCGCTGTTTGATTTTGTGAAGTCCGGCCGAGGCTTCATCGGCACTCACTCCGCCAGCGACACCTTCCACACTAACAACGAATCCAAGAAGGGACCCGACCGCTACCTCAACCATGGCGACCAGGCGGACTCCTATGTGCGCTTCCTCGGCGCGGAGTTCATCAAGCACGGCGCCCAGCAGGTGGCGCGCAACACGGTCACCAACCCCAAGTTCCCGGGCTTTGAAAAGGTTGGGGCCGAGTATTCCTTCCATGAGGAATGGTACTCCCTGAAGGACTTCAGCCCGGACATCCATGTGCTCAGCGTCATGGACGCCCCGGCGATGAAGGGCGACGAATACAAGCGCCCCGCATTCCCCAGCACCTGGGCGCGCAAGGAGGGCGACGGCCGCGTCTGGTACACCGCCATGGGTCATCGCGAGGACATCTGGACCAACCCGGTGTTCCAGGACATCCTGATCGGCGGCATCCGCTGGGCCCTCGGTGAAGTGCAGGCCGAAGTGCCCGCCAACCTCAAGGAAACGGCGCCCGGCGCCTACACCAACCCGCCTTACGTCGAGCCCAAGCCCCCGGCCCCGGCCAAACCCAAGGCAAAATAAATCGCCTCCTCAGGCGAGGATCTCGTTCACCACCCGGCCGCCCTGCAGCCCCGTGAGCCGGATCCTCCGGCCGCCGCTGACAACGGCCAGGTTTTCATGATCGAGCCCAAGCAGGTGCAGCAGGGTCGCGTGCAGGTCGCGGAAATGCACCGCGCCCTCCTCAACCAGGCTTCCATCATGATTCGTTAGGCCATGCACATGACCGGCCTTCACGCCACCGCCCGCCATCCAGAAGGTGAAGGCGCGATGCTGATGCCCGGTCTGGTCCTTGTCCTTGCCCGGAGTCAGGCCGGGACGTCCGAACTCGCCGCCCCAGACCACCAGGGTGTCTTCCAGCAGACCGCGTTCGTCCAGGTCATCCAGAAGCGCGGCGATCGGAGCGTCCGTGGTGGCGCAGTTGGCGGTGAGGTCGCGACGGTGGTCCGTGTGCTGGTCCCAGCTCCCGTGCGTGATCTCGATAAAGCGCACGCCCGCCTCGCAGAACCGCCTCGCCAGCAGGCACTGACGTCCAAAGTCGCTGGCCTTGCAGGTGCCGGCCGCATGATTTTTGCCGACGGCATAACGCTCCAGCACCGCTTTCGGCTCCTGGCGGATGTCGAGCAGTTCGGGTGCCTCGGACTGCATGCGAAAACCGAGCTCCATCGTCTGAATGACGCCCTCCAGCCCGGCGTCGTCGCTGCGCAGGCTCAGATGATCCCGGTTCATCGCCTGGATGAGGTCAAGCTGACGCCTCTTCACCGCCTGCGGCAGATGATCACCGGAGATGTTGCCGATCGTCGCCCGGCTCATGTCCTCGCCGTTCACCCCGATGGGCGTGCCGCCAAACACGGCGGGAAGCTGGGCGGCGGCATATTCGGCCGGCTTGGCCGTGTTGAAGCTGATGAAGCCGGGCAGGTTCTGGTTCTCCGTGCCCAGACCGTAGGCCACCCAGGCGCCCATGCTGGGACAGGGACGCAGCCGGTCGCCCGTGTGCAGCTGCAGCATCGACTGCGCATGAATGCTGGTGTCGGCGGTCATCGAATTGATGACGCAGAGCTTGTCGGCATGACGCGCGATGTTCGGCAGCAGGTCCGAAACCCAGAGACCGCTTGCACCACGACGCCTGAAGCTGGCGACCGATCCTGCATGGGGGTTCTTTCCCACCTGGGGCTTGTGGTCAAAAGTGTCGAGCTGAGCAGGCCCTCCGGCCATGTTGAGAAAAATCACCCGCCTGGCCCGGGGCCGCTGGCGGGCGGGCCGCTGCTCAAGCCCGGGAACCGCAGCCCCGGCGAGACCAGACATCGCGACATAACCAAAACCGCAGGAAGCGGTGTGGAGCATCTGGCGTCGGCTGAACGGGACCGGGTTCATCTTCATCATCATACGGCCTCCTCAGTCCACATATCTCAGCTCACTGGCGGACAGCAGCGCCTGGCAGAAGGCGGCCCAGGCTTCAGATCCGTCATGCATTCGACCGCCCTCGCTGGAAGACAGCATGGCTCCGGCTTCACGCAGGAAATCCAGCGCACGCTGCTTTTCCACGGGAGATGCCGCACGGCCAAGCGCCATGCGATGCGCCTCGTCCACGCGATGCGCTTCATCGCCGGGAAGCCTGAGCAGGCGGGCGGCGAAACGACGCGACTGGGCGATGACGAACTCATTGTTCAGCAGGTAGAGCGACTGGGTGGCGAGCGCCGAGCTGTCACGACGTCCAAGCACCGTGGTCGCGTCGGGCAGGTTGAAGGGCGTCAGCTCCGGCGGCATCGAGTTGCGCAGCATGAGCAGGTAGACGCTCCGGTGCGCACTTGGCTGATGCAGCGGCGGCAGCTCGTTGATGAGCACGTCGCGGTGCTGAATCAGCGAGCCTGCCCCAGGCCTCCGGTCCAGCTCCCCGGAGGCCGCAAGCATGGCGTCACGGATCGACTCTGCATCCAGACGCCGGACACGATGCTGGCCGAACAGCGCCTGCCCGGCCTCCCGGGCCTGCGGGTCCTTCAGGTCATCCGCCCTCGAACTGAGCTGGTAGGTCCGGCTCAGCACGAGGCTGCGGATCAGCCTTTTCAGGGACCAGCCCTCGCGCATGAACCGTGTGGCGAGATGATCCAGCAGCTCCGGATGGGACGGACGCGCACCGGAGAGACCGAAGTCGTCCGGCGTGCCGACGATGCCCTCGCCGAACAAATGTTGCCAGACACGGTTCACCAGCACCCGGGCGGTGAGGGGGTTGCGCGGGCTGACCAGCCAGCGTGCGAGTTCAAGGCGGCCGCTTTGCCTCGCTCCCGGCAGCTCACCGGGATCCACGCTGCCACAGGCGCTCAGGAAGCCGCGCGGGATGACGGCACCGAGCTTCTTGGAGTCGCCGTCGATGTTGAGCTTGCAGTCCGTGATCGTTTTCGCCTCGCGCAGCCCCATCGCCAGGGGCGCATCAGCGGCATAGCTGTGCGCGGGCTTCGCCGGAGTCTTGCGCGGCTTGTGCGCGGCAATCAAGGGCTCGACCTCGGCACGCGGCCGCACCCGAGGAGCGGCCTTCAGTTCATGCAGGGCTGTCTGTGGCGCGGTCAGACCTTCACGCGCCGCCACCCCCCACAAGGTTTCGGAGCTTCTGAAGATGCCGGCCAGCGCATAATAGTCACGCGTCGGAATCGGGTCCGTCTTGTGATCATGACAGCGCGCACAGCCCACGGTCAGGCCCAGGATGCCGCTGCCGATGACGTTGATCTGGTCGGCGACCACATCCATCTCAAAGTTCTCGTTCATCGCCTTCGCGGGCTTGGCGCCCAGCGCCAGCAGCCCGGTGGCGACCAGCTGCCGGTCACGCTGGGCAGGCGACTCCGCAGGCAGCAGGTCACCCGCGATCTGCTCGGTGATGAAACGATCATAAGGCACGTCCTCGTTCAAGGCGCGGATGACATGATCGCGGTAGCGCCAGGCATGAGGAAAGCTGGGGTTGCGGCTCAGGCCATCGTTGCCGTTGGACTCGGCATAACGCGCCACGTCCAGCCAGTGACGACCCCACTTCTCGCCAAAATGCGGGCTTTGCAGCAGACGGTCCACATAGGCCGGGTCCGTGGGATCCGACCTGTCTTCCGGATCAGGCGGCAGTCCCGTGAGATCCAAGCTCAAGCGTCGGCGCAGCACATCCTTGGAGGCATCCGAAGCCGGGGCCAGGCCCTGCAGTTCAAGCCTGGAGAGAATGAAGGCATCCACGGCTGATCGTGGCCAGCCCACCTGCCGAACCTTGGGCGGCCTTGGGTCGGCGACCGGCTTCAGCGACCACAGCGGTTCCTGAGTACTGCGCTTCACGGTTTTGACCGGCTCCGTCCTTGGGTCAGGCGCCCCCATCTTCACCCACTCGATAAAGTCCTTCACGACAGGTTCGGGCAGGCGCTTTTTCGGCGGCATCTCAAGACCGTCATAACGTACCGCCTGCACGATGAGGCTCTCGTCCGGCCGGCCTGGAATCACCGCCGGTCCTGACTCACCACCTGCGATCATCTCGGAAGGCGCGTCCAGCAGCAGCTTGCCGCCCAGCTTCTTCGAGGTCTGCGAATGGCATTCGTAACACTGCTTCACCAGCACCGGCCGGATGCGGTTCTCAAAGAAGGCCCTCTGGTCCGGCGTCATGTCAGCGCCCGCCGCAGAAACAGCGGCAACCCAAAAGACGGTCATGAAATTCAGCGGGCGCATGTCAGGTCGGGAGGTCGGTGACAGGTGTTTACGTGCCGCCGGCAGACACCTTTTCCCTGTGTCAAAGATTGTTGGCGCTCTTCAGCCCGAACCGCAGCGGAGGCACAGGCGAGAGAATTCAAGCTCCCGCCGGACATCCTTCCGGCCAGCTTTTTCGGCCGGACGCATGAACGCAATTCACTTGCATTAGAAGCTCACTGATATACTTGCAAAATAGTTGCATTTTAATCCATTTTGAGCACACCTGTCACCGTCGTCTCCGGCTTCCTAGGCTCCGGCAAAACCACGCTCCTCCGGCGTTTTCTGCGTGCCTCAGGCGCTTCCCTGCGCCTCGGCGTCATCGTCAACGACATGAGCGGGCTTGAGGTCGATGGCGATCTGCTACGTCATTCTGGCAGCCTCAGCGAATCACTGGGAAACTTCGTCAGCATTCAGGCGGGAAGCATCAGTGACACCCAGCGTGCCTCATTCTCAGCGGTTCTGAATGCCTGGCAGCATCGCAACGATCTCGATCATGTCATCATCGAAACTTCCGGGAGCACTCATCCATGGCCGCTGATCCATGAAATCAAGCAGCACCCGGGGCTTGTTCTGGACAGCTTTGTCACCCTGATCGACGCCCGAGCCTTCATGGAAGACTTCGGGGCCGGCCGACTGATCCACGAAAACGCCCACCCGCAGGCTTCTCTCATGTCGGCCCAGATCCGGATGGCCGGAGTCATCCTGCTCACCAAGACCGAGCAGCTGACCCCTCCCGGCCTCCAGCTCCTCACGAGAAACCTTCGCGTCCTCAATCCTCGTGCCAGCCTGCACCTCGTCACTTATGGGGGCATTCCCGCCGACCAATGGCTGGGGACCCGCAGCTTTGATCTGGAGCAGGCCGGCAGCCTATCAGGACCGAGTAAGGATGAAATGTCCGAATCATGCAGCTCACCCCGGCTGGGCAGCTCGGTCATTGATGATCCACGTCCGTTTCATCCGCAGCGGCTGTGGGATCTCTTTCGCCATCGTCTCGGCACTGGCATTCACCGCAGCAAGGGCTTCATCTGGATGGCCTCCCGCGATCGCGAAGTCCTGCTCTGGAACCAGGCCGCCGGAAGCATCGGCCTGGAGCTGACCGCCTATTGGAAGGCCGCCCTGGTCTCCAATCCCGACGGCAGGCTGCTCCCCGAGGAAGTCCACCTGCTCCGCCAGCAGCTCGAAGGAAGCCATCCCTGGTTCGGCGACCGACGCTGCGAGCTGACCGTCATCGGCCCAGATGCGGATCTGGCCGTCTTCGTGCCAGAGCTTCTTCAGTGCTTCTGCACCGACGATGAAATCGCCCGCTGGCGCGAAGGCGCCGCCTTTGACGACCCCTGGCCCAGATCCCTGCTGCGGATCTGACCCGCTGATTTTACCCCCATGAAAACCACCTCTGCCAAACTCCCCGTCACCGTCCTCTCCGGCTTTCTCGGCGCCGGTAAAACCACCCTGCTCAATCACATCCTGCGCAACCGCGAGGGCCGCAGGGTCGCCGTCATCGTCAATGACATGAGCGAGGTGAACGTCGATGCCCAGCTCGTCAAAAGCGGTGATGCCAGGCTTTCCCGCACCGAGGAAAAAATGGTCGAGATGAGCAACGGCTGCATCTGCTGCACCCTGCGCGAGGACCTCATGCAGGAGGTCTCCAAGCTCGCCCGTGAAGGCCGCTTCGACGCCCTGCTCATCGAGTCCACCGGTGTCTCCGAACCCATGCCCGTGGCCGAAACCTTCACCTTCACCGACGACTCCGGCCGCAGCCTCAGCGACCTCGCCCAGCTCGACACCATGGTCACCGTCGTCGACGCCCGCAACTTCCTCGAGGACTACCACAGCACCGACGACCTCATTGACCGCTCCATGGGGCTCAATGACGAGGACGCACGCAGCATCGCCAGCCTGCTCACCGACCAGATCGAGTTCGCCAACGTCATCCTCATCAACAAGACCGACGCCGTCAGCCCAGATGAACTCGACCGCATCCAGGGCATCGTCCGCGCCTTGAATCCAAAGGCAAGGCTCCACCTCACCCAGCGCAGCGAGCTTCCCCTCGACGCCGTGATCAACACCGGGCTCTTTGCCATGAGCGAGGCCGAGCAGTCCAATGGCTGGCTCGACAGCCTGCAGGGCCACACGCCGGAAACCGAGGAGTATGGCATCAGCAGCTTCGTCTACCGCGCCCGCCGCCCCTTTCATCCACAACGCTTCCATGACCTGCTCAGAAAAAACTGGAGGGGGGTCATCCGCGCCAAGGGCATGTTCTGGCTCGCCTCGCGCCCGGAGTTCGCCGGCTACCTGTCACAAGCCGGAGTTCTCCGCGACACCCGCGCCCTCGGCTTTTTCTGGAGCGCCGTCAGCGAATCCGAATGGCCGCAGGATGAAGCCATCCAGGCGGAGATCCGCTCCTTCATGCAGGAACCGCACGGAGACCGCCGCACGGAGATGGTCCTCATCGGCCGCGACATGGACAAGGCCGCCCTCACCGCCCTCTTCGACACCGCCCTGCTCACCGACGAAGAATTCGCACTCAGTCCAGAAGCCTGGCGAAACCTCCCTGATCCCTTTCCTCAATGGCTGCCGAACGAGCCCCAGGCGCATGAGCACACCTGAAGGCCGCCGCCTTCAGCGGGACCGATGCTTGTTCATCCAACGCCTGGCGCAGTCCGTCTGCTCGCGGGTTTCCAGGCAGCATTTCCGGCGCGCCCGGATCCATTGCACCGGATCCTCGCCCGCCGGGATGAAGCCAGCCCGGGCGCACCAGGCCACGATGAACTGGCCCGTGCGTCCACAGCCCGCCACGCAATGCACCACCACGGCCTCACGGGCCGCATGATGTTCATCCATCAGCGTCAGGAAGTGTTCGATCTGGGCGTCGGTCGGCACGCCATAGTCCGGCACATGGATGTGATGGTAGGCAAACTGGGCCGGCACATCCTTGCGGTTGTCGAACTCACAGCAGTTCACCACCGCGCGGATGCGGTTCTCCGCATAGAGGTCAAAGACATAGAGATCCGGCCACCACGAAGCCGCGATCACCCCCTCCACGATCCAGGTGAAGGGCTCGGTACGTTGAGGCTGACCACGTTCAGGCCAGTACCAGGGTCGAATCAATGACGGCATGATGTGCGCCACGTCCCTGCACTCCGAGACACCAAATTTCAAGCCGGGTTTGGCGAGTCGGCATACCGGATTCGGTCCGTGCCAGCCCACAGCTAGGCAACCTTCTTGGCTTCTTGCACGGCAAGGATGCGCAGCACGGCCTCATTGAAGGCCTGTTTGAAGGCTTCATCCTGGCGGAGCTGGTAGAGTTCCATGTCGGTCTTGCGCTGGGCGAGCACCGCTTGGTTGATGAGGTCGGCGAGGGCGATCTCACGGTTCTGTGGATCGGCCTTCACGACCTCGGCGTAGCGGGCGTGGTTGCGGACGCGTTCGACGATGTTCACCAGCTTCACGCGCTGTTCTTCGGGTGTGGCGCTCCAGGCGCTGAACCAGCGTTCGTTGAAGGCGGCGATGATGTCATCGAGCGGTTCGCGATCTTCTTCGCCACCATGATGGCCGCGCACGTTGGGGTTTTGGGGATCGAGGGCGGTGGGTGAGGCATCCAGGCCGATGTGCTCGTTCAGGCGGACGCGTTCGAGGGCGTAGGTGCTCAGGTCCACGCTTTCCAGCAGGGCATCCACCTCCTTGTCTTTGTCCTTCACCTTCAGCTTGGGAATGAGGAACTTCAGGAACCAGTGCAGCTTCTCCCAGTTCAGGTTTTCAAAAGGGATGATGCAGGCGAGCTGGCCATAGATCTTCACGAATTGCTTGGCCTTGATTTTGAAGTCGATCTTGTCCTCCTCGTCTTCGATGAGGTCAAAGCGGGCCACGCAATGGTCGATGATCGGGTGGAGCTGCTCGGGCGGGGCTTTCTTGAAGAAGGCTTCGTTGAAGCGGTCCACGTCCTCCTGGTTATAGACCTCGGCCTCGTCGAGTTCGTCCTTTGCATCATGCAGGACGTTGATGTCGGTCGGTTCGCTGAGGCTGGTGGCGGTGTAGAAGGGATCGAAGGCATCCTTGATCTCCTTCGCCGTGTTGTAAAAGTCGAGGATGAAGGTGTTCTGCTTCGCCATCTTCGGGTTGCACCGGTTCAGGCGGGAGAGCGTCTGTACGGCCAGCACGCCTTGCAGCTTCTTGTCCACATACATCGTGTGCAGCAGCGGCTCGTCGAAGCCGGTGAGGAACTTGTTGGCCACCACGAGCAGACGATAACCGGGCTTCTTGAGGTTGGTGCGGATTTCCTTCTCGGGGAAGCCGTTCAGGCTGTCCTCGGTGTGCTCGATGCCATCCACCACCTTCTTGCCGGAGAAGGCGATGATCGGCTGGAAGTCAGCGTTGGCTTTCTCCAGCTCTTTGCGGATCGCTTGGAAGTAGCGGATGGCGCACTCGATGTTGCGTGTCACTACCATGCCGCGTGCCTGACCTTTCAGGAGCTTGGGCTTCACCACATGATCCATGAAGTGGTTCACCATCAGCGCGGCCTTGGTCCCGATGGTCTGCTTGTGGGCTTCCACATAGGCGCGGAGCTTCTTCTGCGCCTTGGAGCTTTCGAAGCGCGGATTGGCCTCGATGGACTTCTGCACCTCGTAGTAGCTCTTGTAGGTCGTGTAGTTCGCCAGCACGTCGAGGATGAAGTCCTCCTCGATGGCCTGCTTCATGGAATACAGGTCATGCGGATCAAAGCCGGGCCCTGGGACTCGTGGTTTGCCAAACTTCTCCAGCGTCGCGGGCTTGGGCGTGGCGGTGAAGGCAAAGAAGCTGGCGTTCTTGCCCATCTTGCGTTTGCCCATGGCTTGCAGCATCAAGTCCTGCCAGTCTTCGGGCTCTTCCGTGTCCTCGGTGGCACCGATGGCTTGGTTCAGCTTGTCGGCGGCCACGCCACCCTGGCTGCTGTGGGCTTCGTCGATGATCACGGCGAACTTCTTGTCGCTCATGTTGGCGATGCCATCGACGATGAAGGGGAACTTCTGGATCGTGGTGGTGATGAGCTTCTTGCCCTTCTCCAGATGGCTGCGCAGGTCGGCGGCGCTTTCGGCGTGGGCGATGAGGTCCTTCACCTCGGAGAACTGCTTGATGTTGCCGTCGATCTGCTTGTCCAGCACGCGGCGGTCCGTCACCACGATCACGGAGTCGAAGAGGTTCGCCTGCCCGGTGCTTTCGTAGAGTTCGATGAGCTGGTAGGCCAGCCAGGTGATGCTGTGGCTTTTGCCGGAGCCCGCGCTGTGCTGGATGAGGTAGCGACCGCCCACACCTTCGCTTTGCACCAGATGCAGGAGCTTCCGCACCACCTGAAGCTGATGGTAGCGGGGGAAGTAGAGAATGGTGCTGGTCTTCTTCGTCTCCTTGTCCACTCCTGGGCTGAGTAGCCTTGGCGAAACAGGCTCTTCGACCACCTTGGCGAAGTGCTCGATGATGTTGCACAGGCTCTGCCGGGTGAGGACATCGGTCCAGAGATAGGCCGACTTCGGGCCGTCGGGGTTCGGCGGGTTGCCTTTCCCGGCTCCGTTCGGCTGGCCTTGGTTGAAGGGCAGGAAGTAAGTGCCCGAGCCATCCACCTTCGTGGTCATCCAGACCTCATCGGGATCGACGGCAAAATGGACGAGGCAGCGGCGGAAGTGAAAGAGCGTCTCGTTCGGGTCACGGTCCTCGCGATATTGCTTCTTCGCGTGGTTCACGTTCTGGCCGGTCCACGGGTTCTTGAGTTCCAGTGTCGCCAGGGCCAGGCCGTTGATGAAGAGCACCATGTCCACCGACTTCAGCGGATCAGCCACGCTGTAATGCACCTGCCGCGTCACGGAGAAGCGATTGCTCTCAAACTTCGCCTTCACGTCCGGGTTGAGGTCGTTGTAGGGCAGACGGTAAAGCAAATCGAGGTGTGCGTTGTCCACCTCCAGGCCCTTCTTCAGCACGGTGAGGATGCCGTCCTTCTTCAGCTTGCGGTGCAGCCGCTCCAGCACCTGCCGCTTCCAGTCCGGCTTGTGATGCAGCTTCGCCAGTTCCTTCGCCTGCGTGCTCTCCAGGAACTGCCACAGCATCGCCTCATCCATCGCGAACTCCGCATTGAAGTCGCCGGGCTTCTCGCGCTTCCACCCGTTGCCGCCGTAGTCGGGCGTCGGCTCTTGCAGCACCGCTTCCTTCGCCGCCACCGTCATGCCGCCGGTCAGGGCACGTTCAATGCAGGCTTCCAGGGCGGCTTCGGTGGTTTGGGAGGGCATGAGTTTAAGCGCGATTGAGTCTTTTGGTCAGCCACCAGACCACGACAGGTGCAAAGGCTTCTAGTTGTCCAGGTTCGGTCCCGCTCCATTTTCGAACCAATCGTTCCAGTGCAGGCCGGTCCAACGCGCCTCGCTTTGCCAGACCTGTTGTAAAGCCTGTGAGCACGCCGATCCGGTTTTGTCGGAGAAAGGGCACATTCAGGTTCAAGACCCGTTCATAGCCTCGCTTCGTCACTCGGGGATTCTCTCCCAGTTCCGAATCGAATTGTGAGTCTGTGGAGCGCACCTCACCGTTGTTCAGGTAATGGATGGCCTCCTCCAACCGATGCTGCGGATTGGAGGGATTCTTGCTCAAGTCTTGGTTGCCCTTGCAAACATCACAATGTTCCAAACCCTCCTGCCCTTCATTACCCGGGCAGGCTGCCATGAGGTTCCAATACTCCAACTGATGCTCTGGAAAACGTTTCAGCGGCTTCCAATGCTCGATCCTCATCCCGTCTTCGCTGGCGACAATACCGTTGCAGCAGTAGCAGCATAGTCCTCGCTGCTCCTTCCAAAGCTGCTCTCGCAGCGTCTGTTTGCAGGCAGACGAAAGCATGGGGTTTCCGCTCTCCACATGGGGTGCCGACTCCAGGCCCCGATCATCAAACACAGCCCCAGGCTGCGCACGGAGTTGAGCAAGGCACGGTGGTTCTGGCAGTTTGGTGATCGTCCTCATTTCGTGTCCTGAAGAAAGGTCATCAAGGTTCGCGCCCGCGTCACCTCGGGATCATTGGCCCCAAGCTTTGCCTCGACTTCACCGATCAGCTTCTTGGCCTGGGCAAAGTCTTCTTGGTCGAGCGCCAGGGCCAGTTCGCGCAACCGTTCCACCTCGGCATCCGTGCGCTCGCTGGTGTGCATCACTTCTTCAAGCACCCGGCTCGAATCTAGACCATACGAGGCGGAGGGAATGCTGACGCTTCCGTCGTCTCCAATGACTCGAATATGCTGCTTATCGAGTTCACCGATCACTTGTGGAGAGTGCGTGGTGCAAACAAATTGAATCGCGGGGAAAGCCTCCATCAAATCTTTGGCGATGCGGCGCTGCCAGCTTGGATGCAAATGCACATCCACCTCGTCGATCAACACCACGCCCGGCGTTTTCTGGAGAACTCGTGGCAGCGGCTCGTCTTCGGGTCCCAGATCGTCCGGCGGGATGAGGTAGGCATTCTGCGTCACGCACTTGATCGCGAGGTCCGCCACCAATGCCAGCATCATGCGCTGCCCGGCACTGAGGTTGTCAAAAGGCTGCGCGTTCCCGGCAATGGATAAAACAATCCCATCCATGTCTGTGTCGAACCACACATCATCAGCATCAGGAATGCATCGCAGAATAGCACGTCGGACAACTTCAAAGCCAGGACGCCAGCGCCCTTGTCGGTTTCCTCGCTCTGTCGTTTCCCGGCTAAACCACTGGTTCAGTTCTGCAAATCGAATGCGCTCGTTGAAGCAGTCATAAAAAGCCGCCCACCGCTTGGCCGGGCCGTTAGTCTTGCCTTTGGGCACTCGCTGGTTGGACGGGAGCCAGGCACGACCGGCACCATAGTAGGCCAATACAGGGCAAAGTCTGTTCTTGTCCTTTTCGAGCCAATAAATGGCACCAATGGCACGGAGCGCCTTTTGAGCGTCTTTGTTCGTCGTCTTCACCCCATCTTCTTTGATCTTCCGCGTCCATTCAATGTCATTCCTGTCTGCGATAGTTCCCTTAGCACGCACGATCACAGGTTTCTCTTCGACGAACTGGAGACGATCACCTATCTTCTTGCGTTGCAGACGAATCTCCGACTTGAGGATATTGCGCCCACTTCCTTGCAGTTCGGAGTCCGGTGGCTCAGCCAGCCAGATGGCCGAAGCAACCGCCAGCGCATCCAAAAGCGAGGTCTTGCCTGCACCGTTCTCGCCCACGAGCAGCGTGAAGTTCGGGTGCAGGTCAATGTCCTGCACGGCGAACTTCTTGAAGTTTTCCAGGTGGAGATGGTCGATACGCATGGGGCGAGACTAAGCGGTCGGTTCAGAAAAGCTAGGTTTGGATGCGAGAGGCTATGTTCAGCTAGTTCCCCTGAGTCAACATCAAGGGCGGCTCCTCTTCGTCATCTTCGAGTGAGTAGCCAATGTCATCAGATGGGGGCAATGATGGAACGTCTTTGAGCGGCTTGGCTTTGCTGACGACGAGTGAGGGTGTTGATTTCTCCAGCTCAATCAACTTCTGGAGGTCCTGTTTCGTTGGGACGTTGATCTCGCGGTCATCAAGTTCGAGCTGGGTTTGGCGAAGTTCGATGCCGTGGAGGCGAAGCTTGGGCTTTTTGTAAAGGGAGGTGCGGTGGACTTCGGCGCGGACGTTCACGCTTTCGGTATAGAAGTCCTTGTAGTTCTTGGAGGTGAGTCCAGGCGCGGGCAGTGCATCCAGATTGTAGAGTTCAGTCTCATGGCTGATCTGAAGCGTCATGCGGTCGCCACGCGTGGCTTTTAGGCTGGTGATGGTTCCATGAAGTTCATAGGTCACACCGTCTTTGAGATGCGGAAGGATGGTGTCGTCATCGGCCAAGTAGTTCTCCATGTTGTGCTGGTCGATGATGACCGCATGTTTGAACTTCCGATCATTGCTGACCTCGATGGACTTGGCTTTGTCTTCCCGTAGCGGTGCCAGGGCCTTTTTGAAGGAGTGCTTCTTCACCATCTTATGAAGACCCCGCTGCTTTTTACGGGATAGGGTCTTGTCCTTGGGGTCTTCCCCCTTTTTGAAGAATCCCGCTTTCTTGATGAGCTTCAGAACCACACTCACCCAAAACAGATTCAGCGCGGCCTTGAAGACCTCGAAGTCCACCGGGTTCTGAGCAGCCCAGTCGTTTATGGAACGGTGCGCACCTTCGACGGATTGGAAGAAGCCCTCCACCTCCTCTGCCTTGGGCTCTTCCGCGAGTTTGAGGAACTCGACAAAGTCAGTTACCGAATCAAAAGGCAGTGCTTCCGAGGCATCCCGGAAAAAGAGCACCAGATCGACGATCACCGATCCATCGCGCAAGGCCGTGGCCTGCACTTCAGGCTCGATGGTGATTCCCATCACGGAGTTCAGCTCCGTGAGAACTGAGTGAAAACCAGTCAAGGACTCCCCAAGCTCCGACAAAGACACCTGCGAGTCAGATTCTTCCTCGGTGCCTTTAAAGCGGATGAAAAGGTTGGGGGCCATAAGCTAGCGTTGGTAGTTCTTGAACATAATTCCCCCCGTCACTGCGCGGCGTTGGCGATCTGTTGAGGAGAGAGATCGAATCCTGATTCCTTGAGGCGCTGGCACAGCTTGGGGACAATCTCCCGCACATGGTCATTGTAGCCGAAATGAATGATGCCCTGAAGGTCCGATGGCATCTCAAGGTGGCCTTTGATGACGATTGCCATGCGTTGGCGAGTGAGGGATGCAAGCAACATGCCCGTTTCCAAAATTACATTCTGCCGTGCTCTTGGCTCCTTCTTGGCTTCACCCTCCTTCTGGGCATAGCCCATGTCGTCAGGTGTCATGAGCACGATCCCAAAGTCGGAAGCGAAATCGCGCCCAATCTGCCCCTCGAGTGCTTCGACAATGGTTTTACCTCCACCACTCGTGTTCATCAGGATGAACGGCTCCAATCCCAGGCGATGAAGCACTAATTCCATCTGATCACGAGCTGTTGAATCATGACCGTGAACAATGAAGATATTCTTCGTGGTTTTCTGCTGAATAGGAAGAGCCTTAGCGGGGGTAGTTGCAGGCGCTGCGTCTATGGCCTGCTGGATGCTCGCCTTGCCCTCGGCACCACCTTGAAGTTGGAGAGTCCCATTCTTGGGCCACCAGTTGAGAATGCCGCCATCCTGGCTGCGAAACGAATGCTTTCCACTCGCTTCAGTCCACGTGCCTATCAGGCCACCAGATTCGATGGCTTCCTTGAGTTGTTCTATCGTGCCTTTGAATGTTGATGCCATAGAAGTATCTAAACTTTGATCTTCCCCGTCACCGCGTGGGCGATGAGGGTGCTGCGGAGGGTTTGCAGGGTTTGGATTTGGGATTCGACGGAAGCGATCACTTTTCCAACTGATTGGATGTGCCGCTCAATAGCCTCCACGATGGTCGACAGTTCCTCTACAAGAGGCACCACAATCGGAACCTCCTTGGTAATCTCAAGATTGACGCGTGAGCGGGTTGAGCCCCGTGTCTGGGCAGCGAACCCCGCAGCTCCGACCGTTGAACTCAGGAAATGGCAAGTGAACTCGTTGAAACGGGTATCAAGGAGGCGAACGCGGTAGCAATCAGCTTTAACAATTGCTGGTTCGTCACTACGATAAATGCATGCACGGCCAACCGGATGGTTTCCGTCGCCAAGTCCAGCCACCAAAATGTCATCCTGACGGACTGAATGATGGACAAGCTCCTTTGCATAAGTGGGTGAAATGTAGGCCTTATCATCATCCTTGAACGCCGCTTTTCCGATATTCCCGAGACGGATCACCCGAGTCCCGGAATCTGTGTAGTGAGCAGACGTGAGTCCTGAGCCAAACGGACCATCACATATCGAGCGAATCATTCGACGAAACGGCACTGCCTTCCATCCCTTCGGAATAGGGCCGATCCAGGAGATGCCGGAATCTTGGAGGTCGGGGTTGGGGTGGAAGCCCCGGGTGACGGCGCGGTTGATGAGGATGGCCTTTTGCTCTTCCAGCAGCTCGATCTGCCGCTGCTTCTTCGCGATCAAGGCGTCGATCTGCGCCGTCTTCTCATCCAGGAAGGCGACGATGCGGTCTTGTTCGGCGCGGGGTGGGTAGGTGAGCTGAACCAGTTTGAAATCCTCCCAACGCATGTCCCACTGTCCGACACGAACGCCATACGAAATGGCATCCAAGGCACCGACCAATGGACGCGAACGCAGGAGGTAGTGAAGGTAACGTCCGTTCACTTTGTCCTGATCAATCCGGCAAGTGATGTAAGCCGGGCTGACGATACCATGATACCCGCTGACTCCAAGCGAGCCCTGCCAGGCTTTCATCTTGTTCACCGCAAGATCGCCGGGCCGTATCACCTTGTAATTCGAGGTGTCGAGCGAGGTGGCGTTGTGATTGTCATCGCGCGAATCTTTCGGAATCACGCCATACTCCCGATACACCGAAAGCACCGGAAGGTCGGACCGGTTTCGTTCGGTGCTGAGTTCCGCACATGCCCGTAAAGGATCAACTCCCCAATGCTCCGGCACCTCGCCGAGCCATTCGACGCCAGAGTCCTTGTAGGCTGGGTATTTCGGGAAGGCGGACACGGAATGAAGAAGGGTGAATGGAGAATAGTGAATGAAGAGGGACGCGACCCGTCAGGACTTCTGCGGTTTGGAGCTGTTGAGCTGCTTCTCGACTTCTTCGATCTCGCGCAGGTCGGCCGCATCGGCTTCAAGGGCCTCCTGGGTGCGGCGTTGAGTGTCGAAGCGCTCGTAGGCTGCCTCGGCCTGCTGCTTCATCTGCTCGTGGCTGATGCGGCCCGGGCCTTGCAGGACGGGCTTGTCATTGAACTCCAGCAGGCGGTCCACATTGGCGCGCCAGTAGTCGAGCGTCAGGGCTTTCTTTTCCTTGGCCCGGAGTTCGGCCTGCTCCAGGAAGATGACGACGAGGCGATTGAGCGTGTCCACCTCGTCCTCGGTGAGGTAGTTCTTGGCGATGATGACATCCTGCTTGCGCACGCGGCTGCCGCTCCAGGCGGTGAGGGCCATGTTGGGCTCCGCCGGATTCGCCCGGGCGACGACCAACTCGGCGGCAGTGTGGCGGGTAACGGCGTAGAGGAGCTTGTTCTGCACCTCGGCAAAGAAGACCTGGGTCTCCCGCTCGCGGGACTGGTAGTCGCTGCTGAGGGCGAAGAGGTCGCGCACCTTCTGGTAGAAACGCTTCTCCGAGGCGCGGATCTCCCGGATGCGGGCGAGCAGCTCGTCGAAGTAGTCCCAGCCGCGCGGGTCCTTCAGCCGCTCATCGTCCATGAGGAAGCCTTTCACCAAAAACTCCCGCAGATGGGCGGTCGCCCACTGGCGGAACTCGGTGCCGCGCGTCGAACGGACGCGGTAGCCGATGGCGAGGATGAGGTCGAGATTGTAGAACAGTGTGCTGCGCTTCACCTGACGGCTGCCCTCAGTTTGAACTGTCAAGGATTCCTTGACAGTTGCCGCCGCAGTCAGTTCGCCCTCGTCAAAGATGTTCTTCGCGTGGAGGGAGACGTTCTGCTTGGTGGTCTGGAACAGCTCGGCGATCTCCAACTGGGTAAGCCAGACGGTCTGCCCCTCCGCCCGGAGGTCCAGGCGGGTGCGGCCGTCGGTGGAGGTGTAAAGAATGAGATCAGCCATGGTCAGGCGCGGGCGAAGTTTAGGATCTGCTCCAGGAGGCCTTCGGTCTCGGTTTCAAGCTGGCGGATCTCGGCCACCACGTCCTCCAGCGGGCGGAGGGGCTGGTGCTGGTAGAAGTATTTGTTGAAGCTGATCTCGCAGCCAATGACGGTCTTGTCCTCGTCCACCCAGGCGTCCGGCACATGCGGAAGGACTTCCTTCTGGAAGTAGGCGACGATTGCCTCCTTCGCCGAGGCTTCGGAGGCCACGCCGGCTAGGTAGGTCATGGGGACGTTTTCGGTGTCCCGCAGCTCACTGTCCGGCTCGTAGTGGTAAATGGTGCCGCCGTCGATCTCCGAGACAAAGGCACGGGCGGCGTCGAAGTCGAAGTCCGGGGTGATGTCGAGCAGGGTCTCGCCGGCGAGGATGGGCTTGGCCTCGGGATCGCGCCAGGAGACGGCGTCGAGGATGGCCTTCACGTCGGCGGGCTTGACGTCGAGCTTGAGTTTCTTGACGGCCTTGCGCGTGTCCTCGGCGAAGACGTTGAAGTCGTGGCTGGTGGCCTCGCCGAGATGCTGGTGCAGTTTCTCCGCAGAGGCGAGCAGATCGCGACGGGCGGTCCAGGTGGTGGGGTCGAGGAGCTTCTTCTTGTTCGCCGGGGCGATCTCGATCTGCTCCTTTTCCAGCCAGTGCTCGATGGCTTCCTTTTGCGTGGCGAGGAAGCCTTTCTCATAGACTTTGTCGCCCCACTGCTGCCAGATCCATTCCATCTCGGTGCTGAGCGCGGGGATGAAGCGCAGGGTGGCGATGCGGTCGGCGGTGTATTGGGCGGACTTCCGCAGCGGGCGCTCGACGGTGATCTTCCAGTAGCCGAACTCGTGGTTGGGGAAGACTTGGGCTTTCAGCCCGTCAAGACTGGTCTTTCCTGAGTCAAGGAGATCAAGATAAGCCTGAGTGATCTGCTCGATGTGGGCCTGGGTGAAGGCGCAGTTCTTTTCGCCGAGGTTTTTGCGCAGCTTTTCGTAGAGCTGGGAGGCGTCGATGAGCTGGACCTTGCCCTTCCGCTGCGGGGCCTTGTGATTGGACAGCACCCAGATGTACGTGGTGATGCCGGTGTTGTAGAAGATGTTGTTCGGAAGCTGGATGATGGCCTCCAGGTAATCGTTCTCGATGAGGTAGCGGCGGATGTTGCTGGCCCCGCCGCCGGCATTGCCGGTGAAAAGGGCGGAGCCGTTATGAACCGTGGCGATGCGGGTGCCGAGCGGGCTTTCGCTGAGGCGCTTCATCTTGCTGACCATCTCCATGAGGAAGAGGAGCTGGCCGTCATCCACGGCGGGCGCGGCGGAGACGGTTTCTTTGTCTCCCTTCACATTTGGGAGCGTGACCTCGAAGCGGCCGTCGATGATGACGGTCTCGCTGCCTTTCTTTTCCAGAATCTGGCCCTGATCGGTCTTCCAGCTCTTCCCATACGGGGGATTGGAGAGCATGAAGTCGAAGCGCAGCGTGCTGAACTCGTCCGTGGCGAGGGTGGAGCCGTAGCGGATGTTTTCGGGGTTGTTCCCCTTGATCATCATGTCCGACTTGCAGATGGCGTAGGTCTCGGGGTTGACCTCCTTGCCGTAGAGATAGACGGCGGCACTGGAGCGGATGAGGCCCTCGGGGTCGAGGATGTAGTCCTGCGCCTCCGTCAGCATGCCGCCGGAACCGCAGGCGGGGTCGTAGATGGTGATGACGGGAGGGAGCTGGTCCTTCACGGGCTCGATGAGCAGGTGGACCATGAGCTGGATGACCTCACGCGGGGTGAAGTGCTCCCCGGCTTCCTCGTTATTCTCTTCGTTGAACTTGCGGATGAGTTCCTCGAAGACGTAGCCCATGCCGAGATTGCTGAGGCCGGGCAGCTTTTTGCCATCGGGCGCGGTGGTGTCGTTCGGGCTGAGATTGATCTCCGAGGAGACGAACTTCTCGATGACGCCGAAGAGGGCATTGGCCTCGGCCATCTTCCGAATCTGATTGGCGAGGTCGAACTTCTCGATGATCTCGCGGACGTTGTCGCTGAAGCCGTCGAGGTAGTGGGTGAGGTTCGCGACGAGCTGGGAGGGATTCCCGAGCAGGGTCTTCAGGGTGAACTTGGAGGTGTTGTAAAACACCTGCCCGGAGGCATGACGCAGGCCATCAGGATCGGGCAGCGGAAGCTTGGCCTCCTCCTTCTGAAAGCGCACCTCCTCCAGCACGGCGGCCTTGGTGTCCTCCAGCAGGCAGTCAATGCGCCGGAGGACGAACATGGGCAAGATGACATCCCGGTATTTCCCCCGAACGAAGACATCCCGCAGGCAGTCGTCAGCGATGGACCAGATGAAGGAGACGAGCTTGTTGTGGGCGGAGTGATCCATGCAGCAATTTCCCTATCCAAGCAGCAGAAAGCGCAGGAGGCAAGGGAAGCGGCACCCAGTGCTGGCAGAAAAATCAACCAAGGGACGAAAGTCGAACCCGCTCAAATCGCCAGGTCGATGAGTGAAGGGCCTTCCGTCACGTCAATGGAACGCCCGCCTACATCCCACCCAGCACATCCATGACCTCTGCGCCCCCAGCCGATGACGTTTCTCACGGGTCTCACTGCCACAGGTTCCGGTCCAGGGAGCGGTAGTTCACGGCTTCGGCGATGCTGTCGGCCTCGATCTTTTCCTGGCCGCGCAGGTCGGCGAGGGTGCGGGCCACCTTGAGGATGCGGTCGTGGGCGCGGGCGCTGAAGTTCATCTCGCCCATGGCATGTTCCAATAGGCCCGCCGCCTCCGCGTCGATCTCGCAGTGCTTCTTGATCAGGCGCGGTGTCATGGCGCTGTTGGTATGAACGCCCCGGACGCCCTTGAAGCGCTCCACCTGCACGCAGCGCGCCGCTTCGACCCGGGCCCGGATGACCTCGGAGCATTCCCCCGGAGCGGAGTCCTTGAGCGCCTGATAATCCACCAGCGGCACCTCGACATGCAGGTCGATGCGGTCCAGCAAGGGCCCGCTGATGCGCTGACGATAGCGCTGCACCAGCACCTGCGAACAACGACAGGCCCGGCGCAGATCGCCGTAAAAGCCGCACTGACAGGGGTTCATCGCCGCCACCAGCATGAACGAGGCCGGAAAGGTGACGCTGCCCATGGCACGCGAGATCGTCACACGACCATCCTCGAGAGGCTGGCGCATCACCTCCAGGGTGCTGCGGCGGAACTCCGGCAGTTCATCGAGAAACAGGACGCCGTTGTGCGCCAGCGACACCTCGCCCGGTCCCGGATTCGAGCCGCCTCCGAGGAGACCGGCATCGCTGATCGTGTGATGCGGCGCTCGAAACGGACGTGTGGCGACAAAGGCCTGCTGCTCCGTCAGCAGACCGCCGACGCTGTGGATCTTCGTCGTTTCGATCGCCTCCTCCTCCGTCATCGAAGGCATGATGGTGACGACACGCTTGGCGATCATGCTCTTGCCCGTGCCGGGCGGTCCGACCATCAGGATGTTGTGCCCCCCGGCGACCGCCACTTCAATCGCACGCCGGGCGTCGTTCTGCCCCTTCACATCGGCGAAGTCGATGTCGTAATGGGCGGCGGCGGCGAAGAACTCCGTCGCCCGGCAGGGCTCAGCGGGCAGGTCGATGTCATCCTTCAGAAACTCCACGACCTCGCGCAGATGCCGGACACCGATGATGTCGATGCCCGCCACCACGCTGGCCTCCGCCGCCTGGGCCCGGGGCACCAGCAGCCGGCGACGCCCGCGCGCCCGGGCTTCCAGGGCAACGGCCAGGACACCGCGCACCGCGCGCAGCTCACCATTCAGGGCCAGCTCGCCGATCATGGAAGTCTCCGCGAGCACCTGGATGGGGATCTTCGTGCGATGGGCGATCAGCGAGATGGCGATGGGCAGGTCAAAGCCCGGCCCCTCCTTGCGCAGGTCGGCAGGTGCCAGGTTGATCGTGGTGAAGCCGTCGTTCATCGCAAAGCCACAGCTGGAAATGGCGGCGCTGACGCGCTCACGGCTTTCCTTCACCGAGGCGTCCGGCAGGCCGACGATGGCGATCTTCGGATTGCCGCCTCCGTCATGGGACTCGATCTCCACCTCGACGGCGTTCACGCCGACGAGGGTTGCGGAATAGGTGCGGGCGACGAGGGAGGAGCGGTCAGACACAATGAGCCCGTTAGTGACGCCTGCGACGTTGCGGCCACTCAAACTTTCCTTAAGGTCGGCGCATGAATTCCTCCCCCCCCTCCATTGGCATCATCGGCGGCTCCGGCCTTTACGACATGGAGGGGCTGGAGGACCGGCAGGAGATGGAGGTGGAGACGCCGTTCGGCGCGCCTTCCGACAAGCTGGTCACAGGCACCCTGGCAGGACGACGTGTTTATTTCCTGCCCCGTCATGGCAAGGGCCACCGCATCCTGCCCACGGAGCTGAACCACCGCGCCAACATCTGGGCACTGCGCTCGCTGAACGTGCGCTGGATCCTCTGCGTCACCGCCGTCGGCAGCCTCAAGGAGGAATATCGTCCGCGCGACGTCGTGCTTCCGGACCAGTATTTCGACCGCACCAGCAGGCGCGAGCATCACACCTTCTTTGGGCGCGGCATCGTCGGTCACGTGGCCTTTGCGGATCCGGTGAGCAGCGGGCTGCGGGCCCTGCTGCGTGAGGAGGCGCTCGCCGTCGGAGCCCGGGTGCACGATGGAGGCACCTATGTGAACATGGACGGCCCGGCCTTCTCCACGCGGGCGGAGTCACATGCCAACCGCCAGCTCGGCTTTGACGTCATCGGCATGACCAACCTGCCCGAGGCCAAGCTGGCGCGCGAGGCCGAGATCGCGCTCGCCACGCTGGCCATGGTGACGGATTACGACTGCTGGAAAACGGACGAGGCGCACGTGACCGCGGAGGCCGTGGTGGCGCATGTTTCCGCCAACTCGCAGATGGCCAAGGCGGTCATCGCCCGCGTGGTCCCGCGCATTCCGACGGAGCCCTGCTGGCCCGAGCACCGGGCGCTGGACGGAGCCCTCATGACCGACCGCAGCCTGTGGCCGGCGGCCACCGTGCAGGACCTTCGCCCCATTCTCTCACGCTTCCTCTGACCCCTCATGAATCTGCCCGACTGCATCATACTCGAAGAACCCGTGCCGGGTTATCCCGTCCTGGTCATCCGCCACGCCTCCGCCAGCGCACGCATCGCCCTCAACGGCGCGCATGTCATCGAATGGCAGCCCGCCGGGCAGGCGCACCCGGTGCTTTACCTCAGCCCCGACGCCGTCCTGGAAAACGGCCGGCCCATCCGTGGCGGCATCCCCGTCTGCTGGCCCTGGTTCAACGCCCACCCCACCGACGCCACGCAACCGATGCACGGCATCGCCCGCATCCTGCCCTGGGAGCTGCTGCGTGCGGACGACCAGGGGGCGCATGTGAGCCTGCTGTTTCGCCTAACCAGTAATGAAACCACACGCCCGCACTGGCCGCATGCCTTCACCTGCCATCTCGGCGTCAGCATCGGCGAAAGGCTGGAGGTGTCCCTCATGACCCACAACACCGGCGGCGAGGCCTTCGAGGTCGCCGAGGCGCTGCACACCTACCTGAGCGTGGGCGACATCTCGCAGGTCATCGTGCGCGGGCTCGACACCAGCTGTTACCTCGACACCGTCGGAGAACGAACCCTGCGGCAGCAGGAGGGCCCGGTCACCTTTGACCGTGAGGTGGACCGGCAGTATGCGGCCACCGGCGGCGTCATCGTCGAGGATCCGGCCTGGAACCGCAGGCTGGTCATCGACAAGCTGGGCAGCGGCACCACGGTCGTCTGGAACCCCTGGATCGAAAAGTCGAAGCGGCTCGCCGACCTGCCCGATGAGGCCTATCAAGGCTTCCTCTGCATCGAGGCCGCGAACGCCGGCGAGGCAGGCATCAGGATCGCGCCCGGCGGTCAGCATGTCATCTCCACCACCGTCAGCGTGGGCTGAGCCGTCTCACTTCACCAACTCCATCCGAAACCGGCCCAGTTCGGCCCGGGCGGCCTGGGAACCGCGTTTTTCCAGGCTGTCCAGATAGGCTGACAAAGGCTCCTCATCCCTCGGGGAAAGCGCCCGCTCCTGGGGTGCCGCCAGCAGCCAGCGCGCCCAGAGATGCGCGGCTTCATCCGTTCCGGAGGAGGCCTGGGGAACGGCCTTTACCGCCTGTCTCCAGTCGTCCAGCGTCAGCGCGTCCGTGCGGCCTTCAGGCGTCAGCCTGCGCCTCGCCTGCGCCTCGGCCAGGTCAAGAAACCAGCCGGGAAGCCCCGCCGCCTGCGTCGGCATCGGCAGCTCAAACCAGCCCGTTTCCGGCAGGCGGTAGATGAAGCCACCCGCGTCCGGCTTAACAAAAAGTGCGTCAATGCCCGCCCCCAGCCGGAAGGGCGGCGTCAGGCTGCCACCGTCGGCGGTGTCCCAGACCCGCGCCTCGCCATCATCGGTCACCGTCACGAGACGTCCGCCGTCCTGCGAAAGCGCCAGGGCGCTGACAAACGCTTCAAAGCGGATCCCGATGCCCGTGCCCGTGCCGGTCCTGGCATCCCAGAAGCGCACCTCCTGGTCGCGGCCCGAGGTCACCAGCAGGCGACCATCCCCCGAAAGCGCAACGGCTCCCACGGCGGGCGGATGTTCCACCGCAGGGCCCATCGGCCTGCCATCGGCGGCATCCATCACCTGCACCCTGCCTTTGGCATCCGCCGCCGCGACCCAGCTGCGGTTCGCATTCCAACCCAGCACCGCCGCCTTCCGGATGAGGGCAGGCGTCTCCTTGGAAGCTGCTGGCGGCTTCACGAGATCCTCCTCAGGGCCGGCGAGGAAACGCCGCGTGGTCATCCGCTGGTGAATGCGCCAGACCTGGACGTGCGGAGAATAACGCGGCGCCATCGCCAGCAGAGAGGCATCCGGCGTCACGGCCGCTTCAACCAGGCTGTGCCGCAGCCTCTGCCCCAGCCGAGCCCCGGTCGTCGAGTCCCAGACCTGCACCTCACCGTGACGTGACACGCTCACAAAGACGCCACGCTCCGCCGATGAGGCCAGCGCCATGATCTCGCCATCGTGGCGCTGGGCCGGGAATCGCGGACGTCCGTCTGACATGTCCCAGGCGTGAAGATGACCTCCGCCGTCTCCCACCATGAGCGTGGAGGCGTCCGAATTGAAGGCCAGGCTGGTCACTGCGGAAGGATGCTTCAACTCCGGCACGGCTTCCTCAAGGGCGCGGAAGTTCAGCACATGCAGCCCGCCGCCATGCAGGCCGATGGCCAGCAGCTCCTTCTCGCGATGAACCGCGACCGCGCTGACTCCCTCCTCCACCTGGACGAGATCGCCAAGGATCCTGCCCTCCAACAAATCCCAGACCGCCACCACACCGCGAACGACACCGTCTCCGCCCGGCTCGTTCGTGTTGCTGGCCGTTGCGGCGATCGTGCCGAGGTAATCCATCGTCAGGCTGAGGATCGGCGTCCTGCCGCCCTGGGGTGTCGGATGACTGAGCACGCGGGCCTCCGCCTCAGGTTGTCCGACATTCCACACCAGGATGCTGCCATTGTCGCCTCCGGCAGCCAGGGTCCGGCCATCCCCCGAGGCCGTCATCGACAACACCGACTGCACTGTTCCGTCTGATCCGACGGGCATCCGCGGAGTCATCAGGCCATGACTTCCATCCTTCAGCATCCAGCGCATCACCTGCCCGTCATCCCTGGCCAGGTAGGCGAGGCTTCCGTCCTTGGAAACCACCAGCACCGTGGCCAGGACTCCCTGGGGAAGCTCATGATCCTCACGCTGACCCGTGGACATGCTCCAGAGGCTGAGGATTTCCCGGCCATCACCCGCAGGTTTTGAAACCGCCAGCACCTTGTCCGCCTGACGGCTCACGGCAACCAGGCGAGCCTCGACGACACCGGCCGGCAGAGGAAGCTCGGACGTGGCCGGCTGGATAAGGTGCCCGTGTTCCAGCAGGGAAAGAAGGTTGCTCGCAGCCTCCAAATTCCCCGGATCGGTGCGCAGGGCCCGGCACAGCAGGGCCGTGGAGCTGTGATAGTCTGGCGGCTCGGCGTTCTGCAGCTGCGCCGCCATCCGGCCGTCGGAAACCGAGGACGCCTTGCGTGCCGCCTGCCGGTTTTTTTCGGATTCCAGATACAGCATCGTGCTGGTGACGGCGCCGGCAATCACCGCCAGGGAGACGGCGGCGGCGGCGGAGACTCCAACACGGTGACGCCTGACAAACTTTTGGATCAAATAACCACGGCTGGGCGGGCAGGCGCGCACCGGCTGGTCATGCAGGTAGCGGCGCAGATCGTCCGCCAGGTCGTCGGCGTTGCCGTAACGCCGCGCCGGATCGCGCTCCAGCGCCTTGAGGATGATCCAGTCCAGGTCGCCCTTGAGGGCGGGCTCGCGCGACGAGGGCCGTGGCGGATCCACCTCGACCTGGTCACGCAGGATCTGATGCAGCGGCCGGTTGGCAAGGTCGGCGGCGCTGACCAGCCCGCGTCCCGACAGCAGCTCCAGGAGGATCGAACCCAGCGCATAGACATCGGAACGGGTGTCCACATGCGAGCTGCCATGCTCGATCTGCTCGGGGCTGATGTAACCCGGCGTGCCCACCAGCTGGTCCATGCCGGTGATCAGGGTGTCGCTGACATTCTTCTGCTCCAGCACCTTGGCGATGCCGAAGTCAATGACCTTGGGGACGGGCACGCCGTCCTCCTCCATGACCATGACGTTGGAGGGCTTCAGGTCGCGATGGATGATGCCCTTCTGATGGGCGTGGTTCACCGCGTGGCAGACCTGGATGAAAAGCTCGATCTTCTGCCGCAGCGTCAGCCTTTTCTCCCTGGCATACGAGGTGACCGACCGCCCCCGAACCAATTCCATGACAAAGTAGGGCTGGCCGCGCTCCGTCTCGCCGGCATCCAGCACACGGGCGATGTTCGGGTGCTCCATCAGCGCCAGTGACTGCCGCTCCGTGTCGAACCGGGCGATGACCTGCTGCGTGTCCATGCCGGCCTTGAGGATCTTCACCGCCACCAGCCGGTGGATGGGCTGCACCTGCTCGGCCTTGTAGACGAGCCCGAAGCCGCCTTCACCCAGCTTCTCCAGAAGGCGGAACTTGCCGTCGATCCAGCCGTCGTTGTCCTCCAGCAGATTGGCGGACCGGGCCTTTCCGCCCAGCGACGGAATGGTCGGAATGCGTGAGGCACGAGCCTGGGTGGCCGCCGTGTGAAGGTCGGGCACCACGACGGTCATGTCGCAGGACTCCGGATCGTTGACGCTCGAATCTGTGGCGGGTTCGGACACTGGGACTGCCTTTCAAGCATCGACGGGACGCGCGAGCAATCAGAATCAGGGCGGCTCCGGCCCCGCTCGGGTTACTTCAAGGCCTCGGCCAGCACCTCGCCGATGATCTGGTGGCCCTCGCGGTTGTTATGCGTGTCGTAGATGGGATTGAAGGTCAGCCGTCCCTGGGACGCCGCGGAGGAGAGAGCGCCCGTTGGATTGATGAAGCTGATGCCTCGCTTCTGGCACTCTGCGTAAAGATGATCGGGCAGGTCACCGGGTTCCCAGCCGGGCTCAGGATAACCCTCCCCATGACGCAGATGACCATGCAGAACCCGGCGCTTGCAGGGCAGGTAGAGAAGATGAGGCTTCACGCCCTGCTTCCGGCAGGCCTCCGCAAAACGGTCCAGCACGGAGGCCAGCGCGTTCCGTTCCTCGATACTCATCTGCACCATCGAAGGCGGCGCATCGGCGATGGTGACCGGGATTTCCTTGTCACCCGCCTTGAACCAGGCGTTGGCATAGCTGCGGTCGCTCAGGCGCAGCTGCTTGAAGTCGCGGAGGATGTTCCAGACCGCCTTCAGAAGCGAAGGCTGCACCGGGATGTCATGGCTGGGCCGCTCGCCGGTCTGCTGAAAGAGGTCCAGGTCCTCCTGCTCATGCACATTGTCAGAAAGGTCGTTGCCCTCGAAAAACGCCAGCACGGCCTTGCGGCATGAAGGCGCGGAGCCATAGGCCTCCAGGTAATGGACGTGTGAAAAACCGCCCGTGTCGGTGATGCCGAGATTCTTGACACGCCTGCCCAGCCGGGCGGCGGCGACACCGGTGAAGACCTGGTCCTCCGGCAGGTAGCCGGACTCGGTGAAGGAGTCACCCACCACCGCAACCTCCCAGTCCGTCAGGCTGTCCGGATTGCGGAAGCCCTCCTTCGAATAGGTCACCGTCAGCTCCTGCTCATCGGTGTAGGCCTCATCCGTGCTGCGATGATTTTTCAGCAGCGTCTGCAGAGGCTTGCCGGTCCAGGTCGCACCCGGAGTCCGGGTGAAGAAGACATCACCGCTGGGATGGGTGGGAAGCCGGAAGTAGATGGGAAAGGCCTCGTTGGCCCTGCGGGCTCCCAGCAGCTCGTTGAAGTCGAGCTTCAGCGCCCGGCAGGCGCCTTCGGCAACGCCAAAGGTGATGACGGTGGTGATGCCCAGACGCACGCAGCCGCTGACCAGCGCCTGAAGCCAGCCACCGCGCCGGGCGGCAACCAGGGAAAGAAAGGCAAAGCCGGTGAGAAGCTGCGCCGGCATCGCCCACTGGTCCGCGCCCAGGGTCACCAGGCGATACCAGAGAAGGGACGACCCCACCAGGCCGCCGAGGGCGCCGAGATAGCAGAGACGCTGGTTGGCAGGGACGTTCACGGCACAGTCAGAAGAGGGTGTAGATGAAGGGTGCCAGCGCGGATCCCTTCGCGATGACCAGGATGAGACCCAGCACCAGCAGGAGCAGCACGATGGGGAAGAGCCACCACTTTCCAGAACGGAACAGGTAGGTGAAGAACTGGCCGAGTATGCGGAGTTTCATGACAGACGAGGGTTGGGGAGGGTGAATCGCTTGGGCAGTCATTCAGAACATGTCCTCATGATGCCGGGTGGAACGGGAGGGATGATCCACCCAGTAGCTGTTCCTGGGCGTGGCGTGGCGGATCTGGATGAAGGGCAGCTTCAGCAGCCTGCCCAGCATCGCGACCGGGATCATGGCAAGGACGAACAGCAGGGAGAGGATGAGGCGGGACATGCACCATCCCAGCACGAGGGCCAGCGTCATCCAGAGACGGTGGACCGCCCTCAGCGAGGCCGGTGCCACAAGGCCGAAAAGGATGAGGAAGCCGGCCAGGCCCGCCAGGACTCCCGTCACTCCCTGGGACCAGTGCTTCCAAAGTCCAAGGGCCGCGATCAGCGCAAATACTCCGCCGACACTGAGGCCGAATTTCCTCAGCGCCTTCGCGGAGGTGTCGAGGGCTTGCAGTTCGTGGCGGACGTCGGCTCGGATTCCCATGGTGGTATGCTTGGTTAGGTGGGCTCAGTCGAGGGTGTGTTCGCTGCGCCAGTCACGCTCTTCCTTCCACTCGGGCTGTGCGGACTTCAGAAGGATGTGACGGCCCAGGACCAGCACGTCCATCTCGGTGCGCATGAAGCAGGTGTAGGCCTGCTCCGGGCTCTCCACGATGGGTTCGCCGCGGACGTTGAAGGAGGTGTTGACCACGACCGGGCAGCCGGTCAGCCGGTCAAAATCGCTGATCAGGCGATGAAAGACCGGGTTGGTCTCCCGATGCACCGTCTGCAGGCGGGCCGAGTAGTCCACATGGGTCACGGCCGGGATCGAGGACCTTGGAATGTTAAGCCTGTCAATGCCCCACAGAGCCTCCTCGGACTCGCTCAGATGGCGGCGGTGCTTCTCAAGGACGTCGGCGACAATCAACATGTATGGGCTCGCCCTGTCATGATCGAACCACTCGCCGACCTTCTCGGCCAGAACCGCCGGGGCGAAGGGCCGGAAGCTTTCCCTGAACTTGATCTTCAAGTTCATGATCTTCTGCATCTCGGGGCTGCGCGCATCACCGATGATGGAGCGGGCGCCCAGCGCACGCGGGCCGAACTCCATGCGCCCCTGAAACCAGCCGACCACCCTGCCCTCGGCCATCAGGCGCGCCACTTCGGCGCACAGGCTTGGGTCATCCGTCATGCGCGTGCTCTGAGCGCCCAGAGGAGCGAGCCGTGCGGCGATCTCATCATCGCTGTATTCAGGCCCCAGGTAGCTGCCATGCTGCCAGTCGGCCCCGGTCACCACCGGACGCGGCTTGTCGTGGTAATGATGATAGGCCGCAAGCGCCGCACCCAGCGCCCCGCCGGCGTCGCCGGCGGCGGGCTGGATGTAGATGTCATCAAAAATGCCGGAGCGCAGAAGCTTGCCATTTGCCACGCAATTGAGGGCCACACCGCCGGCCAGGCAGAGATGCCGTTCACCGGTTTCCCTGCGAATGTGACGCGCCATCCGCAGCACGATCTCCTCGGTCACCCCCTGCACGGACGCCGCCAGGTCCATCTCACGCTGCGTCAGCTTCGATTCCGGCTTCCTCGGCGGCCCGCCAAACAGCGGCTCCATTTTCGGACCCGTCATCTTCAATCCAGCACAGTAGTCAAAGTACTCCTGATTCATCGCAAAGGAGCCGTCCTCCTTGAGGTCGATCAGATGGTCGAAGATCGCCTGGGCAAACCTGGGCTGCCCATACGGCGCGAGGCCCATGACCTTGTATTCGCCGGAGTTCACCTTGAAGCCGGTGAAGTAGGTGAAGGCGGAATAGAGCAGTCCGAGGGAATGCGGGAAATGCATCTCCTTCAGCATCTGCACCCGGTTGCCACGCCCGACGCCATAGGAACTCGTCGCCCACTCGCCCACACCGTCCACGGTCAGCACCGCCGCGCTTTCAAACGGGCTCGGAAAAAAAGCCGACGCGGCGTGGGACTCGTGATGCTCGGCAAACAACAGTGGAATGCCCTTGCCAACCTCCCTTTCAATAACGGACGGCATCCAGAGCTTTTCCGCCAGCCAGACAGGCACCGCCATCATGAAGCTTTTCAGGCCACGCGGCGCCCAGGCGAGATGGGTTTCCAGGATTCGGTCAAACTTGAGCAACGGCTTGTCGTAAAAGGCGATGCCATCCAGTTCCGCAGCCGTCAGCCCTCCCTGTTTCAGGCAGAACTCGACGGCCTTTTGGGGGAAGACTGAATCGTGGCGCCGACGTGTGAACCTCTCCTCCTGGGCCGCAGCCACGACCTGCCCATCCTGGATCAAACAGGCGGCAGAATCATGGTAGAAGGCGGAGATGCCAAGAAGGCGCATAAGGAAATTTTACCATCATTAATATTTTTTACAAATACTATAAATTTAAAGCTGGACCTTTGACCTATCTGAAATGTCGTTCTCATCTTCCCCTTCTAGCCATCAAGAGCGGGCGGCGCCTTTGAAAGGCCACCTTGCGGCGGAGTCGGAACTCCGCGCTCCGACGCTGCCGCGACGATCGCAACGGCACGCTGAAGGGGAGCCTGGGGCGCGGATTTCCAAATCCGCAGCTGACGCAAGCGAACGGCACGTTCAGGCTCCAGCCAACGCTTCCTTCGTGGCCTCCGGTCTCTTCATCGTGTGGATGGTGGTGACTAAGAACTTCCGAACGCACAGGGCCGAACCCCCTTGCAGCGGAGTCGGAACTCCGCGCTCCGGCGCTGCCGCGACGATCGCTACAGCACGCTGAAGGGGACCGAGGGGCGCGGATTTCCAAATCCGCAGCTGGCGCGAGCGAACAGCACGTTCAGGCTTCAGCCAACGCTTCCTTCGTGGCCTCCGATCTCTTCATCGTGTGGATGGTGATGGCTAAGAACTTCCGAACGCACAGGGCCGAACCCCCTTGCGGCGGAGTCGGAACTCCGCGCTCCGACGCTGTCGCGACGATCACAACAGCACGCTGAAGGGGAGCCTGGGGCGCGGATTTCCAAATCCGCAGCTGGCGCGAGCGAACAGCACGTTCAGGCTTCAGCCAGCGCTTCCTTCGTGGCCTCCGGTCTCTTCATCGTGTGGATGGTGGTGGCTAAGAACTTCCGAACGCACAGGGCCGAACCCCCTTGCGGCGGAGTCGGAACTCCGCGCTCCGGCGCTGCCGCGACGATCGCAACGGCACGCTGAAGGGGACCGAGTCTAAATAAAAACGGATGGCAGGTCGCCTCAGCCGACCAGCTTTCGAGCCTCGGCGAGGGCTGCATCGACCTGGGTAAGGTCCTTGCCGCCGCCGCGCGCGAAGTCAGGCTTGCCACCGCCTTTGCCACCGACAAGCGGAGCGATGGCCTGGATGATCTTGCCGGCCTGCACCCTGGCCTGATGCTCCTTGCCGACATTCGCCATCAGGGTGACGCTGCCGCCGCCGGTCGCCGCGAGGACGATGACGCCGCCAAACTGGCCCTTGAGGGCGTCGTTCACGGCCATGGCATAGTCGGCATCGACATCGCCAAGGTTGGCGATGAGAACATGGTTGTCGGCGGTGGCGAGGAGGTCTTTGGCTTTGCCGCTGGCCTCACGCTGCTGGGCGGCTTTGAGGGCTTTTTCCAGCTCCTTCTGCTGGGTGAGGATCTGGTCGAGCTTCTTCTCAAGGTCGGCCGCCCCCTGGGCACTGACCTTGCCAGCGAGCAGCTTTAACAGGTCGGCGTCAGCCTTGGCGGCGTTGTAGGCTTCAAGGCCCGCAATGGCCTCGATGCGGCGCACGCCGGCGGCGACGGCTCCTTCAGCGACGAGGCGGAAGAGGCCGATTTCGCCGGTGTATCGGGTGTGGGTGCCGCCGCAGAGCTCCATGCTCCAGCCATCGAGCTTGTGCGGCTGGCCGCCGATCTGCACGACGCGGACGAGGTCGCCGTATTTTTCACCGAAGAGGGCCATGATGCCGTTGTTGGCCTTCGCCTCGACATAAGGAACTTCGCTCCACGAAACGGGATCATTCGCGACGATGCGCTCGTTCACGAGGCGCTCGATGTCGGCGAGCTGCTGAGCGCTGAGCGCGGCGCTGTTGAAGTCGAAGGTGAGCTTGTCCGGCGTGACGCTGGAGCCTTTCTGCGTGGCGTCCTTGCTGACGACTTCGTGCAAGGCCCAGTGCAGGATGTGTGTGACGGTGTGATGGCGCTCGATGGCGTGACGACGCGGCGCATCGACGACGAGCTTCACGATGGCATCGACAGGCGGAGCTTCGTCGCCGCCGAGGAAGTGCAGCCAGGTGTTGCCGACCTTCGTCGTGGCGGTGATGGGGAAGGTGTTCGCACCCAGGATGATCTGGCCCGCATCACCAATCTGACCGCCCATTTCGGCGTAGCAGGTGGAGACATCGAGCACGACGGCGGTCTTGTCCTTCATCTCGACAACTTCGAGCACCTTCACGTCGGCTTCGAGGTTGTCGTAACCGATGAACTGCGTCGGAGCCTTGGTTTCGATCTCGGAGACGGAGACGACCTGCTTGTTCTTCTTGCCGGCTTCACGAGCGCGTTCGCGCTGCTCTTCCATGAGTTTGTTGAAGCCATCGACATCGACCTTGATTCCACGCTCACGAGCAAGGAGCTCGGTCAGGTCGAGCGGGAAGCCTTGTTCGTCGTAAAGCTTGAAGGCGAAGGCACCGTCGATGTTTTTGCCAGCGTTGGCGGTTTCTTCAAACAGCGCGATACCTTTGTCCAATGTGCGATTGAAGCTCTCCTCCTCGATCTTCAGCACTGATTTGATCTGCTCCTTCTTCGCCCGCAGCTCAGGGAAGACATCGCCCATCTGCGCGGCGAGGACATCGACGAGCTTGTAGAAGAAGGGCTCTTTAAATTCGAGCGTGCGGCCATACTTCACAGCGCGGCGGAGGATGCGGCGCAGGGTGTAGTTGCGGTCACTGTTGCCGGGCTGGATGCCGTCGGCGATGGCGAAGCTGAGCGTGCGGATGTGGTCGGCGATGACGCGGAAGGCGACGTCGATCTTTTCCTGCTCGGTGACGGGGACGACATGGCCTTGCTCATTGGCCTTCGGCAGCGTGCTGGCATAGGTTTTGCCGGACATCTTCGTCAGCTCGTCAAAGATGGGCTTGAAGACATCCGTGTCGTAGTTGCTGATCTTCGCGTTCTCGAAGTCCGTGAAGTTCTTCGTGCCCTGGATGATGGAGCAGACGCGCTCGAAGCCCATCCCGGTATCGACGTGCTTTGCGGGGAGCGGCTCAAAGGTGCCCTCGGGGGTGGCGTTGTATTGGATGAAGACGTTGTTCCAGATCTCGATGCAGCTCGCGTCGCTGCCATTGACGAGCTTGCGGCCTTCGCGCTGGCGGTCCTCATCGAGGTCGCGCGGGCCGGGGGTGAGGTCGATGTGGATCTCGGTGCAGGGGCCGCAGGGGCCGGTGTCGCCCATCATCCAGAAGTTGTCCTTCTTGTTGCCGTTGACGATGTGGATGTCGGGATCGAGGCCGATGCTGCGGAATTTTTCGGCCCAGATCTCCCAGGCCTCCTGGTCGCGGTCGGCGGGATCACCCTTCGATTTGTCGGGCTGATAAATCGTGGCGTAAACGCGGGTCGGCGGGAACTTCCAGCGCTCGATGACGAGCTCCCAGGCCCAGGCGATGGCCTCTTTCTTGAAGTAGTCGCCGAAGGACCAGTTCCCGAGCATCTCGAAGAGCGTGTGGTGGTAGGTGTCGAGGCCGACGTCTTCGAGGTCGTTGTGCTTGCCGCCGGCGCGGATGCACTTCTGCGTGTCCGCGGCGCGGGTGGGCAGGCCTTTGTGCAAAACGCCGGGCCAGGTGTCCACGTCCGCGCTGCGCTCGCCGAGGAAGATGGGCACGAACTGGTTCATACCGGCATTGGTGAAGATGCGCGCGCCGTCGCGGCTGGTGTAGCCGACGTTGTCGCTGGGCACGATGGTGTGCTGCTTCTCCTTGAAGAAATCGAGGAAGCTCTGGCGGATCTGGGCGGCGGTCGGGATGGCGGACATGGGAAAGAGGGCGCGGAGTATGGGCTGGGAGGGCGGAGGGTCAAGGAGCCAGGAAGGGATGGGTGCGGTGGATTTGCCCGCTGGGGGGCAAAATGGGCGGCTGGTCGGGATGATGAACCCGGATGGCTTACCCGCTGCGATTGGTCAGGCAGCCCCCTGCCTGCAGGCGTTCATCTGCAGAAATCCGCGCCCCGGCGCTGGCGCGAAGATCGGAACGGAGCGCGGAACTCCGATTCCGCAGCAGCGCGAACGAAGGGGAAACCGTGGAGCCACCTTCACTCGACTTCGAATCCCAGGCCCTTCCTGCAGGTCGAAGCAGGCGTGAAGGAGGTTTCGCCACAAAACAGCGAGCCACCTTGCTGCGGATTTGGAAATCCGCGCCCCGGCGCTGGCGCGAAGATCGGAACGGAGCGCGGAACTCCGATTCCACAGCAGCGCGGACGAAGGGGAAACCGTGGAGCCACCTTCACTCCTTTTCGAACCCCAGGCCCTTGCTGCAGGTTGAAGCAGGCGTGAAGGAGGTTTCGCCACACAGCCGCGAACCACCTTGCTGCGGATTTGGAAATCCGCGCTCCGGCGCTGGCGCGAAGATCGGAACGGAGCGCGGAACTCCGATTCCGCAGCAGCGCGGACGAAGGGGAAACCGTGGAACCACCTTAACTCCTTTTCGAACCCCAGGCCCTTCCTGCAGGTTGAAGCAGGCGTGAAGGAGGTTTCGCCACACAGCCGCGAACCACCTTGCTGCGGATTTGGAAATCCGCGCTCCGGCGCTGGCGCGCGAACCCAGGCATCCGGCCAGTCTTCCCTGCCCGCTTTCCAGCTTTCCCGTCAGTCCAGCGAACGCTTCGGCGCGGCGATGCGGACGGCGTTCGGGGTGTTGCCCCGGGCCGTGGCCGTGACGGCAAAACGCTGCACCTCATAACCGGTGACGTTGGTGGTCAGGTCGAGCCTGGCCAGGAACTCCCAGGTGGCCGGAATGCCGATGTCATCGGCGATCTTGCGGGCGTCGATGTAGGCGTTGAAGGCGTCGGCCATGACCTGGTAGATGGCCACGCCCTTGGGATCGAGCTTCATCTGGCGAAGCAATCTTTGGTAGGCGCTGCCCTGGGCCTTGATCTGCTCCAGGGTCTCACCGCCGCCCGCCTTGGGCGTGAGCTCAAGCTGCACGAACGCGTTGCCGGGCCTGATGACGGGCTTGAAGGTGTAGGAAGAGCTGTTCATCATCGGGCTGGCGGCCGCGCGCTCCAGCACCGCCACGAGCTTGAAGGCATCGTAGATGACGCGGCTGTCGCTGAGCTTCTTGATGCCGTCCAGGCCGCCCAGGTCCTTGGTGAAGTAGTCCACGATGTCCTTCGGCGTGTTCTTCACGCTGACCTGGCTGGCGCCCCAGCCAAAGTTGATCTTGCCGCCGGCGCTGCCGATGCTGATGACCGGCTTGGTCGGGTCACGGCTGGGGTCCAGCGCCTTCCATTTGGTCAGGTCACCCTTGGCCGTGGCGACGATGGCCTCGGCGACGGCCGGCATGGTGCTGCGGGTGGCGAGGGAAAGGTTGCCGACGGCGGCGAGGGTCTGGCGGCTCACCGGCAGGCCGCCGGCAGCCAGGGCCTTGTAGGCCTGCGCGACCTGGTCGAGCTGGAAGGTGTTGACCAGGGGCGCGATCTCCGGCCAGGCGGCACGGCCGGCGTTGGCGTTGCCAAAGACAGCCTCAAGCATCTTCAGGAAGGGGTCGATCTTGACCTCCTTGTATTCAAACTGGCTGCGGATCTTGTCGAGGCCGTCGGTGACCGGCTTGATGAACTCCTTTTCGTTCAGGAAGAGCACGCCCTGCTTGGCGACGAGGATGCGTGTTTCATTCGGATTCTCCGGGAAAGGACGCGGGTTGGGCAGGCGGACGTAGGTGGGCGGATCGGGTTTGAAGACAGGCGTCTGATCAAGCAGGGCCTTGAGGCGCTCCACCTCGGCCAGCAGCCGCTCGACCTCCTTGCGCTGGGATTCACGCTGCTTTTTCGCCTCCTCCAACTTCTTGCGGAAGCTGTCGAGGTCCATGAACTTCATGCGTGACTGGGCCTCGCTGGTGTCCACGGTCTGGAGCTGGTCGATCGCCTTCTTGAGGTCCTGCTCGGCCTTTTTCTTTTCATCCTCGACCGTCTTGGGATCGGCGGGAGGCGGGGGCATCTCGTCCACCTTCTTCTTCAGTTCCTCATGCTGCTCCTTGGTGACGGGCGGCAGGTCGGAGAGGATTTTCTGCAGCGTCCGCGCCGTGTTCAGGCTCATCATCACAAACACGATCATGAGCACGCCGACCACGTTCGTGACCGCATCCATGAGCGAATCAAGATTGAGTTCGGAATCACCACCGTTGTTGCGCCTGGCCATGTCAGTGAGGGGAGAATTCAGCTCTTGGGTTTATCAGGCACGGGCCCGGGGGCTGCCTTAGGCGGCGGGGGCACCTTGCCGCGGAACTTGTCAAAAAGGGCCAGGTCAAGCTGTCCGCGACCTGGGATGGGCAGCTTGCCGACACGAACCTTGTAATCACCTTCGGCGCGCCCGGCACCGTTATTGAAGGCGCCCTGGCCATCATCGCGGATGAGGTAGAGGATGAGGGAGTTCTTGTCCTTGGCCACCTCGGTGAGGAAGTGGTTGTAAACCGGATCGGCCACCACCACCTCGGCCGTGGCGCTGAGCCGATAGTCGCCCTCGCCCCAGCCATTGAGGATTTTCAGGGCACCTGTGGCGCATTCGACAAAGTACACCTTGGTGGTCTCCGGCATGCCGCCGCCCGAAGGCTGCACCACCACGGGCGGGATCTTCTTGTCCTCGGGCACCTGACGTTTCTTGATCTCGACCATGAGTTCGGCGATGAGCTTCCTGCTCTCCTCCTGCTGCCTCTTGAGCCCGTCGATCTCGGTGAGCAGGTCATCCAGCTGCTTCTGGAGGGTGGTGGCGATCTGCTGGTTCTGCTGCTGAACCTCCTTGGAGGAGTCGAGAAGCTTGCGCAGCTTCAGGTAGCGCTGCTGGCGGTCCTCGACCTCGGACTTCAGCTTTTCAAGCTCGGCCAGCTTCTCCTTGAGAACGACGTCCAGCTTCTTGCGCTCCTCGATCTCCTTGAGCATGCGCTGGTATTCCTGCGCCATCTTGATCTCCTCGGGCGTGCGCCCCTCGGCCTTGCCCGCCTGGGCGATGACCAGCACGACGATGATCAGCACCAGCGCGCCGATGAGGCACGCCAGGATGCTGAGGAAGGGAAAGAGGGAAACCTCGCTTCCGGATGACTCGCGTCGCTGGGCCATTTGAGCTTGGGGCGGGCTGGATGGGCTTTGGAAAGGCTACTCGCTGCGGCTGAACCAGCCCTTCTTCTTCACCTGATGAATGAGGATCTGCTTGGTGCCGAGCTCCTTGAGGACGTTGTTCAGGCCCTGGATGCCGCTGGCGAGGGCGCGGTTGTATTCCGTGCTCTGCTTGACCGCGTCGGTGACGGCGTTGGTGAAGTCCTCACGCATCCGGTTCACGGCCTGGCCGAACTGGGCGTCCACATGCTCCTGGTGGGCGGCGGCGCGCTTGTCGAGGTTGTCGGCGTAGTCCTTGATCTTGGCGGAAAGCGCGTTGAGGTCGGTGAGGAACTCCTTCTGCGAACCGGCAAGCCCCTTGATCATGGCGTCCACCAGGTTTCCGGCGTCCCCGGCGATCGAGGCCGAGCCGGCGCCGCCGTCGTTGAGGCGGGGCAGCAGCACCTCGTTGCAGAAGGCGTCGATGTTGTTGAGGTTGTCGTCCTCGGCCTTGGCCAGGACGTTCATCGGGAAGTTCAGGAACATCGCCAGCACCAGGCCGAGCAGGGTGGTGTCGAAAGCGGTGCCAAGACCGCTTGTGACGTTGCCGATGGAGCCCATGATCTTGTCCATGTCCGAGACGTTGCTCAGGTCCATGCTGCCGATGGCCTGGGAGAGGCCGAGCACGGTTCCGATGAAGCCGAGGATGGGAATGGCCCAGAGGAAGACCTTGGTGAGCGCGTAGCTGCCACCGATGCGGGCGCCGTCGATGTTGCTCTGGGCGCTGAGCATGTTGCTCACGTCGGCGTTGCTCTGGCGGATCTCGAAAAGCTCGAGTCCCTTGCGGATGCGGTTCACCATCATGCTGTCACGCAGCCTGGCGGGCAGGCCGTAGAGGTGGTCGATGAACTGGCCTACGTTTTCCGAATTCACCTCCTGGCTGATGTCCGAGGGCAGCACGTCCAGGTACATGGCGGCCTGCTGGTGACGGAGCTTCTGCACCTTGAGATAGAGGATACCTACGGCCCAGAAGAAGAAGAAGGTCTCCGTGTAGTTCACCCAGGTGCGCTCATAAAAGAGGTCATGGATGTAGTCCATGGCGTTCACGGGCGGCTTGTTGTACTCGCCCATGCCAAACGGGAAGAGGATGCCGTACCAGGCCAGTGTGGCCACGGCGCCAATGGCGACGGCAAGCAGGGCGCTCGGGTTGGCGGGATCCTTCTCCTCCCAGCCGCCGCGGGCGGCTCGGTGCTCCTCGTAGGAGGTCTGGCTGTAATGAGTCGGCGGCATGGGCTCTTCAGGAGCCGAGGATTCACCATCACGCCCCCAGGCATCACCACCCGCAGCCGGTGGCGTGATGCCGCTGGGCGGCGGCAGTCCGGAAGGAGGAGGCAGGGCTCCTGCTCCAAGATCGGCAGGCACCGAGATCTTGGAATTACAACCGGGGCAGCGGACAACCTTGCCGGCCATTTCAGGCTCGGCCTTGAGCTGCATGTCACAGGAGGGGCACTTGAATTTCACGCGATAATCCTACGGGTTGAAGTTGGGGGGAGGAGCTAAAAAAAACGAGCCTTGAACAGTGCTCATTCAAACGGACGACACAGCCCTGAACAAGCGCTTTTCTGTCCATTGTACGGGCTTTTGAGACGTTTGTTGGGAGACAAGGCGCAATTCATCCCCTGGAGCCGTCAGCAGGCCGCTTTTTGTCCCTCGGCCGGACCGGTCAACCGTGATGCTTCAAGCGGCTGTGATGGCGTCCATAGGCGAAGTAGATGACGATGCCGAGGGCCATCCAGATGAGGAGGCGGAGCCAGGTGTCTGCGGGCAGCAGAAGAGTCTGTCCGATGCAGATGAGCGCCCCCATGACCGGCACAAACGGAACCCAGGGCGTGCGATACGGACGCGGCATATCGGGACGGGTCCGGCGCAGCACCAGGATGCCGACACAGACGACCGTAAAGGCCAGCAAGGTGCCGATGGACACCAGCTCGCCGAGCAGGTTCAAGGGCAGGAATCCGGCGAGCAGCGAACAAACGGCTCCCGTGACCAGGGTGGTGATGTGGGGCGTGCCGTATTTGGGATGCACCCGGGCGAAGGCCTGTGGCAGCAGGCCGTCACGCGCCATGCTGAAGAACACCCTGGGCTGCCCCATCAGCATGACAAGGATCACGGAGCTCAGCCCGGCGAGCACCGCAATCTCCACGCTCATGCGCAGCCACTTCAGGCTGTCGCCGGCGACCTTTTCCAGGGCATAGACCACCGGGGCGTCCACATGCAGCTCCTTGTAGCTGACCATGCCGCAGAGCACGATGGAGACGCCCACAAAAAGCACGGCGCAGACCCCGAGCGATCCGATCATGCCCCAGAACATGTCCTTCTGCGGGTTCCGCGTCTCCTGGGCGGCTGTGGAGACGGCGTCAAAGCCGATGTAGGCGAAGAAGATCACCGCCGCACCCTTGCCGACGCCGCTCCAGCCAAACTTGCCGATCTCACCGGTGTTTTCAGGAATGAAGGGCGTGAGGTTGTCCCAGTTGATGTAGCCCCAGCCGAGCCCGATGATGAGCAGGATGATGGTGACCTTGACGGCGACCATGACATTGTTGAAGCGGGCGCTCTCCTTCATGCCGACGATGAGCAGCGCGCAGATCACCCACACGAGCAGGATGGCGGGCACGTTGACGAAGTGTTCGGTCTGCACGATTTTTCCGTCCACATAATCAAGCGGTGCGCGGCACCACTGCTCCGGCAGGGCGACGCCGAAGAAGTCCTTCATGAAGGGGATGAAATGCTTCGACCAGCCGACGGCGACCGTGGCGGCGGCGAAGAGGTACTCAAGGATCAGGTCCCAGCCGATGATCCAGGCCATGAACTCGCCCAGCGTGGCATAGGTGTAGGTGTAGGCGCTGCCGGCGATGGGGATCGAGGCGGCATACTCCGCATAACAAAGTCCGGCGAAAAGACAGCCCAGGCCGGAGAGCACGTAGGACAGCGCCACGGCAGGCCCCGCATAATCCGCGGCGGCATGGCCGGTGAGGACGAAGATGCCCGTGCCGATGACCGCGCCGATGCCGAGCGAGACCAGGCTCATCCGGCTGAGCACCCGCTTCAGGCCATGGGAGTCGTCGGTGGCTTCGGCATGGAGGTGTTCAACGGGCTTGGTGCGGAAAAGTCGTTTCATGAGGACGGAGGGCGGCGGAGGCTAACGGGAGCCCGGAGGCATGGGAAGCCTCATTTTTCGCCGGGGCGGCGGCGCCTCAATCCCCGGCCAGGGCGCGCATGTCCAGCCTCACCAGGTCCAGCAGCTCATCGTCGCTCATTCCCGCAATCGTTTGTTCGGCACCCGATGCCTCCCCGACCAGGTCGCGGGCCAGCGCAAGCTTGTCATCGATGAGCGCGTCGATGCGCTGCTCAAGGGTGCCCTGGCAGATGAACTTGTGCACGATGACGTTCCTTTTCTGGCCGATGCGGAAGGCGCGGTCCGTGGCCTGGTTCTCGACCGCAGGGTTCCACCAGCGGTCGAAATGGATCACCTGGCTCGCCGCCGTCAGGTTCAGCCCGGTGCCGCCGGCCTTGACGCTGATGACCATGAAGGGCGGGCCGCCAGGCTTCTGGAAGGCCTCGACCAGGTGCGGCCGTCTTGCCACCGGCGTGCCTCCGTGCAGCACCAGCCCTTCTCGCCCGAACACGCCGGCCAGGAAGCGGGCCACCGGTTCACAGACCTCCTGGAACTGGGTGAAGACGAGCACGCGCTCACGCTTCGCGGCAATCTCCGCGGCGATCTCGGCCAGACGAGTGAACTTGCCGCTGTCGGCGGCGTTCCAGGCGCCGTCCCCGTTCCAATGGCTGGGATGATTGCAGACCTGCTTGAACTTCAGCAGGAAGCCGAGCACCAGCCCCTGGCGCTGCACGGGCTCCATGTTCGGATCGTTCAGCATCTTCGCCAGCTGGTCGGTGAGCTTGGCATAAATCGTCGCCTGTCGCTTCGTCAGGCCGCAGAACGCCTTCACCTCGATTTTCTCCGGCAGGTCGCTGATGATGCTGCGGTCGGTCTTCATCCGGCGCAGGATGAAAGGCTGCACCAGACGGCGCAGCGGCGCATAGCCCTCCTTCGATCCGGCGCAGCGCTTCACGGCCTCGGCAAAGGCGGCCGCACCGCCGAGCAGGCCTGGATTGAGAAAATCGAAGAGGCTCCACAGGTCGCCGGGCCTGTTCTCGACCGGCGTGCCGGTGAGTGCGACGCGGGCCGGTGCCTTGAGTCGCTTCACCGCCTTCGCCGCAGCGCTGCCGCTGTTCTTCACGGCCTGCGCCTCATCCAGCACGACCAGGCTCCATCCGTGCTCCAGCCAGGCCTCCGTGCGCTGCAGCATCTGATAGGTGGTGAGCATGACATCATGGCCGCCCAGCGCTTCCGCAGGCTGGCTGGCGGCAAGCTCCAGCTTCTCACGCGGCTGCACGGAGGGATGCGCGATGAACATCCGCAGGTCCGGCGCGAAACGCGCGGCCTCGGCGCGCCAGTTGCCGATCAGCGAGGCGGGAACGACCAGGAGCGCGGGGGAGGCCACCGCCATCCGCCGCGCCAGAAGGAGCGAGATCACCTGCAATGTCTTGCCCAGCCCCATGTCGTCGGCCAGGCAGGCCCCAAGCCCCGCGCGGGTCATAAAGCTCAGCCAGGCATAGCCGCGCAGCTGGTAGGGGCGCAGC
>JBIJBP010000240.1:0-4457 GCA_044345155.1 Prosthecobacter sp. | reverse complement strand
ACATGAACGAGTTCGCAGGCTGGCTCCAGGACAACGGCGTCGCCGAGGCCAAGACGACGATCGACACGCTCTTCGAATGGAACCAGCTCATCAGCTACGTCACCCAGCAGGACGTGGTCACGCGCCTAGGCTCCATGCTCGGCAGCACCTTCGGCACCGTAGCCAACGTCCTCATCGGCTTCATCATGGTGCTCATCCTCATGATGTTCATCCTCATGGAGGCCCAGGGCACGGAGCGGCGCCTCGTCGCCGTGCGCCAGGCGGGTGGCCCCGATTTCAGCGGCCTGCTTCGCAGCGCCACGGACATCCAGAAATATCTTGGCGTGAAGACCCTCATCAGCGCCCTCACAGGCGCCCTGGCCGGCGTCTGGTGCTGGTTCTTTGACCTTCAGTATCCCCTACTCTGGGCCATCGTCGCCTTTGTTTTCAACTACATCCCCGCCGTCGGCTCCAGCGCCGCAAGCATCCCTGCCATCGTTGAAGCCCTGGTACAGCACGGTGCAGGAACCGCCGTCGGCGTGGCGATTGGCTACGGCCTGGTCAACTTCGGCCTCGACAACTTCGTCCAGCCCCACCTCCTCGGCCGACGCTTCGGCATCTCCGCCCTGGTGGTGGTGCTGTCCGTGATCTTCTGGGGCTGGCTCTGGGGCCCGCTCGGCATGTTCATGGCCGTTCCCCTCACCATGGTCATCAAGGTGCTGCTCGACAACAATGAGGAGTTCCGCTGGATCTCCGTCGCCATGGCCCAGAAGAAAATCCGCCGGGGCGAAGTCGAAGTCGTCGGCTACGACCTCGCTGATGAAGAACTTCTCGGAGCCGGCGCCAGCACGGAAACGCCTGGGCGGCAGTGACTCGAATCCCACGCACGAATCATCCTTCCTGCTTGGAACTCGGGCATTGGGCATTGCCACCTCCCCACGGGCCCAGAAGAGCCCTTCACCACCCGTTTGACAAACCCGGCAACACAGCTCTTACTCACTCAACTCCTCACCGACGCGGGTGTAGTTCAATGGTAGAACACGAGCTTCCCAAGCTTGATACGTGGGTTCGATTCCCATCACCCGCTCCACACTGACCATCAACGAATCGCAACTCGGGAGAAGTCCGAACTTCGATAAAAGGCACCCGTCAGGCGGGTTTGATCAAAGTTCACAGCCACGTTTGCCGGGCCATGCTCAGTGCTCGCCAGGAAAAGATTGTCAGCCTCTGCGCATCAGACCAGCCTTCACAATCTGCGGGTCAGAGCCAGGCACGAGGCAGCCCTTAGCTTCAAGAACTCAGCGCCAGCTTGCGGAATCCAGGCCGCGGAGCGCGATTCGCACTTGATGCAGATGGCCAACAAGGGCCGGATTGTGAGCCAGCCGTAGGAGCGCAGATAGAGGAAGTGTCATGGCTCTCCGCCATCCAGCACAACCCTGCCGGATTCCGGGTCGGCATCGTTGGACCGGTTGGAATGGAAGTAGCCATAGCCTCCGGCTGCAGCTCCCTTCTGGAGCAGGACTCCCTTGAAGGACGGCTTCGTTGACACTGCCTTCGTCCAGTTCGGGGTGAAGGTTCCGTTGAAGAAGCCGGAGCTCTGAGTGATCATCAGGCTGAAGGTGTTGTTCGTAGCCGGAATTTTGGTGACGATCGTCGCTCCGGCGGTTGTGGCGGGCTGGATGTTGAACCGGGTTACGGAAACATCCGGCTGCAGCCCGGCGCCACTGAACAAGAGCCTGCCGTTGCCATTGACAGGATCAACAGGTCCCAGGCTCAGCGCACTCCCAGCATCCATTCCCCTGTCATAGAGCGCGCCAATCATGTCCACCGTGATGCCTGACGGCCAGCCATCAGTGTACATCTGGGTCGCCCTGGCCGCCGCCGTGGTGCCGCTCAACTGAAAAACCGACGGGCGAATCCAGCGGAGGCCCGCCGCCGTCATGTCGCTGTCAGGCTGGGATGCATTCATCTGAACCATGCCTCCAAGGCAGCCGCCCTTCATCGAACTTGCAGCCCCGGGTGTCACCAGCTGAACAAAAACCGGCACCTCATTGCCGCCGACAATGGGGCTGGAAAGGGTGATGCCGCTGCCATCGGCAAGCAAGGCCTCAAGCGCACGATCCATCAGCACAAGTGCCCATCTCTGGTCAAACACCTCGGCAGGTGTCGCACCACGGCCTGGCACATCCGGCCTCCATGCCCCGTCCCCGCCTGGGTCAATCGGCAGCATCACGGCATCGCCTCCTCGCTTCACTGCCTGCCTGGACCTCGCGACATCGATGAGAAAATAGTCCAGGGCGCCTAGAAGATAGGTGCGCAGCCTGCCCTTTTCGCGATCTGCCTTTCCAAAGGCATCGCGCTTCAGCAGCCGGACAAAAAACTCCTGCGCCAGATCCTTGGAATCGGCCTCCGGCCACCCCCGGCGTCGGATCTCTTCAAAAATCGGCCTCCAATAGATGCGGCACAAGCTTTCGAGCGCATCGGCAACGGCGCCGACATCACTACCGTTCACACGAACAACAAGACTCCAGCGTGTGGTGCAAAAACGTGCATTCTGGCATTCGGGGCCGACGACGGGGACGCTCATGCAGTAATAATAATGGCAGCTCCCTCAAAGCAAATCACCGGGGTATTGCCAAGCAAATACGAGACAACTTCACTCATCCTGACTTAAAAAGCCTTCCATACCCCATGTTATGCCCGGGATTGTCAGACCTCAGCAGGAGCTTGTGAAATTTTTCACAAATTCGGGTTGCCGCTCGTAAAGCACTCCTGATAATGCCGCGCCCCCCGCACCTGATGGCATCCCTCATCGCCAACATCGACCTGACGTTCCTCATTGTTTCCCTTGTGAAAATCGTGGGGTTCACCTTCGCGGCGGTCCTGCCGCTCGTCACCGTGTGTGTCTATCTGGAGCGGCGTTTTTCCGCCGTCATCCAGGACCGCGTGGGTCCCAACCGGGTGGGCATCCCCCTCACCCTTCTTGGGTTTAAGAAGGACATCCAGATTTTCGGCATCGGCGGCCTGTTCCAGGCGGCGGCGGACGGTGTGAAGTTCATCCTCAAGGAGGATTTCACCCCGAAAATGGTGAACACCTTCTACTTCTGGCTGGCCCCCTGCCTCACCGTGGTGCCCGCCCTGCTGACCTGCGCCGTCCTGCCCTTTGGCTCGGAACTCGACCTCAGCCTCCTCGGCCTTGCCCAGCCCGTGAAGGCGGTCATCGCCGACCTCAACGTGGGGCCGCTCTACACCTTTGCCATCGCCTCCCTGGGCGTTTATGGCATCGTCCTCGCCGGCTGGGCATCAAACTCCAAGTACCCTTTCCTGGGCGGCGTCCGTTCCTCGGCCCAGATGATCAGCTACGAAATCTCCCTCGGCCTGTCCATCATCCCGGTGTTCATGGTCTTCGGGGAGATGAACCTGCCCAAGATCACCCAGTTCCAGGACGCCCATGGCTGGCTGATCCTGCCGCTCTGGGGCGATGGCCTCTCCCTGGGGCGCTGGGTCCTCTGGATCCCGATGATCATCAGCTTCCTGATCTTCACCGTGGCCATGTTCGCGGAAACCAACCGCCTGCCCTTCGACCTTGCCGAATGCGAAACCGAGCTCGTCGGCGGTTACCACACCGAGTACAGCTCGATGAAGTTCGCCCTCTTCTTCATGGGTGAATACGCCGCCATGATCATCGGCTCCGGCCTGGCCGTGACCCTTTTTCTGGGCGGCTGGAGCATCCCTTTTGCCCCGCTGCTGGGCCTCGACTTCAAGGCCGGCGCCACTCCGCTCTGGCTGGGTCTGCTGCACATCGCCACCTTCTTTGCCAAGGTGCTGGGCTTCATCCTTTTCTTCATCCTGATCCGCTGGTCCCTGCCCCGCTTCCGCTTTGACCAGCTGATGAAATTTGGCTGGTTGTTCATGTTCGAGGCCGCCCTGGCCAACGTGCTGCTCACCGCCGTCCTCATGATTTGGTTTCCGGTGAAGTAACCCCCCTCCTCTCGACCGATCCACGATGGCCACCATCATTGTTCAGCGTCCGAAGCTCGCCTGGCACGAGAAAGTCTTCATCTCCACCCTGCTCAAGGGCCTGAAGATCACCCTCGGCCATGCCTTCAAAACCCTCTCTCAGATCATCGGCCGCAAGCCGAAGGTCACCATGGAATACCCGGAGGAAAAATGGGACTCCCACCTCCCTGACTATTACCGTGGCGCCCCGGCCCTCGTCACGGACGAACAGGACCGCGAACGCTGCGTGAGCTGCCAGCTCTGCGAATTCATCTGCCCGCCCAAGGCCATCAAGATCACCCCCGGCGAGATCCCCAGCGACGATCCCTGGGCCAAGGTCGAGAAGCGTCCGAAGGAGTTCGAGATCGACATGATCCGCTGCATCTACTGCGGCATGTGCGAGGAGGTCTGCCCCGAGCAGGCCATCTTCCTGCGCAAGGATTACGCCATCACCGGCCTCAGCCGCAAGGAGATGGTTC
>JBIJBP010000027.1:0-44141 GCA_044345155.1 Prosthecobacter sp. | reverse complement strand
CCACCATGGGCAGTGGCAATGGCCCGGACGAGGCTCAACCCCAGCCCGATGCCAGGATGTCGTGATCTGGAAACCGTCCCGCGATTGTAGCGTTCCCAGATCATGTTCAGCTCCTCCGGATGCACGCCAGGACCGGTGTCCTCGACAAAGATGACCGCCCCGGTGCCCTCGGCCTGCCAGCGCACGGTGATCTTGCCACCCTTCGGCGTGTAGGCGAGGGCGTTGTCGAGAAGGTTGGAGATCGCCTGGTTGATCAGCTCGCGGTCAATGCTCACCACCAGGTCCAGTCCCTGCTCGATTCCGAGGCTCAGTCCGCGGTCCTCGGCCGCCGGAGTGAAAAGGTCCACCAGGTTGCGCAGCAGGTCATGGACGGAGGTCTGCTGGCGATACAAACGCAGGGCGTTGTGGTCGCCGGCGCGGATGGTCAGGATGCTCTGCACCAGCTGAGTGGCACGGTCGATCTCCTCCAGGCTGCGGGCGGCCGCATCCTGGGCCTCGGGACTGTCACTCTTGTCGAGCAGCGTCTCCAGGTTGCCCCGGATACGGGCCAGCGGGGTGCGCAGCTCATGGGCGAGCTGGTCATTGGTGCTCTGCAGCTCGCGGGTCAGGCTGAGGATCTGATCCAGGCCGGCGTTGATGACCGATGCCAGCGTCTTGAGCTCGGGAATGGCGCGCGGTGCCATGAGCCGGGCGGTGCCTTCCGGCAGGTGCAGCTGGCGGGCGCTGGAGGTGAAGGCACGGATGGGCACCAGCACTTCATGGGAATACCAGATGACAGGCAGCAGGGCCACCGCCGCAGCCATGATGCCGGCCAGCCAGAGATACATGGTGATATTGTGCTGGTAGCGCCGGGCCTCCGCATCCGTGCGGCCGAACCAAAGATAGCTGCCATCCTTCAGCCGGGTCACGCCAACGGTCAGGCGCAGGCCGGTTTGCGGCGACTGAACCTCCTTCAGCACGGTCCTCCGGGTGTTCCAGTCGTTGACCGGCGGCTTCAGGGGCCATTCATAACCACGCATGGATTCGGGGATCTCCTCATAGAGAATCCGGCCATCCGTCGTTGTGATGCGCAGGCCGTTGCTGTCGCTGTGCTGGCCCGCTGGAAAAACCTCCCTCACCCCCTGGACCCCCGAGGAGGCGTGAATGGCGGCGTATTCCACCAGGTCATCCACGATGATCGCCGAGTCAAAGCGATGCAGGTCACGGCTCACCGCGCTGCGCACAAACACCAGCGTCAGGGCGATGCTGGTGCCGACAAACATGGCCAGCAGCACGGCGAGCCGCCATTGCGACGGGATGCGGTCAAGGACGTTCTTTTTGGAAGGCATAACCTTTGCCGCGCACGGTTTCGATGTGCAGGTCGCTGCCTGCGGATTCCAGCTTCCGGCGCAGCCGACAGATCATGGCGTCCACCACGTTGGTGCCCGGGTCAAACCGGATGTCCCATACCTGCTCGAGAAGAAACTGCTTCGGCACAATCCGGCCCTCATGCTGCATCAACACCTCCAGCAGCGTCCATTCACGCGGCTGAAGGTCCACGGTTTCCTCGGCACAGATGACCCGGCGCTTGACCGGATCCAGCACGGAATTGCCGATGCGTCGGCGTGATGGCTGGGCATGGGCGGCACGGCGATGGAGCGCATCCAGCCTGGCCAGCAGCTCCTCCGCCGCAAAAGGCTTCGTCAGGTAGTCGTCACCACCGGCGGCCAGGCCACGCACCCGGTCAGGCACACCGGCCCGGGCCGTGAGAAAGATGACCGGCACCGTGATGCCGCTCCGCCTCAGCGTCTCCACAATCGTGAACCCATCGATGTCCGGCAGGCCCACATCCAGGATCGCCATATCACAGGTGTGATCCTTGAACCAGTTCAGCGCCTCCTGACCTGTTTCCAGCCACTGAAGCGAATGCCCCGCTTCCGCCATCCAGGAGGTCATCTGGCGGCCAAGCTCGGGATCGTCTTCAACGAGGAGAAGATGCATGAGCAAGGACGATGGCACGAACACGCCCTGGGCGTCACGCAGAAAGTCCAGGTCACGTGCCCCGTAAAACTCCCTGAAAAACGCGCAAATGCGACATCATCGCAAAAAGTTATTGCATCTGAATCTCAACCTCCTATAGCAGCCCACCGGAAAGTGAGACAACATCTCATTTGCACCCCTTTTTTCGAAACGCCGCTCACACCATGCCTTCCAAGCTCCTTCTTGTCCTTCTGGCATCCCTTGCCTTGCCGCTTGCCGCTCAGCAGCAGGCACCCGCTGCAAACAAAACCGACAGTCAGGCGACAGCAGAGGCATCCGCCAGCCCGGCAGCAGGCGATGCCACCACCCTCGACACCATCATGGTTTACGGAGAGTCCGAGAATGACTCCGTGATCCAGAATCCCTTCCTCATGCCCGTGGAAGGCACGAAGATTTTCGCCGGCAAGCGGGCCACCATCATTGATCTTGACGCCCAGCCGAAGATTCAGGCCAACAACTACCGCCAGGCGCTCGCCCTCACCCCCGGCCTGCTCTTTTCGGAGGAGACCACCCCCCTGGTGAGCATCGGCTACCGCGGCATCGGCGAGCCGCACCGCATGCAGTACATGCAGGTGCTGAAGGACGGCATTCCCATTCATGCCGATCCCTTTGGTTATCCTGAGGCCTACTACACCCCGCCTCTCGATGTGGTCGACCGCATCGAGTTCGTGCGCGGAGGCAGCAGCCTGATGTATGGCGCACAACCTGCCGGAGCGCTGAACTACATCACCTACATGCCGGACCGGAACACGCCATTCTCCTTCCGCACCCAGAACATCATGGGCTCCGACGACCTCTTTCTCAACTACACCGCCGCCACCGGTACCCTCGGGCCGGTCGGCTACTACGGCTACTTCAACCGTCGCGAGTCCGACGGCTTCCGTGAGGCGAACAGCGAGTACCACCTGACTGGCGGCCACCTCAAGCTGTCCTGGGACGTCGATGCCGACACACGCTGGATCCTTTCCGTCGACGGTTACGAGGAGCAGCATGGCGAGCCCGGCGGCCTGACCGCACGCGACTTCGCCCGCAACCCCGACAAGACCACCCGTTTCCACGACGAGTTCCGCCTGCGCCGCTACGCCGGCTCCCTGGAACTGCAGCATCGCTTCTCCTCGAAGACCGAACTCAGCATCAAGACCTGGGGCGGCTACTACCAGCGCTGGAGCAAACGTCAGCGTGGCGGCGGTTTCGGCACGCTGCCGGTGGACAACCCGCTGACGCCGCTGGTGGACGAGTCAGCCGCCAACAACATCGAAAACCAGGAGTTCTACACCTTCGGCATCGAGCCCCGCCTGCGCCACGACTGGAATGCCTGGGGGGGCAGCCACACCCTGGCCGCTGGCATGCAGTTTTATTACAACCACTCGCCGCGTGAGGATCAGCGCGGCGGCAGCCGGGATTCCGACAGCGGCACCACCACCGCCTACTCCGAACGCGACCTCACCTACGGCTCCCTCTTCCTCGAGAACAAGTTCAGCTTCGGACGCCTCTCCATCACCCCCGGCTTCCGCATGGAGCTGATCAACCAGGACATCACCACCCAGAACTACTCCGCCACCACCGGCCTGCCCACCACAGGCCGCAGCAAGAGCAAGTTTGACCCGCAGCCCCTGTTCGGCCTCGGCATCGCCTACGACCTCGACCACGAAACCCAGCTCTACGCCAACGTCTCCCAGAGCTACCGCACCACCATCTTCACCGAATCCCTCGTCGTCCCGACCAACACCGACACCTTCGCCTCCGATGCGGAGCCGAACTCCGGATGGAGCTATGAAGTGGGCTATCGCGGCCAGCCCAGCCCGTGGATCAACTGGGACACCAGCCTTTTCCTCATCGACCTCGACAACAAGTTCGGCGGCACCATCGACCAGGGCACCACTCTCGTCCTGCGCAATGTCGGCCGCACCATCAACTACGGCTGGGACGGCGCCTTCCAGCTGGACCTGATCGGGGCCTACGACGCCCTCACCGGCGGCGACAACGTCAGCCGTCTTGGTTCCCTCAGCCTCTATGGCAACGCCACCCTCCTCGAGGCCAAGATCCACGGCGGTGCCTCCGATGGCAAGACCCCTCAGTACGCCCCCGACTACGTCCTCCGCACCGGCCTGATGTACAAGTTCAAGGACCGAGTGAAGGTGTCCTTCCTCGGCACCTTTGTGGGTGACCACTACGCCACGGATGACGAGAACCCCGACCGGCACATCCCCGCTTACATGACCTGGGACCTGACCGCCGAAGTCAAGGTCACGAAGAACTTCACCGCCATGGCAGGCCTGAACAACGTCTTCGACGAAAGCTACTATTCACGCGTGCGCAGCGACGGCATCGACCCGGGTTACGGACGCAACTTCTACGTCGGCGGCTCCATCCAGTTCTAAGCAGGGGTGCGGATGGCTCCACGCCTCCCCTGCATTCGCGATGCTGCGGAATCAGAGTTCTGCGATCCTCGCGTCAGCGCAGGAACACCTCAGCCTCCCGGCTCCATCGGATGCCCCATGTTTCGGAACAGGCGAACCACCTCCTCATTCAACTGCTCCAGGCTCCGGCCATCCAGCAGGATGCCCAGATGCTTCGCACAGACGGCCTTGGGGTCGGTGCGGTCCGGCGGCACCGGTGGTTTTGGAAGCTCCGGCGGATCCGCCGGCGGCGTCAGGCTGGTCGGGTAGGAAATACGTCCGTCCTCCAGCTTTTTCACGCCAGGCTTCAGCAGAAACGCCTCCATCTCCTTTTCATAGGCCTCATAAGCCGGGCGCAGCTTCTCAAGCGCCGCCTTGTAGCTGTCCAGATCCTTCCAGAAAGGCGGCCATTTCGCGGCCTCAACGCGCAGGGCGTCGAAGTACTTCTTCAGCGCCAGACCGTCGCGGTCACGCACCAGGAAAAAAGTCAGCAGGTGGCCCGAATGATAATTGCTGCCAATGTCCGCAGGCTGGGATGATGGTGGTGCCTCGGTGACGGTGGTCGGAGCCATGCCGCTGTCGTTGAGTGTGAAGCGGGTGATTGGGTTCGCCGTGGTGATGTCCGTGGTGTAGGCCCAGAGCCTTTCGGCCCCGATCCACCTCGGCTTCTGCCGCTGGCTCATGAAGTTGAACAACCCCCGCCGTGAGGAGGCCGCGCCTTTGGGGGCGGAGAAAATGGAGGCATCCTCATTGACCTCAAACACGCCCGCCCGGTAAGGCAGGTTGGAGGTGTACTCCGCCAGACCCTCCATCAGCCAGACCGGCATGTAGGGCACATAGCCATGCATCATCTGATGGGTGATCTCGTGCGTGATGGTGTCGTTGTTGATCGCGCCCTTCCGGTAATAGGCACCACCGGCACCCGGCTGCGCCGAGATGCCCAGCTCTTCAAACGGGATGCGGAAGACCTTGTCCTTCAGCGAATAGACGCCGGCCGACCAGGTGGGAGCCCCCGTGGCCAGGTACTGCTCCCGGGTTTCATAAAACTCCGCCTGGAACTTGCTGCGCCCTTCTTCAGGCCGGGGCTGAATGCCCCAGGGCATGAGCCGCACAAGCTCATAGGTGCTCTCAAAGGCACGACAGATGTCCTTCATCAGGGCCACGCCCAGCTTCGCCGTTGTCTTGAACTGGAAATGCTCGGATTCATAAAGGCAGTCGCCCGGCTTTTCGCGGATGACACGGATCGTCGTGTAAAGCAGCGGCTCCTTCACCCGGTCGGGCATGCGCCGCTTTTCCGGAGGCGGCAGACCGGGGAACGCGCCCGGCGTGTGCGCCTCCATCTTTGGGTCAGGCGGAGGCTGTGTCTTCACCCAGGCCTGGTCCGACGCAGACAGGCTTTGCAACTCCACCTTCGCCCGGCTGCCGTTGGCAAGGATCAGCAGTACCTGTCCTCCTTCGACGCCGGCAAACTCCGCCTGCAAAACCTTGCCCGCAGCATTGGTCCACTGCCGCATCTCCGCGTGGCACTCCGTTGCCATGCAAAGAGCTGCGGCCAGACCCAGGCTCCCGGAGATCCATCTCATGCCTACAGGTTAAGGACCGTGCCCACCTCATGGCAAGGCCTAGTTTGGTATCCGGACAGGCCGGGAAATCACGCAACAAATCCGCGTTGACGCAATCAGGCGCCCGTCCTTGGATCAGTCATCCAGGATCCCATGCGCAGCCAGAAGCAGAACAACCGCTCTCCACGTCCCTTCAAGAACCCACAAGGTTCCGGCCGCTGGTCAGGCTCCCAGACCGGCGGTTTCATCCCTCCGCCCAAGTTCCCGCAGCCTGCCAAAAAGCAGAACCCACCCCCTCCGGAAAAGCCCTGATTGCTAGTTCCAGAAGTCTGGCCAAAAAACGGCCGACACAAAGGGTGTGCCGGCCTTAATCGCCTTAGACGGAAGTGCTTTCCTTTTAAAAACCCGTCGCCTGCCCTGCTGACGCAGCCTCCTTCTCCACCAGCCTCGTCCGTGACTCCCGGCGCATCTCGCGGATCCACTCCGGTGCCACGCCCTGGCCGGGAACCGAGCTGTCGGGCTGGCGTTTCAAACCCAGGCTGCGTTCCAGCAGCCATTCCAGGCCTGACCAAAAGTGCAGCGTGTCGAGCACCGGGTTCATGACGTTGGTCACCGGGCAGTAGTGAACGTCCTTGGGATTCGTGTGGTGGATGGCGTGATGACGGGGCGTCTGGAGAAGGCGCAGGTCCTGAAGCCAGGAGATCAGCCGGCCGTTTTCCTTCCGCGTCCGGTGCGACCATTTGTGCACCTCGTTCGCATTGCCGCCCACCAGGGCAAAAAGCCAGACCTGCCAGGTCAGTCGCCCCGTCAACGCCGCCACCGCCACCAGCAGGATCATCAGCAGCATCTGGTCCCAGTTGCTCTGCCACCAGGTGTTCTGCGTCATCCGACGCGGCAGGTGATGATGCAGGGTGTTCGGCCGGCCGATCCATGCACCGATCCAGGGCGTGTCTTCACGGATGTAGGCGTCTTCGATCCAGTGCACGAAACCGGCGGCGAAATCCGCAGCCAGGATGACACCGGCTGCCTGAAGGGAGAGAAGGAGGAGGTCGTTCATGACCCCGCCCTTCTGTCTCAACCCGACACTGGCAGGTCATTGATTGTCCCGATGGCGGCATTGACCCGGGCGATGCCTGGCATGCCCTTCAACCTGACCGGCCACCACACGCCTCACTTCGCCGGCACGACCTGAACGGCGTCGAGGTGGACATTGCCATTGGCGCCTTCGGTGCGGAAGATGACGGCGGCCTCCTCGCCGGCGTTGAACTTGAAGGTGCCGAGGGTTTGGGCGCCGTTCTTGCCGGTGGCGGGTTGGGTCTGGTTCACGGTCACGGTCTTTTCGCCGTCGGCGCTCAGGATGGTGATGGGCACGCTCTTGCCGCGGTTCGCATGCGGCTGCCAGTAGGCGCGAACCTCATAGCTGCCGGTTTCCTTGACGGCGAAGCCGAAACGGGCGCTGGCGCCCTTGGCGCTGGCATAGCTGTAATGGTCGCCGACAAAGGGCTTCAGGCCTTCCCCCTTGCTCCAGGTGCCGGTGAGCTCGGCGTCGGCGTCGTCGATGACGATGCCGTCGAGCTTCTTCGGATCGATGCTGTCGCTGGCGATCTCGGGCAGCTTCTTCGCGTTCGCGGGCAGGTAGAGCGCGGCTTCCAGGCTGTCGCGGCGCATGGCACCGGGCTGGCTCATGAGGTCCTTGAGGATGTCGAGGTACTGCTCATAGACGCCGCGCGGCGTGGTGTGGTGGCGGACGCAGATCCAGGCGGCCTTGCCGACCACCTCGCCCATCATGCCGCAGGTGCGCATGACACGGGTGGAGCCGAGGGCATGGCGCTCGACGCTGATGGTGCGGCCGGCCATGAAGAGGTTGCCGATGTCCTTCGAGTAGAAGCAGCGGTAGGGGACCGGATAACCATTTTTGCGGTCGGTGTGCTTGCCGAACTCGGCGCGGCTGATGAAGGGGTTGTCGGGATATTTCTTCATGTACTGCTCCTTCGGATAGTGCAGGTCCTGGTCCCAGGTGGTGGGCACGCAGCCGTCGGGATGGATGACGCCCTTCACCATGTCCTCGCCGTTGAGGATCATGTCACCGACGATGCGGCGGCTCTCACGCGGGCCGCCGATGTAGGCCAGCCACTGCATGTCATAGGGGTCGTATTTTTCACCGCCCTTGGACTTCAGGGTGGAAACCGCGCCATAGACGGCGCGGAAGTTGTGGTCGCGGATGAGCTCGAGGTCGTTGATGGGATGCTTGTCGAAGCCGCTCTCCCAGAACCATTCGCCGTGGAGGTATTCCTCCATGTTGGGCGTGGGCGTGTAGCCGAGGTCGAAGCCGGCCAGGTTGGCCTTGTTCTTCACGCCCACGGGCTCCATGGCCTGCGGCTCGGGGAAGTCGCCCATGTCCAGGGGCAACGCCCAGGGGGTCGCAGGCCAGGCCACGGGCTTGTCGTGCTTTTTGAGCACCCACATGTTGCTCATGCCCATGCGGCCCTTCTCCTCCATCATGAACTCCGCCCCGGCCAGTGCGCCGACACTGCCGTGGCCGGTGCAGTCCACAAACAACTTGCCGGCAAACCGCGTTTCCCTGCCGCTGCGGGTGTCGAGGCCGATGACGCTGCGGATGGCCTTCTTGTCAGCGCTCATCTCAACGCCGTAGACGTGGGTGTTGAGGAAGAGGTCGATGGTCTTCTCGGCCTTGATGGTGTCCTCCTTGAGTCTGTCGTTGAACTCTGCGGGATCGGCGGCCGGGCTGTTGCTGGCGCGGTCGGCAAACTCCTCGACGATCTCGCCCAGATGAGGGTAGAGACCGCGGCGGGTGCCTCCCATGGCCCAGACCTGGATTTCACTGGAGCCGTTGCCGCCGAGGACGGGACGGTTTTGAATGGAGGCCACCTTCAGCGCCTGGCGTGCCCCTGAAATCGCGGCTCCCATGCCGGAATAACCGCCGCCGACGACGACCAGGTCATACTCCTGGGTCTCCGGTGCCTTTTCGGGCAGGCCAAGCAGCTTGCGACGCAGTTGGTTCGTCGCCGCGAGGTCGGCCGGAGGCGTGAAGCCCTCGTCGCTGCTCAACAGAACCGCGTCCACACGTCCGTCGAAGCCGGTCAGGTCGTGAAGGCCCAGCTTCACCTTGCCAGCCTTCACGCTGGCCTGACCCGCCCTTTCCCAGGTCCAGTCCCTGCCTTCGGTGCCAAGAATTTTGTCGAGCCTGGTGCCGTTGACGCTGACCTGGAACCTGCCGGGGGCCTCGGCCGTGACTCCAAAGGGAGCTACCCAGTTCTTCGTGCGCACCCAGACCGTGTAGCTGCCGGCGGGCAGGCTGGCTTCGGTCTCGGCATCCTTGACAGCTTTGCCCATGCCATGGGCCATCAGGTAGGGCGAGCCCATGATGTCGATGAACTGGGTGTCGAGCACCCAGCCGCCGGGGTTGGAGAAGGATTCGGCCTCGATCCAGGCCTGCTCGGCGGAAGCGGAGAGGGTCAGGGCGGCGGAGGCAAGGCAGAGGGCGAGACGTTTCATGACAAAAGCACGGGTTAAGACAAGGAGGCATAAACGAAGACCGGGTGCTGGCGCAATCACTTCGATTCTGTTACGGTAACAGTCATGAGCTCCCCAACCCTGAATGACATCGCCAGACAGGCGGGCGTTTCCAAGATGACCGTCTCAAGAGCGCTGCGCGGAGAGCCCCATGTACGGGAGGAACTGAGGAGGGAGATTGTTCGCAAGGCGGAGGAGATGGGATACCGGCCTGATCCTGAGTTTGCCAAGATGATGACGCACATGCGGCGCGGCAGGGTGCGGTCAAGCCCCAGGCAGCTCGCCTTTGTCTGGGCGGAGCAGGAGGCGGAGACTATCTCGCGCTCCTCCTGGTCGCAGCAGCTTCTGCAGGGTGCCCAAAAGCAGGCTCACAGGCTGGGCTTTGAACTGGAGGAGTTTCATCTGGCCGCGCGGGGCATGTCTGGCCGGAGGCTTTCAGGCATCCTGGAGGCGCGAGGCATTCCCGGCTTCATCCTGTCGCCGTTGATCTCGCGAAGCCGGGGCCATGTCAGCATGGCCTGGGAGAAGTTTTCGAGCGTGGTGATCGGCCTGGGGTATGCGCGGCCGCCGCTTCATCGCGTTCATCATCACCACTACCTGGGCATGATGACGGCTCTGCGGATGTTGAAGAAGGAGGGTTTCAAGCGCATCGGCTTCTACTGTGGCAGCACGATCAACGAACGCATGTTCCGCGCCTGGTCCGCGAGCTTTCTGGCGCATCATCCCCTGCCGCAGCTGGGCGGCCTGCTGGCCCTGCGCAAGACGCCTTCGAAGGGCGATTTCCAGGCGTGGCTGAAGACTGAACGTCCGGAGGCTGTCGTCGACGCCAGCCATGTGGTGAAGCCCTGGCTTGCCGGCATGCCCCAGGGCTCGCTTCTGCCCCGTCACATCACCCTGGCCTGGCGGCCCGACCAGCCGGACGTGGCGGGGATTGACCAGCAGGCGGAAGTCCTGGGTGCAGCGGCGATGGACCTGCTGGTGACGCAGTATCGGCAGAACGAGCGAGGCATTCCTGCCGCCCCCAGGATGGTCATGACCGAAGGCGTGTGGAGGCCGGCGGCGCAGGAGGGGCGACTCAGGCCATTTTGAGGGTCTTGGCCCCCTCGTCGATGAGCTTCCAGAAGTTCTTGGACTGGCTGAGGGCCTCGTCCTCGCCACCCCCGGGCAGGTTGCTGCGGTAGAGGAAGTCGGCGAGGGTGTTCTTGTGGAGGACGCGGTGTACCACGATGTGCCCGTCCTTGACCGAGAAGTAAATGCGGTGATCACCGGCGCGGCAGCGATGCAGCTTCTTGCCACCTGACCTTTCAATGACGCCAAAGCGCTTGCTCAGGATGGCATCCTCCACATCCGCCGGCTGGATGTTCAGGGCTTCGAGGAGATGAAACTGGATTTGCGTGGGCAGGCGGGAGAGCTCTGCGGCGCTGATGTCGTTAAACACGATCTGAAGCATAAGCGGGCGAGGTTAAGGCCGTATGCGGCCATCGCAAGCCGCGAGAAACCGGACGCGGCTTTTTATGCGGATGAGCGGGGCATGAAAAACCGCCATCGCCCCTGGTTGAGGAACGATGGCGGTAAAGCCAAACTCCTGGAGGAGGACTGATTATTCGGCCCTGCGGCGGCGCATGAACAAGGCCAGCAGGCCGAGCATCATCAGCAGCACCCTGCCGGGCTCGGGAACCACGACCACGGAAATGAGGCCCTGGGTGTAAAGCTGGCTGACGTCCCAACCAAGGGTGAAGGGGCTCAGGTCAGGAAGGTTGGCGAAGTTGCCGATGGTGTCCGTCAGGTTGCTGAAGGTGCCGCTGACCCTGGGCTCGCTGCCGGTCAGGCCAGACCAGTCGAACAGCCTCCAGGAGGAACCGGCGGTCCAGGTGTTGTCGATCGGGATGGTGGTGGCGAGGTTCAGGGTCGCACCCGCACCGATCGTGAACGTCTGGCCGCTGGAGACCACCAGACGGTCCGCAGTCGTGGCGGCGTTTTCCGCGACGCTGTCCTGGCCGCTAAAGAGGTCAAAATAAAGGGCTCCGTTGACGGAGATCGCGCCAGTTCCGCTGGTGCCAAGGCTGATCTGGCTTCCGGTGATGTCACCGGCGTTACCAACGGAGAGGCCGCCGCCCACTGTCACGTTCTTGTCGGCCGCAGGAGTGATGGAGCCCGTGCCGCTGAGGGTCGTGCCGGAGACGGTCGTGAGGGCGCCCAGGCCGGTGGCCGAACCGGAGGTGTTGGCGAGGCGGAGCGTGCCTTCATTGACGCTGGTGTCACCCGTGTAGGTGTTGCCATTACCCATCGTCAGCACACCAACGGTGGTCTTGGTGAAGGCTCCCGGAACACCGCCGCCATTGAGCTCGGAAAGGCCGGAAAGCGAACCTGCCTGAGGGTTGAAGGTGACGGGATTGGTCGCACTGCCGATCGTCATGCCGCCCATGTCCAGAGTGGCGCCGCTGAGGTTGACGGTGGAGGTGACGGTTCCAGCACCCGTGGCAGCACCGCGCAGGATATTGCCGGAGAAGGTGATGCTGCCGCCGGTGAAGTTGGCCGTGGCGGCCGCGTTGCCCGCCCCTGTGGTGCCGGCAAGCGTCCAGGCTCCGGAGGTGACCGTGCCGCCGCCGATGTTAATGCTCGTGGTCGTGGTGAAGCCGTTGCTACCCTTGGTGGAGGCGGTGAGGCTGCCGATCTCGAGCGTGCCTGTGTCGAAGCTGAAGACGTTCACCAGGTCGGCGCCCCTGTTCTGGGTGCCGATGTTGACCGTCGTGAACTTCAGGTCGGCACTGTGGCCGGTGACATCAAAGGTGTTCTGATTGCCGATGAGTTCGACCGCCGTCGTTGCAGCGCCCGTTCCCATGTTGAAGGGGACGGCGCTGGTGCCGTCCACGCCACGCACTGTGAGGGTGCCTGTGGTGTCCTGGAAGGTGATGGAGCCCAGGTCCCGGATACCCGTGCCGATGTTCAGTGCGCCGACATTCAACACCGTGGCTCCGGTGCCAAGCTTCAACTGGTTCACCTGGCCTGCGATACCACCGTAGGTACCGCCGCCGCCGACGGTGAGAGCGCTGGCGGAGATCGTGGTGTTGGCGGCGAGACCAAGGATGGCGTAACCGCTGAGGTTGGTGCCGCTGGAGCTGCTGACCATGAAGACGCCGCTGGTGGTGTTCAGCGAAACGTTCATGGTGGAAAGACCGCCGAAGTTGATGTTGGCGACGTTGCTGGTGCCGGTGTTGCCGACCAGGAAGGTGTTGCCCGTGCCGGTGGTGTTGTTGACGACCAGGCTGCCGGTGCCGCTGGCGTTGAGAAGCGTGGTGCTGGTGGCGGCGGTGCTACCGAGAGTGACCGTGCCGGTGAGGGTCAGCGTCTTGCCTGCGGCGATCACCAACTGGTTGGTGTTCACCGCCGAGTTGGTCTGAACGAGCAGGTTGCCAAACTGGGCGTTTTCATTCACCTGAAGCGTGCCCGCCGTGGTGATGGCGTTGGTGCTGCCGAAGTTGAAAGCACTCGTGTGCGTCTGGGCTGCGGCAAGACGAAGGATGCCGTCGTTCAACGAGGTGGAGCCCGTGTAAGTGTTGGCCTGGGTCAGGCTCCAGGTGGACGGATCGTTTTTCACCAGGGTCAGGACACCCCCCACTTCCACGAGGGCACCGAGGGTGTTGATCAGTTCCGGAGCTGCAGTCCCACCCAGGGTCAGGGTCTTGTTGCCAGGGGTTTCAAACCGGACACCGCCAAGGCCAAGGGCTCCGGTGCCGCTGGCGTTGACGGTCAGACCACCCGTGGTGCCCTGCATGCCGATCAGGCGGTTGGAGCTGTGGCCCGTGCCGTTGTAAGACAGGGTGGTGGCCGCCGTGGTGAGACCCATACGGATGATGGCATCATCGACAGCAGTCGGGTTGCCCAGCGCGCTGGCGCCGCCGCCGACGTTGCTGATGCTGTTGAAGACCAGGCCGCCGGCACGGACCTCGGTGACACCCGTGTAGGTGCTGAGACCGGTCAGGGTGACGATGTTTGCCTGCTGCTTGAGAATGCCGCCCGCACCCGCCAGCACGGCGTCGATCTGGGTGTCGCCGGTATGGTTGAAGGAGAAGCCCTGGCTGGCGCTGATGATGCCGGTGCCTGTGAGGAGCGGGCTCGCACCACTGGTGCTCACCAGCCGCTGGGTCAGGTTGCTGGAGCCGATGGCCAGGGTTGCGCCGCCCGCGATGTTCAGGTCACCGCCATTGCCGATGGCATTGTTGGCGGCGACGGTCACCGTGCCGGCGTTGATGTTGGTGGTGCCGCTGTAGGTGGCGGTCGCATTCAAGCTCAGGTTGCCGAGACCCGCCTTGGTAAACCCACCCACTCCGCTGCCCAGGCTGGCAGCGAGAGAGACATCAATGCCGTTGGTGTCAAGAGTACCGCCGCCCGTGAGGAAGGTGATCGTGCGGGTGGAAAGATCATCGGCGAAGCCTGCTCCCAGACGAAGGGAACCGCCGGCGAACACGAGGCCGCCAGTGCTGCCGCCGATGTTGTCGAGGTCGGCAATCTCCAGAGTGCCCTGGTTGAGAGTGGTGCGGAAGGCGCCGCCGCCGGCGGCGTTGGTGGCTGAAAGAACGAGGGTGCCAAGGCCGGACTTGGTGATGTTGGCCGAAGAAACCAGCGACGAACCGACCGTGGCCGTCAGAACAGGCGGGTTGGCGGCTGCCGTGGGATTGACCACATGGAAGATGTATTCATTGGTCGCACCGACGGACAGGCCGTTGTCAAAGCCGTTCAGCGTGACACTGTGGGTGGATGAGGCTGCTGCGGCAGGATTGAGGGTGAAGAGGAAGGCGCCGCTGGTGTTGATGAGCTGCTGACCTGCCCCGGCACCCGCCACAATCAGCGCGGAGTTGGCGGTGCTGTCATTGTGGATGACCAGGGAGTTCAGCGTGCGACCGGAGAGACCCGTCAGGTCGGCGGTGATGGACTCGCGGGTATTGTTGGTGTTGCCAGCGGTGGCGTAGGTGGCGTATTCAGTGGCGATGCTGAGGGGGCGGAAGCCAGCTCCAGTGACATAGGTCACCAGGCTGTTGCCCATGTTGGCGCTGCCGTTGGTGGTGGCATCATGGGTTTCACCGATGGCCCAGGGAACGATGGAAAGCGTCGCACCGCTGGCACCTGCACCACCGATCATCGCGTTGATGAAGTTGGTCTGGTTGGTGGCGTCACCGATCCTGAACTGGGCGTTGTGAGTCGTGGTGGTTCCGAGGTTGCGGCCGCGCACCGCCACGGTGGCGAAGTCATTGCGGACGAAATTGCTGGCCGAAATGGCGACACGGGCGTTGCCGGTGCCGACGTTGGCCTCACCGGTCAGGTAGCTGGTGCCGGAGTTGAAGACCAGATTGCCGATGGTCTCGACACGGCTCGAGTTGTTGTCCGCGTTACGGATCCACAGGCCGCGGATGTTCGTGCCACCGCCAAAGGCAGAATTGAGGATGATCGGTGTGGTGTCGAGGATGCGGCTTTGGGAGGAGGTCGTGCCGTTGTTGTCGATCAGCATCATGCCGTTGCCGTTGACCGTGAACGAGGAGGCGTTGACCTGGCCTGAGGTCACAAGCTGGAGGAGACCCCCATTCACTTCGACCGTGCCGACGAAATCAGTGCTGAGGCCGGTGAGGGTCAGGTTGGAGGCGCTGGCCGGGGTCATGACGATGCGGCCGGAGCCGGTGAACACGCCGGCGTAGGTGGTGTTGCCACCGGCATGGTTCAGGGTCAGTGTGTTGGCTCCAATCGCCACGACGCCGTAATCGCTGTTGGTGGCACGCTGGCCTCCGGCGAGACGTCCGATGGTTTCGTTGGCGAGGAGTTCAAACCTGCTGCTGCGGTTGGTGGCCATGATGAAGGCACCCGTGTCAGAGATGGCGTTGCCGCCGCTGACCTGAAGGATGCCGTTCTGGACGGAGGTGCCGCCGGTGTAGGCGTTTTTGCCGGAGAGCAGGAGCGTGCCCGGACCGGTCTTGGTGACCGCGTTGTTGACACCAATTCGGGAGGAAATGGCGAAGGTTCTCGAGCTGTCCTGGGTGATGATGAGTTCCGTCACTCCTGTCCCGAGAGTGCCTCCGAGGATACCCGGTGAACCAGCGGTGACCTGGTCGGTGACGAGAATGCCGCCGGAGGCGATGGTCAGGACGCTGCTGGCAGACAGGCTGACGCCAGCTCCGGCACCTGCGTTGAAACGAAGGCTGCTCAGATGAGCGGCGGAAAGCACTCCACTGAAGCCAGAGCCCGTGTCGGTGATGTGGCTGCCAGCCGTCCAGGCGGTGACATTGTTTTCCGCCGTCGAAGCCAGGCCGACAATGTTGCCGCTGCTGTTGGTGCCGAACCAGGTGCCCGTGCTGTCCTTCACGGTCGTGTAGGCGGCGCTGCCGACGATGCCGTTGGTGTTGGCGGTGCTGGTGGTGACCGCCGCACCGGCGTTGTTGAGGATGATGCGGAGGGTGCCGGCGGAAGCGGCGCGGGTGATGGCACCGAGTGCCAGGGTGGCGGTCTGGCTGGTACCCGCCGTGACATCAATGAAGCTGTTGCTGCCGCCGGAGGCCATGGTGAAGCTGGCCACTGTCTGCGTTGTCGCCGCCGAGTCATTGCCGAGGATCTTCAGGGTTGCGCCGCGCATGTCGAGGGCCGAGCCAGCGCGGATCTTGCTGGTGTTGCTCAGGCCGTAGTCGAGGACCAGCGTGCCCTCGTTGACGATGGTGGCGCCGGTGTAGGTCAGGCCAGTGTTGTCGCCGCGGAGGGTGACGGTGCCGGAGCCATACTTCTGCATGGAGTTGGCATTCACGCCACTGCTGGCCAGATTGGCGTTCACCTCACCGCGATAAAGCTCGATAAAGGAGGTGCCAACGTCGCTGACGGTCAGCGTGCCCGGACCGTTCAAGATACCAACACGTGTCAGGGGGCGTTCACCCAGGATGAAGCGGCCGGATTCCAGGTTGGCATTCAGGTTGGCCACTGCATCTGCGCCATCGGCCCCCTGGCCGACGAAGAGGCGGTAGTTGGCGCCGGTGTAGGTCACGGCGTTGAGGGCATTGAAATTCACGACTGCACCGCTGCGGATCGTCAGGTCGGCCCCGGCTCCGCCGGAGAGAATAGAGACCACGCCGGTGGAGTCCAGGTTGAGCACCGTGCCAGTGCCAGTCACGACAAAGTCATCCGCAACGGCGCTGGGGGTGCCGGAAAGCGTCCACGAACCGCCGCTGACGGTGACGTCAGCCGTCGTGCCGGTTTGAGTAAAGCCGCCGGTGATGATGCCCGAGCTGCCTGTGGCGCCCGTGAGGGTGAGCTGAGTGCCGTCCGCTGTCGGTGTGACGGTGATGGGGGCGGCGTAGGTGATGCTGGCGCCGTCCGTGCCGTTGGCAGACAGGGTGGCTGCAGCGCTGAGGGAGACCGGGCGGTTGGTGCTCTGGCTGGTTGAACCAATGAAGCGCAGGGTGCCGCCTTCCAGGAAGATCGCGGTGCCCTTGCCAAGGCTGCTGGCGGTGGTGCCGGTGTTGTCGCTGACCGTGTTGAACTCCAGCGTGCCGCGGGCCAGGGTCAGGTTGCCTGAGAAGGTGTTGTCCGCCGTCAGGCGCACGATGCCGTAGGTGGTGGCCCAGGTTTCATCGTTGATGCGCAGCGGCGTGCCCGCATTGACTTCTGAAATCACCGTCGGAACGGAGACCACACGGCCAGCGGCACCGCCGGAGGTGATGCGTCCGTTGCCGGCGAGGGAGACACCACCGTTGAGGATGATCGAGGCGGCGTCATTGCCGACAAAGCCGCGGAACTCACCAAAGCCTGCGCTGCTCCCCAAGGTCACGGCTCCGTCAATGCTGAGCGTGTAGGCGGTGGTGGCGCCAATTTCACCCAGGGCGTTGCCGCTGGCGCTGGCGATGGTGAGGGCCTTGCCAAAATTCCAAGTGCTGCTGACGGCACCGGCGAGCTGGATGCGTCCGGCCTCCATGGTGATCAGGCTGCCGGTGCCGAGGCCGTTGATGTTGTTCGTGGCGATGGTCCCACGGAGGATGTTCCAGTCACCGGTAAAGCCGCTGTTGTCCTGGTTCAGGGTGAGCGTGCCATTGAGCTGGTTGCCCCCTGTAGCCGCGGAAACGCTGTTCAGGGTCAGGCTTCCCGAGCCGGTGAAGCCGTTGTTCAGAGTCAGGTTACGGGCGGTGGCGGTGGCGGGCAGGCCGTTGGCGTCGGCCAGATTGATCGTGGAACTGCCGCTGAAAGTCACCATCGGACCGATGAAGTGGTTGGCACCGCCCAGGGAGATCGTACCGCCGTTGACGGTCAGCGTGTTCGGGATCGGGGCGCCGGCGGTGGTGGCGGTGGCGTTGTTGAGGTAGAAGGCGGCGCCGGAATTAACATTAACGGCGGCCACATTGCCATTGGCCGTGGTGCCGAGGGCTCCGACATTGAGGAGCTCAAGAGCACCTCCGTCGACCGTGAAGGTCGTCGTGCTGGAGGAGTTGAAGGAGGGGTCGGCGGCCAGGGAAAGGGTGGCCTTGCCTGCACCAGCCTTGGTGACACTGCCGTTGCCGAAAAGCGCACCGCCGACCGTCAGCACGGAGGCTGCATCCACGACGTTCCAGGTTTGACCTGCACCCAGGCGGAGGTTGGCGCCAATGCTGACGGCTGCGGGACCGCCGGCCTTCATGTTGATGCCGTCCAAGCTGTCCTGAGGAGCAATGTCAAGACGGTTGGTGCTGACCGCGCCGGCGTTGATGGCCACGGAGGCAGGAGTGGTGACTCCAGACTCAAACACCAGGCTGTTGACACGGATATTCTGCTCCAGGGTGGTCGTCAGCGCAGCGGTGCCGACGTTGTCCCAGGCAAAGATCACATTGGTGCCAGCGCCGGGGATGCTGCTCGCGGGAGAGCTGCCGGCCTTGTCGTTGGACCAGTTGTTGGCATTGGCATTCCAGGTGCTGTCCGTCAGACCACGCCAGTAGAGGTCACCTTCAATGAGCAGGCCCGTGGTCAGCTTGACGAAATTGTCGTCCACAAACCAGGTCATCGTGGTGAACCCGCCCGGGGTGGCGCCCTGGATGAGCTTGGCCAGGCCAAAGGCGTCGAGACCACCGTCCTCCAGGTTCAGGAGGGTGTAGGTTGTACTGCCGCTCAGACCGGCATCCGTCATGTTGAAGGTGATGGTGTTGCCAAGCTGAAGCGTCCCGCCCGCGAGAAGCGTGATCGTGTCCGTGGCGGCATCGCCGACATTCAGGTTCAGGGTGACCGTGCCCGTGCCGGTGTCGCCGAGCTTCAGGCTGGTCAGGCTGTCGATTTCACTTCCAGCGCCGTCAAGCAGGCTGAGGACGGAGCCGCCGCCGACTTCGATGCTGGTGATCAGGTCGGGATTCGCGATGCCGCCGGTCAGGGCGAGAGTCGATCCACCCACGGCGCGCAGCGAGGTGGTGGCCGTGACAGGGGAACCGATGCTGAAGATGCCGCCGCCCTCACTGGCCGTCTCACCCTTGTGAGAAAGCGTGATGCCCGAGGGCAGCGTGGCGGTGGCGTTGCCGAGCTTGACCAGGCTGAGGGCGCCCGCCCCCGTGTTCTGAACCGTGTAGGTTCCGATGCCGGTGCCGAAGGTCACGGCGCTGTTGTTCGCGCCAAAACGGAAGCTGGCAGCGTTGGCGGAGGTGTTGTCAATGATCACCGTGCCGTCCGTGTTTGCCGTGAGGGCGTTCACCGTCTGCGTGGTGCCGTTCAGGTCCACGGTGGCGGTGTCAGTCGTCAGAATTTCAGGACTGAGGGTCAGCCCGCCGCTGGCGGTGAAGGTGAGCGCCGTGGCCGATGTGACCGTCGTGACCGGAGCCAGGTTGGCGGTGAACTGGTTCGGGCCGTCGATCGATACGATGCGGCTGCCGACGGGGACGTTGGTGCCCGTGAAGAGCTGGCCCACCTGAAGGCCATCCGTGCTGCTCACTGTGTAAACGGCGGTGCTGACATCAGCGGAGGCCGTCGGCGCAGCAGCTCCAAAGGCTGGGAATGCATTGGACTGGTTGAAGCTGAGGGTGCCGCGGTCGAGGTCGAAGTTGGCCGCACCCTGGTTGAAGTTGGAGCCCAGCGGCGAGGAACGCCCCAGGACGAGCGTGCCGTTGCCGGTCTTGCTGATTGCGACGCCAAAGGCGGACGTGGTGGTGAAGTCGCCGTTGATGACCGTCAGGCCGGAACCATCAACGCTCCAGGTGCGGTTGGCCGTCAGGCCGTCGGCCTTGAGGCCGCCATTGAAGGTCAGGGACTTGCCGTCGATGATGTTATTGTAAAGGTTGGCGTTGTTGGCGCTGGCGCCCAGGATGTTGCTGCCGGTGAAGGTGAAGCTGTAGTCGCCGACGAAGCCGCTGGTGGCGTTGTTGCCCAGGGTCAGGGTGTTTGCCATGGTGCGGTCAGCGCCATGGGCGAAGATGGCACCATTGGAAAGAACGAGCGCCGCCGGGATGGCGGTGTCATGGCCGATGCCCAGGGCACCTGCGGAAACGGTGGTGCTGCCCGTGTAGCTGTTGGTCGGATTGGTCAGGATCCAGGTGGCGCTGCCGTCAACCGTCACAGTAAGAACACCACCGCCGGCATCATCGGTGAGCTGGCTGGTGATCATGTTGCCAAAGGCGCTGGTGCCACGAAGGGACAACGTCTTGGCGCCCGTGGGGGTGGCGTAGTCGTTCGCGACATTGGTCAGGATGAGCGGACCGGTGCCGTCGGCATGAAGCTGCGCACCACCCGTCGTGGAATTGAGGCGGATCTTGCGGTCGCTGACCTCGCCCGGACCGACATACTGAAGGATGGCACCGCCGGTGCTGGCGTTACCGATGATGATGGCGTTGGTGTTGTCCATCGTAACGCCGCTGACACCGACGCTTGTAGGAGTGTTGGCGTCATCCGAACTGTGGCCGAGCTTGTAGGTGACCAGTGTGCCGGTGTTAATGTCGGTGACACCCGTGTAGGTGTTGTCGCCCGTCAGGCGCAGGATGCCGGCGCCATTCTTGACGATGCCGCCGCCCGTGCCGCTGAGAGCGCCGGAGATCGTCGCGAAGTCGGTACCCGTGTTGCCGTTGTCATTGACCGTGAGGGTGCGCTGGGCAGCCCCAAGGTCAATGCTGTTCATGAACAGCACATCCGCCAGGGAGGAGGCGGAGTTGAAGATCAAAGGAGCGCCCGACGGCACAAAACCACCGACACCCCAGGCCAGCGGAGAGGGTGTCGAAACACCGCCAAGGGCCACCGTGAGCTGGGTCGAATGGGCCGCAAAACCACCGCTACCGGTGGTGCCAACCCATGTGACGGTTCCACTGCCCGCAATGGCCGAAGCCGCCAGACTGCGCTCAAAGGTGCCACTCATCTGCAGGATGCCGGAAGTCGTGGTCGTGCCGAGGGCCAGCGGGCTGGTGCCGGGCAGGGCACCATTGTCATTCAGGGCCAGGATGCCGTTGGAGACGGTGGTGATGCCGGTGTAGCTATTGGCGGAATTACCAAGGTTCCACTGGCCGGTGCCCGACTTGGTCAGGCTGGTGATGTTGGCACCGGTGCCGCTGTCGGTGATCTGCGGGTTGAAGGTGTTGTCACCTGTTGAAGCACCTCCAAGCACGAGCGCCTGGGGCCCCACGACGCCATGAACGATCGCGCCGGTGTTGCTCCAGATGATGGCGTTGTTGTTGCTGACACTGGAAGAAATGGTGGCCCCGGTTCCGGCAAGTGTGAAGAGACGGTTGGTGGTCGCTGAACGGGATCCCAGGTTTAGAATGCCGATCACGATATTGCCCTGATATTGCAGGCCGCCGGTGGAACCGTTGAACACGAGGTTGGAGGCAGCGCTGGTGGATGCACCGATGCCGCTGGCAGCCCCGCCATCGGCCAGGGTATCCACCGTCACCAACCCGGTGCCGCCGATCGTGGTGACACCCGTGTAATCGCTGCTGCCAAGCCAGCTCTGGGCGCCGGTGCCGGATTTCGTGACGTTGATGACACCGTTGGTCTCATCAATGATGCCATAGGAGGTGCCAGTGCTGGCTCCCGTTCCGCCAATGGTGAAGGTGACCGCCGTCGAACTGCTGTTGGTGACGATGCCGTTGTTGTTGAAGGCATTGGTGATGGTCCCAGGGGTGACGCCGTTCAGATCAAGAACAGCCCCCTGGCGGATGACCAGGTCGGAGGCGGCTCCCAGGCGACCGGAACCGGAAAGCCGAACCGTGCCTTCATTGATGGAAATGGTGCCCGTCTGATTGTTCGCACCCGCCAGGACAAGCGTGCCGTCACCGTTTTTCGTGATCCCCCCCGTGCCGGCGGCGATCGGTGTCTCAAGCGTCAGCAAATCGCCGGAGCCATTCACCCGGATGGTGAGGGTGCCGCTGCCGCCGGCCTGGATGCTTGTGCCACCGGTGACGAGTGATGAGCCGCCCGTGGCCAGCAAGCCGCCGTCAGTGTTGTTTGCTCCAGTGCGAACCGTCAATGTGGCTCCGCTCGCCAAGGTCAGCACGCGAGTGCCATCAAACCGGACCGTGCTCACCGTCTGCGTCGCCTGGGCGGAGATGTCGCCGGTGATGTTGAAATTGTTCTGGCCTGCCGGGAAGGTTGTGCCAGCAGGAGCGGTGACGAACGTGGCGTCCGTGCCATAAACCGGGGCGCGCAGCACACCTGAGGCGGAGTAGGCGAAGTTACCACCGTTGAAATAGATGCGCGGGGAGGCGAGTCCCGTGGCCAGACCGGTCATGGTCACCGTATTGGAGGCGTTGGAGCCAATGATGTCGAGACCTGAGCCGTCACCCACGGTGCCAAGGGAGCTGAACACCAGAGATGCGGTTCCGCTGGTGCCGGGAGTCAGCTTGATCGTGTTAGACCCCTGGGTGGGGGTCAGAACGCCCAGGTTTTGCACGTTGTTGGTGCTGTTCTGACCGATGAATTCAAGCGTGCCGCCAGCATAAACGCTGGTGGCATTGAAGGTGATTGCGCTGGCAGCTGGAAGCACGGTGGAGGAGGCGCCGTTGGCCTTGAGCTTCAGGATGCCGTCGGAGATGGTGGTGGTGCCTGTGTAGGTGTTGGCATCTGCAAGCACCCAGTTACCCGCCCCAAGCTTGGTCAGAGAGGTGATGTTAGCCCCCCCGTTGTCGATGATCTTTCCATCGATGACGTTGTCTGCACCACTGGAACCACCCAGGTTCAATGTCTTGACACCCACGCCCGAGGCGGTGAAGTCCGCATTCAAAATCACCGGATTCGCCCCAGTTTGGTTGGCGTAAATGCTGGCAGCCCCCGTCGTGCCGGCAAGGTTGATGACTTTGCTGGTGGTCAGACCTCCCACCGTGGGCGACGTGCCGGTGCCGCCGATGATCAGGGCTCCTGCGGTCGTTGTTGAACCGATGTTGATGGTTGCCGCATTATTGTTCAGAGAGCGGAAATCCGTGGCGATGATGGCACCGCCGTTGATGCTGATCGTGCCCGCGACCGTGGTTCCAACGCCCGCGATGGTCAGGCTGCCGGAGCCGGACTTGGTCATGGTTTTACCGGTATCCGTGCCGGCGATCACGCTGCCAAGGAACACCGTGTTGCCGTTGCCACCAACGGCCAGCGTGCGCGGACGGCTGGCCGTGTTACCTTCCCCCAGGGTGATGTTGCCGGTGAAGGTCAGATTGCCACCCATGTTGTTAGTCAGCGTGTTCGTGAGTTGGCTGGTGCTGGTGCTGGCGTCCATCGCCATGGAACTGAAGGTCACGCCATAACCGTTGCGGCTGTTGAAGGTCGTCGTCGCGGTCGAACCCGTGGTGCTGATCACATGCTGAAGCGTGCCCAGGGTGGTGGTGCCGTTGATGGCATCACCGCCGACCGCAGGACCGGTGTAAATTGTGGAACCCGCACGGTTGTAGGCGTTTTTGCCCGTGGCGAGGGCGCCAAAGTTCATGCTGCCTTCGTTGCGAAACTCCAGCACGCCGCCATTCAGGTCGATCGCCCCGGAAGCACCCGTGCCGACGTTGGCCCCGAAGATGCTGCCGCCCGACACCGTGGCGTCCGTGATGCGGACCGTGCTTTGCTGGCCAGTGGCCGAAGCAGAAACACGCAGGGTGCCGGTGAAACCCGACACGCTCGACGGATTCCAAAACAGGGTGCCCGCTCCAGCCTTTTCAATCGAGCCGGAACCGGTGACGACACCCGTAACGCTGAACAAGCCCACACCCGCCGTGTTGGTGCCGCCGAGACTGGTGAAGGTCGTGCCAGCGGTGCCCTGGGCGGCAAGCGTGCCCGTCAGGGCCAGGGTACCGTTGGCGGATGAAAGGCGGGTGGTGCGGAAAGTCGAAGCCTGCGGACTGTAGGCCGTCGTGACCGTCGCGGAAAGGATGTTGTCGCCAACACTGGTCAGGGCAAAGCTGTTGCCCCAGGATCCGCGGCCTTCCAGGTTGAGGTCACGATTAAAGTCGATGCCGCTCGCCATGCCATCCAGGACGAGATTACCGCCGCCAAAGCCGATCAGGTTGGCGTTTTGAGGCGTGGTGTTGGTGCTCAAAACGGTCACGGCCGACGTTTCTGAACCCAGCGCACCCATGCTGGAAATAACGAGCGAACCATTGTTGATGCTGGTGGTTCCCGAATAGTTGTTGCCACCGTTGGTCAGCTTGAGAACTCCGCCGCCAGACTTCACCAAACCGTCCGATCCAAGAACTTGCGTGGCGATGTCCACCGTCTCACCCATCTGCACATAAAACCCAGCAGAGGCCCCGGCCAGGGTCAAATCCCCGCCCGTCAACGTGTACCCACTGCGATTGAAAATAAGCTGGTTGGCAGAAACGCCGCTCGACAGGGTCACGGTACTGACGGCGGGAAGTCCAAGCGCGGGGTAGGCTCCGGAAAACACCGCCGTGTCCGTGGAGGCAGCCGGCCAGGGCACAAGACTGGCAGCATCCCACCAGTTCAAAAGCGAAGTATCCCAGCTGCCCGTGCCACCAAGCCCGGTGCCATCAAGGCTGTTGCCGGAGGCGCTGCCATCAGCATCCCAATAATAAGTAGCAGCCTGGAGAGGCTGGCAGACCTGCCAAATGGAGACGAGGGCACAAAGACAAGCTGTGGGAACCCGACGATGACGACGCAGCTGTTTCAAGATGAAGCTTGGCTCTTTATTCATGGCAGAAAATCTTGAGGTTGAATCCGCAAGGAAGGGGGGTTGCGATTATTTTTTTGTCAAAATAATTGCAATCCTGGCAGGAAACTTGTTCGGTGTAAATACTTTTACCTTTTGGGTAGTGCGCTTGGGGGGCTCAGGCCAGTTTTCGGGGGCCAGCCTGACTGTTCCCAGGATCAATTTCGCGATCCCCCACAAACTCTTTCACGGCAATGCAAAAGCTCCTTGCCAAATCAGCGACTTCACCCATATTACCGGCTCTTCCGAAAGAAACGGGTAGGTACCCAAGCGGCCAACGGGGGCAGACTGTAAATCTGCTGACTTATGTCTACAGTGGTTCGAATCCACTCCTGCCCACCACTTTCTCTCGATTTTAATAGCAGAAAACCCCGGTTTAAGCCGGGGTTTTCTGCTTCTCAGGGGGCAGCGTTTTCGGCCACATGGCACGACTCACACGAGTTTCAGTCGCTTGCGCATCAGCCATTCCACGGTCAGCAGGAGGATCACGGCTCCAAACCACCACCAGCTCGACCACAGCAGGGTCTCCTGCACCGTTATTTGTTTACGATCAACGGATTGCAGAAGATTTGGCAGCTCGGCGACCGCTTGTTCTTCACGAAGAAAGCGCCCGCCGCTGGCGTTCGCCATGGCCTCAAGCAAGCGGCGGTTCATGGTCAGGGTGGCCCACTCCGGATTGCCCGCATCCGCCACGCGGAGGGTCAGACGGAGGTCACTGCGTGGAGTGTTGACACCTTCGGCGACGGCAATTTCATAGGAACCGGCCTTCAGGGGAGGTGTCTGGGCACGGAAGATCCCAAAATGGGTCGGGTCGGCCTCCAGGGGGAGCGTGGCCACCTCCTTGCCGTCCAGCAGGACGAAGGCACGCGGTTCACCCGAACTCACCAGATCTCCCTGGGCATTGCGGATGCGGACACGGATTTCGCTCTGTTCTCCCGGAGTGTAGCGCAGACGGTCGGTGCCGATGGAGAGACGGGCGTTTTCAGCCTGGAAGGGCGGTGCGGCGATCCAGGCGGCAAACTGCATCCACAGACGCTGATGATAAAGGTCCGCCACCTGGTAACGCCAGCGCCAGAGGTCATCCGTGGCCAGGTAGAGAACGGCACCCGCCCCCACCTGGCGGAACACGATGGCAGGCAGACCGCCTGACCTGGCAGCCCCGGCGGCATTCGCCGGACCTGGCAGGAGCGTGGCCAGGGTCAGCGACCCGGGAAGAGCCTCCACCTGAGCCGCCCAGCGCATTTCCGGCAGGGTCGGCCAGAGAGAGGCATTGGCGCTGGGACTGTCGCTGAGCCGGAGCCCGGGCTGTCGCTCGCCTTCGCTGCTGAGCTGCCAGGCATAGGACTGGGCGTTCGCTGTTCCGGCGGTCCAGGCCACGGGGACCAGTGCTGCGGCCTTGCCTTTGGACCAGCCTTTCAAACCGCCACGCACACCGTCGATGAGGATCAGGCCGCCCCCACGTTTTTCCACAAACTCAATCAGCCATTCCGTCTGGGCCGGCGTGAAGCGTTCGGGGGCCAGGTCGCCCAGAAGAACGAGGTCATAGGTCAGCAGCTCCTCGCGGGAATTGGGGAAGCCTTTCTGGACGGACCCATCCTCAGGCCTTGCGGCATAATCATCAAAGATGAGCCGGGCATCCCAGCGGTCATCACGGTCGAAATGGTTGTGCAGGTAGCGGGTTTCCCAGCGAGGACGACCGTCAAGGATGAGCACCTTGCGCTTCTTGGTCAGCAGGTGGAGGGCGACCTCACGGCTGTTGTTGGCCCGGGTCTTTTCTAGGTTCGCACGCTCCCCCTGCACCGACACCTGGACGTTCAGCAGGCGCAGGGTCTTGTCCCGTTCCGAGGCCTGGGCCGGTGGCAGCTCCTTGACCGGAAAGGTGAAATCAAACCGGCGCTCGCCCTTGCCTTCTCCCGTGAAATCCTGCTGCCAGAGCAGCCTGCCGCCGCTGCTGACCCGGACCTGCGCCGGAGTGCCCGCCGGCAGCGAGTCCTGCACAATCACACGTCCCTGAAGGTTTTCCTCGGCAAACACGGACTCGGCGGTGATCACGTTCAGCACGCTGAGGTCAGGTGGCGGAACCTCCGTGCCAAAACCGACGGTGAAGACTGGCACGCCGGAATCCTTCATGGCGGTGGCAAACTCCTCCGGTGATCCGGGGGCGTTGTGCTGGCCGTCGCTCAGCAACACCAAAGCCGTGCCCGGTGCGGTCGGACCAAGCGCCTCGCGCAGGGCTGAATCGAGATTCGTGATCGGGGCATCCGCAGCGACGTGGAAGGAAACTGGGTAATCCCCGGAAGCATCCCTGCCCTGCTGCCGGCGCCACCAGGCGCGCTGGGTCTGCTGACCGCGCAGCAGGACCAGTTCGACATCCTGGGTCTCGGCCAGGCGTTTCACCAGAGGGGTGGCTCCGGCGAGCAGGATTTTCTCCGCACGGCTGAGGCGGGATTCCGTGGAACGGGTCTGAGCGTCACCGACCTCGGCGGCCTTGGATTCACCCGAAGCGGGGGATGCGGCGGTCTGGGCGGCCACATCATCCTCCAGTTTCATGCTGGCTGAAGTATCCACGGCAAGCACGACTCGGCCGAGCTGCCTCTGTGTCGTCTCACGCCTCAGAACCGGACCAGAAAGCGCCAGGACAAGAAGGAAGACCGCGAGCGTGCGGCAGGCCGCCGGCACCCAGGCCAGCGGGCCGCTTTGAAAACGCATCTCACGCCGGTACAACCACCCCATCAGCACCGCGAGCCCCACGGCCAGCGCCCACACGCCGATGACGGGATGGTCACCGGCAAAGCGGAGGGTGGTTTCAGTCGTGGGAGGCATGAAGCTGGATGTTTTGAATCAAAAAAGAACCGGGGGAGGTCCGGACTACCCGCGGGCGATGCGCTGCTGGAGCAGGACTTCGAGGAACAGCAGCGCGAGCAGTACGAGCAGGAAAGGCTGCCAGAGTTCGCTGCCATGACGGCGGGTGCGGTCGAGCTTTTGCCAGGCGTCAATGCTGTCCACGAAGGCGGCCTGGTGACGTTCTGCGATGGCCTGCACCTTGTCGGCGGTCAGCGGGGTGAGATTGGATTCCGCCGGGTCGAGATTGTAGGCCAGCAGGCGGGTTTCCGTGCCCTGGCTAAGCTTGTAGATGCCGGGTGCGGCGATTGGCCTGGACTCCAGCAGCGCCCTGCCCCCCTCCGCCCGCACCTTGAGCGTCTCTGTCTGGCCGGTGGGGTCACGCAGGGTGTATTCGGCACCGACACGCTCGCTGCCCAGGACGAGCCGCAGCGGCATGCCCACCTGGTCCCAGGCGCTGAGCGTGCTCTGGGTGGCCAGGTAGGTGACGAGTCGCTGCATGAGCGGCACAAAAAAGGGCTGCAGGGGCAGGTTGGACCACTCGGCGTCCGCCGTGGTGGCGGCGGCGATCACACGGCCGCGCTCGACAGATTTCTCGACGAACAACGGCGTGCCGCGGTCGAGTTGCAGGATGGGTCGAATGTTTGCCGACGAATCCAGTTCCCACCAGCTTTGGAACTCGGCGTCCTGGAGCCGGCCACCCCGGGCATCATTGAAGTAAAGCATGGCCGGATGTGTGAGACGCTGCTGCTGGAGGCGTGCCGGAGCAGCGCTGGTGGCACGCTGCAGGCCCTTGATGCCCGTCGGAAACAGGCCCTCGCCCTTGCGATGAAAGTCACGGTTGTACCATGCAAGATCCGCATGGGGCCCGGCAAACACGATGAGACCGCCGCCAGCCTTCACGAACTTCTCCAGGCTGGCCATGTTGCCGCGGTAACGCTCCAGGTCGGTGAAGACGGCCACCTCCTTGCCCTTGAAATCATCATCACGCAGACGCCGGGCCTCGACCTTGCTGACGCGGATCAGATCACGCAGTTCCGGAATGGCGGCCGCCTGGTAGGGGGTGAGGGCCAGTTCCAGGAAATCAGCCGCGCCGCCGAGCGGTTCGCTGCTCGGATCACCATCGACAAGCAGCACGTTCAGCTGGTTGCGTACCTGGACGACCGAATAGAAGGCGTTGTCGTCCGGGAAGCTGTCACCCTCGATGCGCACGGCGAGGGAGTGGTCGCCCACCGAATCAAAGGCATGGGTGAAGGAGATTACCGAAACGCCTTCCGACGGCAGGCTGACGCGCGAGGTGCGCAGCCGGGCGCCATCGGCCTCCAGATGCACCGCCACATCCTGCCAGGGGCGTTTGCCGTGGTTTTGAATGCGGACACGCAGGCCGACGGGCTGCTTTTCAGCCACCACCAGGGCGGAGAGGTCGGCGCTGGCGATGCTGAGGTTTTCCGTGAGGTCACTGGCCAGGCGGTAGAAGGTCACCTGCGGCTTCGGCTCCTGCTTGAGCAGCCCCTCCAGGGCAGGAAGTGCGGAGCCATCGGCGACCCCCTGCCAGTCGCTGGCCTGGAAATCGGAGATGATCGCCAGCTCACGGGCGCCGTTGGCAGACTTGGAGAGGGCGGCGGCGGCGGTCTGCAGGGCGTCGTTCACCTTCACCGGACCGGCCTGGGTCGGCGTGTCCGAAAGCTGGCGGGGCAGCAGGTCGAGCGTGGTCGTGGGCTGGTCGAGCAGCCTGCGGGCGCTGCCCCCGGCAAGCACCACCTGGGCATCGCTGCCCTTGGGCTGCGCCTCCAGCATGCGAGTCATGTCCTGCCGGATGCGGTCCGCCGGAGAACCTCCCGCCGCCGGGGCGCGCATGGAGAAGGAGTCATCCAGCAGCATGACCAGCGAGGTCCGGCCCAGGCCAAAGGCGCGCAGCGCGGTCAGGACAGGCCTTGCCAGGCAGAGAGCGAGCAGGATCGGGATGGCGATGCGCACCGCCAGGAGCAGCCACTGCTCGACCTTCCACTTGCGTTTCCGCTGGCGGATCACCTCCTGAAGCAGATGCATCGCCCCCCAGCGCACCGTCACCACCTTGCGCTTGTTGAGCAGGTGGATGAGCAGCGGGATGAGAAAGGCCGCCGCGCCGGCAAGGAGGATGGCGTTGAGGAAAGTCATCGGGGGCGCAGGGCCAGAGAATTCCTCCAGAAAGCCGGGACAGAGTTCATCTCACCGTCAAGTGCGGGGTGGCCGCCCGCCTTCGCTGCAAAGCTTGGAGCTCGAAAGAAGGATGAAGGATGGAGACGGATCAGAACGGACATTGAACACGGGGGCACACTCTCACGGCGGACAGAAGTGATTCCTATCACTTCAAGTAAGGCGTGGAACTTGTCCACGCATCCGATTTTCAACCGCCGGGTGCCGCATCGCCTCACTTTGGCCTCGTCCGGCGCAGCAGCAGATGGTTGGCCACAGTGGACGGACAGGCTGCCCAGCGCCCGCCGAACTTCGGCAGCATGAGCAGCTTCTGCAAGGGAGCCTGGCTGTGGAGAGGCGGAAAAAAACGGCTGCGCATCTCCCCGTTGGGCCGCCCCGGTGTCGCAGGCAGGGCCCAGCCCCAGCTTTCATCGTCCCCGCCCCTGGCAATGGAATTGTCCTCGTGAAAACCCCGCCAGTACTTGTCAAACTTCTGCACCACGCGTCCCCGCGGATCATACCACTCCACCCGTCCCATGCCGCCCTCCAGCCGGAAGCCAATCACCGTGTAGCCACAGTCTGGCGTCAGGCGCTGACTGCAGCAGATCACCCGGCACTCACCCGGCTGAACCAGGGGCGACAGCTTCGCAGGCATGGTCTCGGGGCCGATCCAGCCCCCCAGCACAAACAGACGCTCCCCTGCGCCCCCATACATGTGCCGCAGATGATAACCCGTGATGTCCACCGGCTTCGGCCCCGGATTATAAACCTCAATCCAGTCCGGCGACTCCTCCCCCACCTGCAGAGTCTTCAGATTCTTGGCCTGGATCTCCGTCAGGATGAGCGCAGGCCCCTCTGGCGCCGGCATCCAGGCGTCAAAGGTCAGCCGCCCTCCACTCAACCAGCGAAACTCAGGTTCGGGCAGCGTGCTGTCCATCACCGCCCCCAGGGAAAGTGGCCGGTCAAACTTCACCCCGGACAGCAGCTTCACAACGCGCGCATGTTCCGCCTCAGTATGAATCTCAGCCAGCTCCCAGCCAGGATAGCCCTTCAAGCGGGTCGGAATGGTCTCCCAGCGCCAGCTTTCCTTCAGGACGCACCATTCCTCATCCAGCATCAGCAGATCCTCCGCCTGCACGGCCTGTGGTTCTCCGCCCGACCCCGCGTTCTCCAGCACCAGCCTGGGGCCGGACGTCAGCGGCTTCGTCATCCGGTCGAGCGCATCCAGTAGATAGATGAAGCCCATGCCCACGATCACGCTGGAAACCATGGAGATGATCGGCTTGCTGATGATGGTGCGCTGAATCAGCGGCGTGCCCATCTTCATCATGACCTTCGCAAGGTCTCGACGCAGGTCGGCGGCGCTTTGATACCGACCCTTGGGATCCTCCTGAAGACAACGGTGAATGATCTTGTCCAGCAACAGCGGCGTCCCGGCCTTCTTGGACGCCAGTTCAAACACCCCCACGGGCAGGCAGCCTGTCAGCAGCTCGTAGAGCGTCACGCCCAGTGAAAAAAGGTCCGACCGCAGGTCCACCCGGGCATCCTTCCTGCGCTGCTCTGGTGAAGCATAGCTGATGGTGCCGATGAAGCCGCGCGTGCGGCTGCCAGTCGTCGTGCTCTGATCCCGCATCTGGTTCTTGGCGAGACCAAAGTCCGCCACCCGCACCAGCCCGCGTTCATCAATCAGGATGTTGCCCGGCTTGATGTCTCGGTGGATCACACCCCGGCCATGCGCATACTCCAGCGCTTCGCACACCTGGCAGACCATCGTTACCGCACGGGACGGCGTCGGCTGCTCACGCCGCAGGATCTCCATCAGGGACACCCCCTCCACAAACTCCATCACAATGTAGTGATAGCCCGTGCTGGTCACACCGAAGTCATAGACCGAAACGATGTGCGGATGCTGCAGCCGCGCCAGAAGATGCGCCTCCTGCTTGAAGCGCTGCATGAACACCTCGTCCTCCACCAGCTCAGGCGGCAGCACCTTCACTGCCACACGACGGTTCAATGACTCCTGCACGGCGGCATAAACCGCCCCCATGCCACCGCGGTCGATGAACCTAAAGTCGCGAAAGCCCTGGAAGACCTCCTCCAGGGACTCCGGCGCAGGCGGCTCCCAGTCCGTCGCCTGGCCTCCCAGCACCCCATCCATCAACCCCAGCGGATTCAGACCTTCCAGACCGGACAAAGGCGAAGCCTTTCCCCCGTCCGCAGTGTTTAAATCATGATCCGAAGAATCTACCATTTCTGAAATTGTGCGTTTTCACCCAGGAGAACCAACCATCTAATTATGCCCTTCCCGTAACTCTGTGACATGTAAATTTTCTTAAAACCATCGCACTGTGACTTGCACAGCCCATCGGACTTGTTCAAGAATCCACCCCCCATGAGTGCCGCCACCCAATATGGAGCCTTCCCTCTGACGCGCTGGAGCATCGTGGTTTCACTGCGCGACGGCGGTGATGCCGTCCAGGGCAGGCTCGCCTTGGAAGAATTGTGCAGGATTTATTGGAAGCCGCTCTACTCCTACGCCCGCCACCAGGGCGTTGCCCCGGCTGATGCTGAGGACCTCACCCAAAGCTTCCTGAGCTTCGTCCTGGAAAAAGACCTCTTTTCCGCTGCGGACGCGGCGCTCGGCCGGCTGCGCAACTACCTGCTCACCGCCTACAGCCGCCACATCAAGCACTGGCAGCGCCAGGCCAGCGCCCTCAAACGCGGCGGCGGCCGCGAGGTGCTTTCCATCGAGGCCTCCAGTGCCGAAGGCGAAATCACCATCGACCCCGCCGACCACCGCACCCCCGAGGCCATCTACCAGCGACTCTGCGCCCTCCGCATCATCGAAACCGCCGTCGAACAGCTCGCCCAGGAACAGCAGGAGGCCGGCAAGGGCCGCCAGTTTCAGCTTCTCCGCCCCAGGCTCGACCCCTCCCAGACCGGCTCCGGCAATGACGCCGAACTCGCCAGGCACCTCGGCATGAGTCACGACGCCGTCCGCCAGACGGTCACGCGCCTGCGCCGCCGTTTCCGGGAAATCATGAAGGAGATCGTCGCCAGCACCCTCGCCCACCCCACCGAGGACAGCGTCAACGAGGAACTCGCCGCCCTGAGAAACGCCCTCATGGGCTGACGCCCGCCATCATCTCCAATGCCGCAGGTCCGGAATCCGCCCTTGATTCGCTGCGGGAAGGTGCCACTCTCCGGGCCGTTTTTCCAGAATCAACCTCTCCAAAACCATGGGCCAGCAACTCAACAAGATCATCAAACGCCGCCGCCGCAAAGCCTACGTCGCCCGTAAGAAGGCGCTCGCCAAGGCTGGCGGCATCCGCAAGTCCTCGACCGCCAAGTCGCCGGCCAAGGCCCCCAAGAAGGCCGCCGCGAAAAAGCCGGCCGCCAAAAAGGCCGCCGCCAAACCCGCCGCCGCTCCTGCGACCGAGGCGCCTGCCGCCGAATAATCCCCCGGGAGGCAGATGCTCCAAAGACTCAGGCCGCCATGCCCCATGGCGGTCTGAGCCATCGACTCCAGCCCGGGAAATTCCCGAAATCCCGGCTTGACTTCCGAGGCTTCGCCCCCACTATCCGCCTCCCCTCGAAAAGACCCTTTTCCCAATACCGATCATGGCCGTTGTTCTTCGTCTCCGTCAGGAAGGTGCCCACGGGCGCCACGTCTACCGCGTTGTCGCCGCTGACAAGCGCTTCAAGCGCGATGGCCGCTTCCTCGAAATCCTCGGCAGCTACAATCCTGCCATTGAAAAGGGCAACGCCACCCTCGACCTCGCCAAGGTGGACGCCTGGATCTCCAAAGGCGCCCAGCCGACCGCCACGGTCAAGAGCCTGATCAAGAACGCTCGCGCCGCCGCGAAGTAATCTTCCTGTTTTAGTTTCCCAAGCCGCCGGTTGACTCATCATCACCCGGCGGCTTTTCTTTTGCCGACGACCACCCTTACCTCCCCATGGACGCTCCTGAAGCCCTTCGCGAATTCCTGGCCTACATCGTCGCCAACCTGATCGACCACCCCCAGCAGGCCAGCATCGCCGTTGGTCGAAATACCGCAGGCGCTGTCGTTTACCGGGTACAGCTCGCCCCCCAGGACGTCCGCCACGTCATCGGCAAAAACGGACTCACCGTCAGCTCCATCCGCTCCCTCCTCAACACCGCTGCCGAAAAGCACGGCATCAAGGTCAGCCTGCGCGTCGGCGCCGCACGCGATTTTGAAACCGAGGAAACCCCGGAGCAGCAGCAGGCCCGCGAGGAACAGATCGCCAGCGAATAGAAACTTACCCCGGGGACGGGCTTTGACCGCCGCCCAAGGCGCGTCCAAATTACCCGATGTCTGAAACGATCCGGCAAGTCCTTGCCTCCGAATCCCCCCGCCCCTCCATCACCGTCCGCGGCTGGGTCCGCACCCGCCGTGACTCCAAGGCCTGCTCCTTCCTCGAACTCACCGACGGCTCCTGTTTCAAGGGCCTCCAGGTGGTCGTCGACGCCTCCCTGCCCTGCTCGAACCTGATGCCCTCCATCCTCACCGGGGCCAGCGTGGCGGTGGAAGGCGACCTCATCCCCTCGCCCGCCGCAGGCCAGCGCTGGGAGCTGCAGGCAAAAAACGTCGAACTGCTCGGCGAGGCCGATGCCTCCTACCCGCTGCAGAAAAAAGGCCACACGCCGGAGTTCCTGCGCACCATCGCCCACCTCCGCCCGCGCACGAATCTCTTCGGCAGCGTCTTCCGCGTCCGCAGCAAGATGGCCTTCGCCGTACATCGATTCTTCCAGGAGCGCGGCTTTTTCTACGCCCACACCCCCATCATCACCAGCAGCGACTGCGAAGGCGCCGGTGAAATGTTCCGCGTCACCACTCAGAAGCCCGGCTCCAATGCCAAGCCTGAGGACGACTTCTTCGGCCGTCCCACCTACCTCACTGTGAGCGGCCAGCTCCAGGGAGAAGCCTTCGCCTGCGCCCTCGGCAACATCTACACCTTTGGCCCCACCTTCCGCGCTGAAAACAGCAACACCGCACGCCACGCCGCAGAGTTCTGGATGATCGAGCCCGAGATGGCCTTCTACGACCTCTTCGCCGACATGACCCTCGCCGAGGAAAACGTACGCTACCTCGTCCAGGCCATGATGACCGAATGCCCGGACGAACTGGAGTTCTTCAACAAGTTCGTCGACAAGGAACTGGTCGCCCGCCTCCAGCAGACCCTCGACAAACCCTTCGAACGCATCAGCTACACCGAGGCCGTCGACCTCCTGCTCAAGTCCGGCCGCAGCTTCGAACACCCGGTCGTCTGGGGCGAGGGCCTGCAGACCGAACACGAACGCTACATCGCCGAAGAACACGTGAAGGGCCCGGTGACGATCTACAACTACCCCAAGGTCATCAAGCCCTTCTACATGCGCCAGAACGACGATGGCAGGACCGTGGCCGCCATGGACCTTCTCGTGCCGGGCATCGGCGAAATCATCGGCGGCAGCCAGCGCGAGGAACGACTCGACCTCCTCCAGGCCGCCATGAAGGCGCAGGATCTCGACGAGGAAACCTACCGCTGGTACGTCGATCTCCGCCGTTATGGCAGCGTGCCGCATGCGGGCTACGGCATGGGCTTCGAACGCCTGCTGATGTTCGTCACCGGCGTCAGCAACATCCGCGACGTGATCCCCTTCGCCCGCACGCCTGGCCACGCGCCTTACTGAGCCAGGGAAAGCGCCCTGGCCGCAAAGCGCCGGCCGATCTCCTCCTGTGCGGCGGTGTCAAAATGCACGCTGTCACCAATGTGCGACTTCAGGTCTCGCGCATCGACGCAGGCGCTGTTCAGGGCGCTTTTCGGCAGCGCGAGCAGGATTTCGTTCATCGCCTTCAGGTCGGTGAGGCGCGGCTCCGGCTGCATCTCACCAATCGTGCAGGCAATGAAGGGCAGGTCCGGCAGCGCGAGGTCGGCGCGGAAGGAGGTGATCATCGAGCGGAGCTGTTCGGCGTATTGAGGGCGCTCCTGGGCGTTCGCATTCGCCTCGCCTTGCAGCCAGAGGATGCCGCGAAGACGGGCTTTGACGGGAGCGGTGGTTTGCAGGGCGAGTCTGGCACGGCGCAGGGCGTCTTCGTATAGCTTCGCGCCTTTCTGCCAGAGCTTGATCGAGGAACCGCCGACAGCACAGGGCACAAGGCCGATGGCGGCAGTCTTGTCCTGCGCGGCCAGCACCTCGGCAAAGGCCAGCCCGGGGCCGACACCGGCGTTGTCGTGACCTTGGAACGTCTTCGCGTCCCCCGTGAGATGCAGCGGATGTCGCGCGAGATACCACTGGTCGTCTTTGAGATGCATCATGACGATCCGTGGATTGTTTTTTGGCTCGTCCGGCATGAATCCGCGCCCTTTCATGTTCGACTGCCCGTACAGCAGCCACAGGTCGAGATGCGTCGCTCCCTCCGGCAGCTTCGTGATGTCCACGCTGACCAGCGGCGGCTTCGTCGGCGGCGGTGTGCTGGCTTTCTTGGCCTTCGCGGCCTTTTGGGCGAAGAGCGGAGAGCTGAGGACAATAAGGCAGAGAAGAGATACGCAACGCATGGTTCGTGAACGTGCAGCAGCGGTGGTTATTGCCAGCGGTGGTGTCTATTTGGCGCCTGAAGCCAGGTGCGAATTTCAGGCACGAAATGCGCATTGTGTCGATTTGGTGCCAGAAAATGTTGACCATATCTAGGCACGAAATTGACATGATGTCGTTTTCGCGCTCAACGGGCAAAGGCGGAATCAATTGGCAGGAGAATGGGGGCAGAAGAATGATTGGCTATTCTTCTGCCTCCATTCTGCTGCCTTCAAATCAGCGGCCTCATCGACTACATCGAACTCGATCCTGAGATCGACGAGAGGGATATTTCCGACTTCCTGGTGCGTGCAGACAAGCTGCTGACGAGCAAGCAGAACCAACGGAGACGAAAAAGCATGAATCAAACTCTGCGCCCTCTGCTTCTCTGCGGCAAAAACGAACGATCAGAATCCTCGGTTTAGCCGCAGGAGGGTCTCCTTAGTCTTCGTCCTTGATGTCTGCGACCTGCATCAGCTTGCTTCGCGCCAAATGCGTCCTGATATCTAAGTCCAAGAGGTTTTTACGATACAGTTTACCTGCTCGCCATTTGGCTCTACCTGCATTTTGACAGAATTGAGGCGGGCAATCGCCATGCGCGCAGCCAAACAGAAAGTCAAAACTTCGTGATCCAAGCTCCACCCAACCATCCGTGAAAGTTCCGCTAATGTAGATTCAAGAGCTTTGATCGAGTCGCGAAGAGCACAGTCATTCATGTATAAGCCAGCAATCTTTTTGCGGACTTCATTTTTAAAGCATCCACGTCCCCTTTTGCATTGCTAAACTCCTTTATCAGGCGTCCGAACTCTTCCTTGCCGAACTCCGCCCAGCAGAGACGCACTAGGGTGTTGTGAAATTCTGCAATTGCTTCCTGAGACAGTGCAAACAACGCTTTAACAGCACCCTTTTTTGACGATCTCTCCAAGTAGAGATTTAATGCAATCACACTAAGCCCAAGAACAACAAGGCTCGATCCAAGGCCGGCGAAGAACGATTACCAAACAGGATGAGTGGATTGTAAGGCCGGATAAAGCGCGGCAAGACCAAGCGCGATTGAGCCGAAGGCAATGATGATTTTCATGGAGAACAATTCTTTGGACTGTGGGTAGGCCGAGCGAAAAAGCAATGCGTTGCGCTAGGCCTCGATGATTCTCAGGTAGCACTTTCACTTTGTCATCAAGACGAGCTTTGAAATGCAGTCCTCAAACTTCCCCTTCGCGGTGTAACTCGCCACGGGCACTTTGTTGTCGTGGCCGAGGCAGAAGTCTTCTTTGGGCTGGGTGCGGATGAGGCCGGGGCTGGTGGCGGTGACGGGGGCGTTTTGATCGAGCTGGAGACTGAGCTGGCCTTTTTTGCCGAGGGTGGCGGTGATGCGGTGGGGTTGGTTGTCGGCGGGGTAGTCGGTCTGGGCGGTGGTGAGGATTTTGCCGTGGCGGATCGCCCAGATGAGCTTGCCGCCGCTGAGATGGAGCGCATAGCCGCTGCTGGCGCCACCGTGGGCGATGAGGATGGCATCGCGCTGCGCGGTGGTGAGCTCGCAGGTGAGCGTGAAGGGCGTGTTGGCGATTTGCGGAGCTTTTTGTGCGTCGATCGTGGCGTGAGCAAAGTAGCCATCTTGCTCCGCAAGATGAGCATTCGGCGTGCTTCGGAGCATGGCGCCCACATCGTAGGTTAGGGGTGCCTGCGGAGCGGGAGGGCGACTTTGCTTCGCGTTGCGGCGCGGCTGATCGCTCGTGGGATAGAGCGTGACGGGATTCTCGACCTCGCCGGGCGGACGGCGGAATTTGGGTTCGCTGCCACCGATTTCAGCGGTCATGGCATCGGCAAGTGCCGTCAGCTTGGCGACGATGTCGGGATGCTGCGCGGCGAGATTGGTTCGTTCGTCGATTTCCTGATCGAGGTTGTAGAGGCGCGGGTTCGTCTTCGCGTCGTCCTCGACCTGGCCCTTCGCGCGGGCGTTGCCTTGTGTCATGATCGCGAGCTTCCACGGGCCCTGGCGCACGGCCTGGAGGTTGTAACTGGCAAAGTAGTAGTGCGCCTCGCGCGGCGATTCTTGACTCTGACCAAAGAGCAGCGGGGAGAGGTCGCGACCGTCAAGCACGGGCTGCGCAGGCACCTCGGCTCCGGCGATTTTCAGGCACGTAGGATGCACGTCGATGGTGCCGGCGACGGCATCGCACTCGCTGCCGGGCGCGATCCTGCCGGGCCACCACGCGAGCGCGGGGACGCGCACGCCGCCTTCCCAGGTGCTGCCTTTGCCGCCTCGCAAGGGGCCGGCGCTGCCGCCATCGGGGCCTTTGACGAGCCAGGGGCCGTTGTCGCTGGTGAAGATGACGAGCGTGTTCTGGTCGAGCCGTAGCTCGCGCAGCGTGTCGAACACGCGGCCGACGCTGGCATCGACCTCCTGCACCCAGTCGCCAAAGCGGCCGTTTTGCGAGCTGCCCTGGAAGGCCTTGCCGGGATGGATGGGCGTGTGCACGGCGGTGTGCGGGAAGTAGAGGAAGAACGGCTTTTCTTTGCTGCCGCGGATGAACTTCACGGCCTCGTCGGTGTAGATTTCCTCGATGCGGTCCTGGTCCGCCTCGTCGAGCAAGCGCTCGACTTTGTCATCGCGGACAAGCGGCACGACACGGCGGCCGTCCACGCTCGCCGTTTTGAGCATGTCATTGGAATACGGGATGCCGAGGTAGTGATCAAAACCCTGCTTCGTGGGCAAAAACGCCGGCTGGTCGCCAAGGTGCCATTTGCCGATGCACTGCGTGGCGTAGCCGAGCGAGCGGAGGCGGTCGGCAAGGGTGTGCTCCTGCGGATGCAGCCCGTTCCTCGCCCCCGGCGGATACACTCCGGGCACGGAAACCCGCGCTCCATAACAGCCGGTCATGAGTTGCGCCCGCGACACGCTGCACACCGGCGCAGCGTAGAACGACGTGAACTTCATCCCCTCCTTAGCCATGCGATCAAGGTGAGGCGTCTTCTGCTTCACCGCGCCAAAGGGGCCGATGTCGCCGTAGCCCAAGTCGTCGATGAAGTGAATGATGATGTTCGGCGGTGCAGCGGCGGCGCAGAACGAAGAGCCTAGGAGAGTCGTCACAAGGATGGCGGCAAGGGCACGCATGCCACCTCCAACGCCGCATCCCGGCCGGCATTACTGCAAAAAGGCAGCGAGACACGATCACAGACACCAGGGATGGACTCGCGGCAGCTTCCTAAAGTAGTGATGGGCTTCAGCCCGTCACAGCCCCGATCCAGCCAAACAGCCACGAAAATCTTCCAGACAAACCCAATAAAGGGACAGATCTTTAATGCACAAATGACAGCTGGTGATGGGGTGGATGGTCTTGATTCATCCCTCAATAAAAAGCCCCGCTTGGGGCGGGGCTTCGTGAGTGGTTTTGGCTTTGGAGGCGAACCGAATCAGTCGCGCTTGACGCGGTTCTGCTGCTTGGCGAGCTTCTTCTCCTTGGCGGTTTTCTGAGGGGCTTTCTTCTTCTCCTTTTTGGCGTCCTGGGCTTTCATGATGGAGTGTGTTGTTGGATTTGGGCTGTCCGTGTGTCGGACGGCATGGGTGGGGTTTTAGCGTGGGGCGGGGATATGTGCAAATGATCCCCAGCTTTGTGGACAGGAGATTTGGGGTTGTGATCGCGAGACAATAGAGGGACAGACCCTTTGCATGTTCAAGATTCACAGTTTTAGCTGACCTCAAGGAAGCCCTTGAAAAGCGGAGCGGCAAGCATGGTGAGAAACGGAACCACCAGCCACCTCAAGGACAGTTCATACCAGAGGTAGGTGAACAGCAGGGGGATACAAAGAGTGAAGGCCAATATCTCCCAGGGCGCAGGTATCATACGGGCGGGCACCACCCACATGGCCGTGGCAAGGTCTTGGAACAAACCATCCTCAAACACGGGTGTGCGCCCGATCATGACCTTCCAAGCATGAACTCCAACTGCTGCCGCAGCCCTCCCCAGCCCGCAGGCCAGCCAGAATAAAACGCACTTTCCCAGACCATGCTGGACCATTTGACGAAGGATCCCCAAAGGTGAGGCTAGCCAATTCATTCAGGCATATAACTCGAATCACTTCTGGGAAACAAGCGCCAAAACCCCTCATGCACGGCGTCTTCTCCATTCCCTCAGCAAAGGCTGTAGCGCCAGGAACAGACCCTTTGCACCCAAGCAGCCACGAAAGCCTTCCACACGATCACGACCCCAAGCTTCTGACGACTTTGCCACGCTTTCCCCCGACCCCACCGGGGTCGCGTCATGCAGCCCAGGGGTGCCGAGCCTGGGCGAGTGCTCCCCTGGGACTCGGACACCCCGCGCCCGCATTCGCCGCCGAACCTCAACGAGGTTCCGTCGCGGTTCCTCGGCCCACGATACCGTCTCCACCTCCCTCGCCCTGCTGACGGGACCACGTTGCGGTCCGGGATCTTGGGTATGGATGTCATGTTGCCCCCAGGGAGCGCTCGCCGAAGGCTCGGCACCCTGGGGCTGCATGACGGAACCGCGTCGCGGTTCGTGACTGATCGCGTGGATAGAATACCGGGCATCTGTTCCATTTTCCACGATCATAAACCCAGGCCCCTGACGACTTTGGCTCACCTTCTCACGACCCCGCCAGGGTCGCACCATGCAGCCCAGGAGGGGCCGCAACAGTCCCTCCTGGGGCCAACAACAACGGCCAAGTCTTCTAAATTCGGACCCATCGGGGTCCCTTCATGGCTGGACGGGCGCGACTCGACGCCATAAAACCTCCACAAAGGAACCTCCACAAAGGAACCTCCACAAAGGAACCTCCACAAAGGAACCTCCACAAAGGAACCTCCACAAAGGAACCTCCACAAAGGGACAGACCCTTTGCAGCTCGTGCCTTGGAGATGTTCACCTGGATAACCGACTCCGTTTCATCTGCTGCTTCATGTGAACGAGGGTCACGACTTGCAGTTCGTCAGCTTCATGGGCGTAAATGATCCGATAGTTTCCCTGATGAGTCTCCCGCAGATCCAGTTCAGGGAACTCATGCACCGGGTGCCCCATCGTGGGCATTCGGGCGATGTGCTCCACACGCTCAATGAGGCGCTTGATCTGCAACCGGGCGTAGTGCTCCGAATCACGGGCGATGAACTCGTGAATCGCCCGCAAGTCCTGTCTTGCCTGCCTGGACCACTGGATGATCATGCCTCCAGCCCGAAGGCTTTGCGGATGGAAGCGTGGGAATGCTTCCGGCCGGCCTGGAGGTCGGCCAGACCCGCTTCGATCTTCTGCCGGACATAGATTTGATACATCAAATCGTCCCAACTCGCCGAGTCCGGCAGTTCACGAACCAGCCGGGCGGCCGCAGACTTGATTTTAGCAGCAGGAACTTTGATGGCAGGCATGCTCTAAAAACGCCCATCTCCGCCAGGAGTTCAAGCACGACCTTTTTCTACTCCATCTAGCTGTCAGTCTGCTTTTCGCGAGCCCTGAAAGGCTTCGCCAGAATGGGCACGGGCGCACAGCGGCTTCCTCAAGGAGTGATGGGCTTCCGCCCGTCACATCCCCGATCCAGCCAAGCGGTCATAAACCCAGGCTCCTGACGACTTTGGCTCACCTTCTCACGACCCCGCCAGGGTCGCGCCATGCAGCCCAGGAGGGGCCGCAACAGTCTCTCCTGGGGCCAACAACAACGGCCAAATCTTCTGAACTCGGACCCCATCGGGGTCCCTTCACGGCTGGACGGGCACGACTCGATGTCAATAAAGGCAGGGACTCTTTATCGATCTGAAAATTGGAACCCTGAAGCATCCAGCATCTCTCACGACCTGCCTTCCAGTTTTCGTTCAACGGCTTCGTGAATGCGCTCAAAGACTCGCTTGGCCAGAAACCTGGAGCAGAGGTTCACCGCCACGTAAGAGAACACACCGAGCGCGATTCCGGGCCAGCCGCCCTGGCTTCTGGCCTCTTTCTGAATCGCGTCATCAACATCCACACTGTTCGGCATGATGATGACCCACAATGCGGCGGTGACAACGAAGGCGATCCCATGACTGATCCAGAAGACACGATTGGACCGGATGTCAGACCTGTTGACGTAAACATAGCCGGGAACCCAGCAGCCCAGAACAATCAGTGCGGCTAGGGTTCCGGTAAGGCGGTTGAGGGGAGCTGTTGCAGCCCATGCGAGAAGGGCTGCGAGGAAGAGGTAGATGGCCAGGAGCACCATGCGCGGCTTCCAAGGCTGAGTGTCACGGTTCTTCATGAAGATGGATCGCGCATCCAAATGCCAGGGATCAAGATTGCAAGCATTCACCCATGCTAGAAGCGATCCATCCGGCGCGACACCTGCGGCACATGGACTCGGCATGAAGCATGTCCAAGTTTCTCCGGTGCTGCCTCAACAGCCCAGCAGGAGCAACCTGAAGAATCACGGACCACGCTTCTTCTGGCGCTCAGGCCTCCATCTCCGCAGCCATGGCATCCCAAAGCAGACGACGCGACCGCAAGGCTGACAATGCCGCGTGGCTGGCCTCCTCTTCCCGAAGCGGGTCGCCGGCACAAAGCAGGTCCACCATTTTGCGCCCCATCTCCCCGTGTTCTTCCCCATCCAGCGCGATGTGCCGGTCCAGGTAGTAGCGCAAGGTGGACAGTCTTCCTGGAAACTGTCGCTCCAGACGGTCAACGAGCTGGGAGAACAGCTCCGGGATCAAATCTTCCCGCCCATAGGTGAAGGCTGCGGCAATTTGATGCGCCCCCCCTTTCTCAATCACGTCGAAGGTGTGCCGCACGAAATCACCTACGGCCTTCGGCACCTCGGACTGCTCCAGCGCATCCACGAGGGTCTGTCCGCTCTTCAGCAGGCCGATGAAGCGCTGCACCCTCGAAGGATCCGCTCCTGCTTCCTGCATTGCCTTCAGATACAATTCGAAATGACTGACCGCCCCACCCTCGGGCATGACATCGCTTTCCTCACCCAGGACGATTTCATTGACCAGGCGTCTTATCTGCGGATCCCCCTGCGGGAGCCAGGGCACCTGCACGCAGGTAAGACGCACCTGAAGGGCCTTCAGCAGGGACATGAAATCCCACACGGCAAAAACATGGTGCTCCATGAACACCGCGAGGTCGCCCAGGCTCCGCAGTCGTTCATAGAGCCGGTGCTCCAGCAGCGCCTGCCGCTCAGCGGCAATCGCCGCAGTCAGACGGCTTCGAAATGCCAGGGGCAAGTCTGATGATGGGGAGAGGTTTGCATGTTCGGACATGGACTGTCTTACGTTTTAAAGCCTGCCAAAGATGACATGAGCCTGACCTCCTGAAACTGGCTGAGGACGCGAACCAGTCATTACAAAGGGGGCGGCCATAAAGGGACGGCCCCTCTGCACCGGTTTGTGCGTTCGATTGAATCGAACGATTTTATAAAAGACTTCAATTGGTTGAATCGATCTTTCGGCGGCAAGGCAGAGATGTCATGGATTTCATCAGCGCCGTTCAAACGAATCTTCTCAGCCCCGCCGTCCTGTTCTTCGTCCTGGGTGTGTTCGCCGCCGTCAGTCGCAGCGACCTGAAATTTCCCGAGGCGCTCTACAGCGCGCTGACCATCTACCTGCTGACCGCCATCGGCTTCAAGGGAGGGGTTGCATTGCACGAAGCGGGCCTGAGGGCGGTCTGGCTGCCCGCGATGGCGGCGGTGTTTCTTGGCTGCCTGATCCCGCTCTGGGTGCATCCCATCCTACGCAAGCTGGGCGGCTTCGACACCGCCAATGCGGGCGCCATCGCCGCGCACTACGGCAGCGTCAGCGCGGTGACCTTCATCGCGGCCACCAATTTCCTCAAAACCATCAACGAACCCTTTGAAACCCATGCCACCGCCTTCCTCGCCATCATGGAGTCCCCGGCCATCATCCTGGGGGTGCTGCTGGGCAAGGGCGCCCTGGGCCGTGGCTTGAATCTCGC
>JBIJBP010000239.1:0-4495 GCA_044345155.1 Prosthecobacter sp. | reverse complement strand
TGTGCCATCCGTTCCCGGTCACCCCGAAGGCGAACGTGAGCCTGTCGGGGATGGCGGAGAGCGTGCTGTTCCACAACGGCACCTGGAGCGGTTATGCCGATGCCCTGGAGAGGCTGGGCGAGGAGCGTGAGCTGCCGGGAGCGCCGATGAGCGACACGCGGGCGGCGGCGCTGCTGGTGCATGCGGCAGGGCCAGCGGTGCTGGACAAGCTGCCGGGGCGCTGGGTGTGGATGAATGCGGCGGAGACGCGGCTTTCCGGGGCCTGGGAAACCTGGCGGGGGATGCAGGTGAGCAACACGCACTTCGTCCCAAGGCTGCGGGCCGCCCAGGCACGGCGTGCCGCCAAGTCCACACCCTCGCTGCCCCTGCACCAGTCCTGCCTGTTTGCCTGCTGACCCCAAACCCAAACCTGATACCCTGATGAAACTGTTCAAACTGATTGCCAGCCGAGCTGGCCAAGTCCTCTTCGATGATCGAGTGGAGGCGGAATCCCCGCGTGAAGCGCGGGAGCAGATGAAGGCCCTGCTGGGCATGAGCTCGCTGACCGGGGTGGTGTATGCCATCACGGAAATCCCCGTGGACCTCATCCAGAGCATTGTGGATGCGAGGCTGGCGGAGGCGGTGCAGCGGCTGCAAAGCGGGCGACCGCCACAGCGCGTGGAGGACTTGATCCGCCCGATTGCCGCTGAGGTGGCGCGGGAGCAGCTGGCGAGCCTGCGCACGGCCCAGCCTGCAAGTGCCGAACCTCCACCCTCGCCCCAGCGGTTCGATGCGTTCACTTCTGGTGAAGCTCCACCTGAGCCGCCGCCCAGGCCTCCCGTAAACCGACGAACGCCCCGACGCCCCACAGCGGACGGGCGCGTGGTGGACTGGAGTGCGGTGCGCAGACTCTACCGGCGCACGGGTTCCCTCAAGCAGACGGCGGCGCGCTTTGAGCTGTCGGTGAACTCCGTGAAGGCGCGCTGCCGCCGGGAGGGCTGGACCCATGAGTGAGCGGCTCTCCATCACCAAGAATGATGCGCAGGCAGTGGCCACCGCGATTACGAAGCTCTCCACGCATCCTGGAAAGGAGGTCCATCATGGCATCCAAGCCGCGTGAACGAGCCCTCAAAACGCTTGTGGCCTCACCGATGAACTGGCGACCACGTCTGGCGGATGACTTGATTGGCCAGGCCCGGCGAGTGGCAATGGCTCAAGTGGCCAAGGCGAAGCGCCTAGCCAGTGATCCCTCAGCCACGATGAAGCTGCTGCTCTACGGGCCGCCGGGGGTGGGCAAGACCAGCGTGGTGGAACTGGTGGCAATGCAGCTGGCAGGCACTTCGCTGGCCATTGAGGACTACAACGGACGGGAGGTGACGGTGGACGTGGTGCGGCAGTGGATGACGCAGCTGCCCTATGGAAGCCTGTTTGCGCCCTGGTCGGTGAAGATCGTCAACGAGCTGGATCGCTGTTCGCGGGAGGCGCAGGACCTGCTGCTCACCTATCTGGACCGGCTGCCGCCAGGGCGCGCGTTCCTGGGCACGAGCAACCTGCAGCTCGACCTGCTGACGGAGCGGTTCCAGACGCGGTTCCAGGCGATCAAGCTGCTGCCGCCCACCACGGAGGAGCTGGCGGAGTTCCTGAGCTGCCACTGGGCCGTGCCAGCGGTGACGGCCAGCCAGATCGCCGTGGGCAGCGGCGGGTGTGTGCGGGCAGCACTGGCCGATCTGGAATCCTACCTGGACCAGCAACCCTGAAATCAACACAACAGAGAGAAGAACCGATGAAGAACATCCAGAGAATGATTGAGGAGAGAGGCGGCTATGAGGTCGTGCGGGAGAACTACATGAGGCTGGAGAACCCACCGTTCATGCGGCTGGTGGTGGAGGTGATTGGCGGGCCGTATGAGAACGGCGGCTATGAGGTGAGCGTGGCGCACTACGGGGAGCAGAACGGTGATGTGATGCGTGACCCGGAGATCACGTTCCTGGTGGTGCCAGCGGAACAAGGAACGACCTGGACGCCGCTCACGTTCGAGAACAGCTACATGGGCTGCTATCAGGTGGTGGCGGAGGCGACGCGGGAAGGCCGGCTGAAGGTTCGGAATGCAGCGCTGCTGCGCGACCTGCGGGACTTTGCCAACCAGTGGGACCTCAACCTCATGGAGCAGGGCTTTGGGAAGGCGTGATAAGAATCAAGCCATCATAAGCCCCTGCCCTCAAGCCTCTTCTCGATACCATCGCGCAGGGTGCCAAAAACTTTGTTGGCCAGGAATCTGAACACGAGGTTGAAGCCGATGTAGCCCAGCATGGCGACCCCGATGCCGCTCCAGCTGTTTTGCCTGCGGGCCTCAGCCTGGAGCGCATCATCAAGCTCGATGCTGCGCGGCATGAGGGTGAGCCAGAGACTCGCGGTGACAACGAGAGCCAGTCCATTGCTGATCCAGAACACGCGATTGGAACGGATGTCGTGCCAGTTGGCATAAATGTAGCCGGGCACCCAGCAGCCCAGGACAAGCAGCGCCGTGAGTGTGCCGGTAAAGCGGGTGAGCGGTGCTGTGGCTGCCCAGACGACCAGCGCAGCCAGAAGCAGGTAGGCGGCCAGAAGGGTCAGACGGGCTTTCCAGGAGGGTGTTCCGGTTTTTTCCATGAGGCTTCTCCTCATTCAAAAGGACTTCACGGAACTTGGCAAGCCCTGCCGCCATCCTCACGGCCATGTGACGGGAGCTGTTCCATCCCCAAAGGCGAGCGCGAGAGCGGCGTCCCGTTGGGCGGGGTCCACGCTACGGGTCATTTGGAGACCGAAAAAGACAGCCATCAGCATGGGAATGACGGGCGCAGGAACGGGGCGAAACAGTTTGAGGCAGTTCTTGCGAATGTTCCAGCCGCGCTGGACCGCCAGGATGGCCGCCAATTCGCCCGAGGCGGTGGTGACCACGGCGTAGGGCGTGACGGTCAGGAGGGTCGAGGGCAGGTCCGAATGGTAAACCACCCACTTTTCGCCTGCGTAGTCAATGAGCTGCAGCACGGTGCAGGGCTCCTTGTTGGTGAGGACGAAACCGATGTTTGGGAAGTGGTGAATCCTTCCCACATGGCGGCCTTTGCTGCGGAGTTCATAAAGCTGGTGCCGGGGTGAGAGAAGGCCCGTGACAAACCCATCCACGTAGTGCAGGGCCACTTCGGGCTCCTCTGAGATGAGCTGATAGAGGGGGTTTTGCCCCCAGGGGATTTTCACGAAGATCTGGCGGTGGTCTTCCTGCCCGCGCGCATGCCCGGCGAGAGCCCTTCCGTCGGGGCTGAGCCGGAGGCTTTCGCCAAAAAGGAAGTCGTAATCATCGAACACCTGGGTGATCATCCCGGCGGGGCGGTCGATCTGCGTCCGGCTCAGGTGAGCTAGCACTTTCGGCAGGGTGGTTTCTTGGCGGATTTCCACCGGGACACCTAAAGTGAAATTTCTGCACCCGCAATCTACTCATTCCAATCATGAGCGGCACAGCCGTTTGGAGAGCTGCCTGAGCTAGAGCCACGCAGTCTCATAAATGGTGATGCAAACGGCGCGACACACGAAGTCACGGTGACGAGGCCAGGAGGCATGTCCAAGCAACGCCGACGCCGTTCTTCCTACCCTCCGTCGCCTGATCTCGAACCCCTGTTCGCATGGCTCGCTGTGGCGGGACTGATGGCGGCGCTGGTGGTGTTTGGCTGAACTCACAATCCATCCAGCCCATGCCCACACGACACACCCCTGAAATCGAACTGCCCCCGGATGCAGCCACTGCCGATGACCACCGAAACCCGCGCCGCAGAAGGCGCGAGGCCGAAGAGGCCGCCCCTGAGCTCGGCCTCATCGTAGAGACAGAGCCTCGCCACTGCCTCGACAAGCTCATCCTGCATCCGGAGGTGAAGACGGACATCCAGGCCGCCCTGCGTGCCCTGGAAACCCGCGCTGATCTGGAGCGGGTCTGGAACCTGAGCAGCATCCAGCCCCAGCAGGGGCGGTGCATCCTCAACTTCTACGGCCCGCCCGGCACGGGCAAGACACGCGCAGCCCTGGGCATCGCCCACCGGCTGGGCAAACCGCTCTACCAAGTGGACTACTCGGCGGTGATCTCGAAATACCTCGGTGACACGGCCAAGCACATCAAGGCCGCCTTCCAAGCGGCTCGGGAGCAGAACGCCATCCTGTTCATCGATGAGGCGGACAGCCTGCTCTCGCGGCGGGTGCCGGCCGGGGAGTCGTGCTCCACAAGCATCAACCAGAACCGCAATACGCTGATGCAGGAGCTGGACCGGTTCGACGGGGTGGTGATCGTCACCACCAACCTGTTTGAAAACTACGACCCGGCGCTGCTTCGGAGGATCGCGCGCCACATCAAGTTCAGGCTTCCCAACGCCTCCATGAGGCGGGAGCTGTTCGCCCTCCACCTCCCAAACCCGGAGCGGGTGAGGGCCGATTACGCGGTTCTAGCGGAGCTATCCAAGGGCCTCAGCGGCGGGGACATCCTGAACATCTGCCT
>JBIJBP010000026.1:0-44402 GCA_044345155.1 Prosthecobacter sp. | reverse complement strand
ACGGACACGCAGAGCGTGATGGAGGAGATCGGCTTCCAGCTCGACGAGGCGCACACGCAGCTTTATCACGAGCTGCGTGACAGCGGCATGCCCGGGGCGGAGATCCCGCAGCACATCAGCCAGCGGCTGGATGTGGCCGAGGTGGTGCGCAAGTCAGCCCAGATCTGGGACGGTGGTTATGCCATCGTCGGGGTGATCGGCAGCGGCGACCTGTTTGTCATGCGCGACCCAAGCGGCATCCGGCCGTGCTGGTATTATGAGAATGACGAAGTGCTGGCCTTCGCCTCCGAGCGCGTCGCGCTGATGTCCGTGCTCGAGGTGCCTGAGGAGGAGGTTAAGGAGCTGCCACCGGCGCATGTGGCCGTCATGAAAAGCTGTGGAAGCTTCTCGATGGAGAGGTTCACGGAGGTACGGGAGCCCAAGCCCTGCTCGTTTGAGCGGATCTACTTTTCCCGCGGCAACGACTCCGAAATCTACAAGCAGCGCAAGCGTCTGGGCGAGCAACTGGTCGAGCAGGTCGTGCAGGCCATCGACAATGACTTTGAGCATTCCGTGCTCAGCTTCATTCCAAACACCGCCGAGACAGCTTATTTCGGTTTCCTTGACGGCCTGCGCAAGAGCCGCCGGGTGGCCGTGAAGGATGCGCTCGTGGAAATGCTGAAAAAGGGCGAGTTTGACGAGGCGAAGCTGGATGACCTGGTGCTGCGCAACTGGCCGAGGGCCGAGAAGATCGCGCACAAGGACATCAAGATGCGCACCTTCATCGCCTCGGAAAACGGCCGTGATGAGCTGGTCTCCAGCGTTTATGACATCACCTACGGCAGCGTCACGGAAAAGGACAGCCTGGTGGTCATTGACGACAGCATCGTACGCGGCACCACGCTGAAGACCTCGCTTCTGCGCATCCTGGCGCGGACAAACCCGCGGCGCATCGTCGTGCTCTCCACAGCACCGCAGATCCGCTATCCTGACTGCTATGGCATCGACATGTCGGAGCTGGGCAAGTTCATCGCCTTCCAGGCGGCGGTGGAACTGCTCAAGGAGCGCGGCCTGAGGTCCGTGCTGCGTGACACCTACGATGCCTGCAAGGCCGAGCTGAAGAAGCCGCGCCAGGAGATCCGCAACGCCGTGAAGGCCATCTATGCGCCGTTCAGCGACGAGGAGATTTCCGCCAAGATTTCGCAGCTCGTTTATCCGACGCGGACCAGCTGGAAGGGCGAGGTCAGGATCATCTTCCAGACCATCCCCGGACTGCACGCCGCGCTCGACCTGGCCGGCGGGCCGAGCTTTGGCGACTGGTATTTCAGCGGCGACTACCCGACTCCGGGCGGCTTTGCCACGGTGAACCGCGCGTTCATGAACTTCTACGACAAGAGGGAAGGCCGGGCCTACGACACCCTGCTGTAAGCGCAGGCCCTCCTGCTGAGCCGTTTTTCCGATCATGCCCCGCAAGATCATCCGCGAAGACCTCGGCTGGAACGATCAGCTCAGCCTGGCGTTCGCCCCCTACCAGCAGCAGGGCTGGAAGCCGGCGCGGCTGCTGCGTGACAACAAGATCAGCTATGGCTGCCTGGTCTTTGAGGAGGATGATTTTGACGAGATCGACTGCATCCTCAGCGGTCGGGTTTATCACGATGCCGAAACCGACGCCGAGCTGCCCGCCGTCGGTGACTGGGTGGCGCTGGACATCACCGGTGACGACGCCGTGATCCGTGCCCGTCTGCCAAGGCGGACCTGCTTTTCCCGCAAGGCCCCCGGCAGCAGCAGCGAGGAGCAGGTTCTGGTGGCGAACGTGGACGTGGTCATGGTCGTGACCGAGGTCGGGCCGGACTACAGCCTGCGGCGCCTGGAGCGCTACTTCACGCTCATCCGGCGCAGCGGCGCGAGAGCGGTGGTCGTGCTGAACAAAGCGGACCTCTTCAGCAAGGAGGAGCATGCGGCGGCCGTGGAGGAGATCCGGGCGCTGAATCCGGAGTGCGAGGTGCATGTCACCAGCGTCCTGGAAAACAAGGGTCTGAAGGCCCTGAAGGCCTACTTCAAGAAGGGGGTCACCGTGGCTCTCATCGGCTCCAGCGGCGTCGGCAAGTCGGCCATGGTCAACGCCCTGGTGGGGGACGAATGGCAGTGGGTGGCCGAGGTGAACGAGCTTACCGGCAAGGGGCGGCACACGACCACGGCGCGCGAACTTATTTTGCTTCCACGAGGCGGCGTCCTGGTGGACAATCCGGGGATCAAGGAGGTGCAGATGTGGACGGACGAGACCACGCTGCGGGAATCCTTTGCCGACATCGAGGAACTGGCGTCGTCCTGCCGCTTTCACGACTGCAAGCATGGCACCGACGCCGGCTGCGCCCTGCGTGAGGCGCTTGCGGAGGGAATCCTGGACCCGGAGCGCCTGGAAGGATTCCTCAAGCTGGAGGATGAGATTGCGAAGCTGAAGAAGCGTCAGAAGAAACGGCAGATGACCGTTGAACGCATCAGCAAGCGTGATCACAAGATCAAGGCGCGGAACCGGGAGGACCGGATCGACATCGAGCGCGACCTCAGGCCGAGGGCCTGAAAAAAGCACCTTTTTGCCGGGAATAAGCCGGGCGTGAACTGCTCTCACAGGCTGTAAACTCATGAAATCATGGAAATCGCCCTCCAGCCGGGCTTTGCTCCGCCGACGACAGCCCGCCCAGACCTCCGTGTGACGGAACCCGCGCCCAGCTTCCAGCAGATCGTGGACGCCCATTACCAGGGCCTCCACCGTTTCGCCCTGAGCATGTGCCGGCGTGCGGACGTTGCCGAAGATTTGGTTCAGCAGACCTTCCTGCAATGGGCCAGGAAGGGGTGCACGCTCCGGGACAGGACGAAGGTGAAGACCTGGCTGTTCACGACGCTTTACCGTGAATGGCTGGGACAGGCCAGGCGCGAGGTGCGGCACCCTGAGGTCGAGTTTGAGCCCGACCTGCATGGTGTGGAAGGGCCTGCGGAGGATGATCCTGAGCCGCGGGTGGACAGCGCCACGTTGCAAGAGGCTCTGGAGCGGCTGGATCCTGGTCATCGCGCGCCGCTGGTGCTGTTTTACCTCAAGGAGCTGTCCTACCGGGAGATAGCCGACACGTTGGGAGTTCCTGTCGGCACCGTCATGTCACGTCTGTCCCGAGCCAAGGACCGCCTGCGCGCCATCCTGCGCAGCCTGCAGGACGACAACGCGCCTTCCAACCTCCTCTCACTACCCCGGCCGTGACCCACGAAGAAGCCAGACTCGAACTCGACGCCACGACGCTCCGGCCCCAGGACCTCTCGGAGGAGGCGCGCACCCTGCTGGAGCGGGATACAGCCCTGGCTGCCTGGACGGATCGCCGGCGGAACTTTGATGAGAGGATGGCCGGGGCCATGCCTGAAGAAGTTCCCGCCGGATTGAGGGAGAGACTCCTGGCCCTGGATGCAGGCTCACGGCACCGGACTGTCTGGAAGCGGACGCCCTTGTTGGCCGCCGCCGCAGTCCTGTTCCTGGCAGGATTGTTGGTTCGGCAAGGGCCGGGGCCGGGGACATCTTGGCAGGACGAGGCGATGGTGGTCGTCAGGCAGCTCGAACATGGTCGGACGCGCCTGACGGAAAGGGCTGGGAACCTGGAGGCCCTGCGCGGTTACCTGGACGCCCGCCATTCGCCCAGCCCGGGGCGCATGCCTGGAAGGATGGATCAAACGCGCACCTTTGGCTGCAAGCTCATTCAGGTGGGAGGGCATCCGGCCACGATCATCTGCTTCCAGCTGGAAGAGGGCAGGGAGGCGCATCTGGTGATCATCGAGAATGCCGGGTCCCGTGAAAGACCGCCCGAGGAGCCGAAGCTGGCGGCCCTGGATGGCTGGAACCTGGCCGCGTGGAGCGATGGTCCGGTCAGCTACCTGCTGGCGACCACGGCGGACGCGGCCGCCCTGAAAAGGCTGCTTGGTCTTGGCTGAAGCGCTCATCGGCTGATAGCTTGGCACGTCTGACGCTGTTTTGATGTGCACGCGTTTATGACCGACTTCACCGCCGCACCTGCCTCCGCCACCATCACCGATGAAGAGGCCGTGGCGATGCTGGCGGGCGCCAGGAAAAGGATCATGGACGAGGTGGCCAAGGTCATCGTCGGCCAGCAGGATGTTGTGGATCAGATGCTCGTCGCCCTGCTTGCCGGAGGACACTGCCTGATCACCGGTGCGCCGGGACTGGCGAAGACGCTGCTGGTGAAGACCGTGGCGGATGTCTTCGATCTGGGCTTTCACCGCATCCAGTTCACCCCCGACCTCATGCCCTCCGACATCACCGGCACGGAGATCCTGGAGGACACGGCGGCGGGCAGGCAGCTCGTTTTCAAACAGGGGCCGGTGTTTGCCAACATGATCCTGGCGGATGAGATCAACCGCACGCCGCCCAAGACCCAGGCGTCGCTTCTGGAGGCCATGCAGGAGCATCAGGTGACGGTCGCCGGCCGGACGATGCGCCTGCCCGAACCTTTCTTTGTCCTTGCCACCCAGAACCCGATTGAAATGGAGGGCACCTATCCGCTGCCCGAGGCCCAGCTCGACCGATTCATGCTCAACATCATCATCGACTATCTGGACGAGGATGACGAGGTGGCGGTGGTGACGCGCACGACTGGGACGGCGAGGCAGCTGGTGCAACGTTTGTTCAGCGGCATCGAGCTCCAGGCCTTCCAGCAGGTGGTGAAAAAGGTGCCCGTGGCCGAGGATGTGGCGCGCTTTGCCGTCAGGCTGGCCGCAGCCTCCCGTCCGAACCGCCCGGGCTCGCCTGACTTTGTCAACGAGTGGGTGAGCTGGGGCGCCGGCACGCGCGCCAGCCAGAACCTGGTCCTGGGCGGCAAGACGCGCGCCTTGATCCATGGGAGGGCGCATGTGACGCTGGATGACATCCGTGCGCTCGCCCAGCCGGTGCTGCGCCACCGCATCCTGGTCAACTATCGCGCCGAGGCGGAGGGGGTGACGGTGGAAAAGGTGATCGCCAGGCTGCTTGAGCAGGCGGGGAAGTGAGCTAGAGGGAAGTCCTCGTGCTTCCCGAACACCGCCCCGCCCTTGTCCTCGCGCCCATGCAGGACGTCACCGACCTGCCGTTCATGCGGCTGATGGCCGGCTATGGCGGCCCGGACCTTTATGTGACCGAATACTTTCGGGTGACGCCGGATTCCTGCCTGGACGCCGCCACTCTGCGCTCCATCACGGAAAATGAAACGGGCAGGCCGGTGATCGCCCAGATGATCGGCCAGGACATTCCCGCCCTGCTGCGCACGGCCCGGGAGCTGGAAAGGCATCCCGTGGCGGGCATCGACCTGAACCTTGGGTGTCCCGCGCCGGTCGTCTGCCGGAAGGACGCAGGCGGCGGCCTGCTTCGGCAGCCGGAGCGCGTGGATGAAATCCTTCGGGCGCTGCGCGGCACGATCCAGGGCAGGTTCACCGTGAAATGCAGAGTTGGTTATGCCGACAAGGCCGAGTTTCCCAGGCTGCTGGAGGTGTTTCAGAAGCATGACATCCAGATGCTGACCATCCATGGACGCACCGTTCGTGACGCCTACAAGACACCGGTGCATCCTGAATGCGTGGCCATGGCGGTGCAGGCGATGTCCTGTCCGGTGATCGCCAACGGCAACGTGGTCGACGTGCCCACCGGCGGGGCCTACCTGCGGCGCACCGGCGCCGCCGGGCTGATGATTGGGCGGGGGGCGATCCGCAATCCCTGGTTGTTTGCACAGCTGCGCGCGCACTGGGAGGGTGGTACGGCCCCGTCTCCAGGGCGCCGCGACCTGCTGGAGTATGTTCACCGGCTTTATGAGGAGACGGCTGCATTTCACCGGTCGCCCTGCCCGGAGAAGCAAGTGCAGAAGATGAAGCGCTACATGGTCTTCATCAGCACCGGCATTGATGAAGGCAGGTTTGAGCACCGCATCCGCCGTGCTGCGGCCGAGGACGAGTTTTTCAGCATCTGTCAGGAGCACCTGGACCGGGACGATCCTCTGCCGGCGCGACCTCCCGTGGAATCCAGCGTCTTTTGCGGATTCAGCGACCTCGACTGAGAAGGAGGCGGGCGGGGGATCGTAGTAACTTCCCGCCATGAGATCCCGCATCCTCCTGCTGTTCCTGCTTTGCACAGGCCTTCTGAGTTCCAAGGAACTTCCGCCGCTCGACCTTGGAGGCGTCCGTGAGCAGCATGTGATGATCCCGATGCGCGACGGCATCCGTCTCTCGGCCTACCTCTATCTTCCGGAAGGCGAGGGCAGGTGGCCTGTGGTCTTCGAGCAGCGTTATGCGGACATCAGCGGGGCCGGAACTCGGAAAAACGCCGCCGACCTGGCGCGGCGAGGTTATGCGGTGGCCATGGTCAACTTCCGCGGCTCGCAGGAAAGCGAGGGCCGCTATGTCGGCTACCGGGCGCTGGCCTGGGGTGAGCAAAAAGATGGTTATGACACCTGTGAATGGCTGGCCGCGCAGCCGTGGTGCACAGGCAAGGCGGGCACCTTCGGCAGTTCCCAGGGAGGCTTTGCGCAGAACTTCCTCGCGGTGACGCGTCCTCCCCACCTGGTCTGCCAGTACATGGTGGACACCGGCCTGAGCCTTTTTCACGAAGGCTATCGCATCGGCGGTGTCACGCGGCCCGGCCGCTTTGCCGATTTCGGCGCGAACTGCCGGAATCCGTCCGACAATGACGCTCTGCTGGCCGAGTGGGATCAGCATCCGAACTATGACGACTACTGGCGCGCCGAGGATTGCACGCTGCATTTTGCCGAGATGGACGTGCCCTGCTTCACCATTGGCAGCTGGTACGACTTCATGGTCCAGGGCAGCGTGGCCAGCTTCATCGGACGCCAGCATCAGGGCGGTGTAAATTCACGCGGCAGGCAGTGGCTGCTGCTCGGCCCCTGGCTGCACGGACGGCTGAACAAGGGCAGCAAGGTCGGCGACCTTGTGTATCCCGAAAACGCCACCTGGCCCGAGGTGGAGCACATGGTGCGCTGGTTTGATCATTGGTTAAAAGGGGCGGAAAACGGCATCGAGAAGGAGCCGGCCGTGCGCTATTACGTCATGGGGGCCGTTGGAGAGCCGGGAGCACCGGGCAATGAATGGCGCAGCGCCGCCGACTGGCCGCCGGTACCGAAGGCCGGCAGCCTGTACCTTCACGAGGGAGGCCTGTTGTCCGACAAGGCGCCCGAGGATGAAAAAAGCGCCACCAGCTATGAATCCGATCCAGCCAGCCCCATGCAGATTCCCGGCCGGTCCTTTCCCGGGGCGAAGGATGCCAGGTCCTTTGAGGAGCAGAAGGAGGTCCGCACCTGGACCACGCCCCCCCTGGAGGAGCCGGTGGAGTGGAACGGCGAGGTGAAGGCGGAGGTGTGGCTGAGTTCAACAGCCCCCGACACCGACGTCATCCTGCGTGTCTGCGACGTCTATCCGGACGGGCGCAGCATCCTGCTCATGGACTATCCAATGCGCGCCCGCTATCGTCACGGCTGGGATCAACAAACTTTGCTCAAGCCGGGGGACCCGACCCGGCTGCACTGGCACGTCGGCTGGACCAGCATGCTCTTTGCCAGGGGGCATCGCATCCGCGTCACCATTGCCAGCAGCGGTGCGCCGCTCTATGAGCCGAACAGCCAGACCGGACATCCCCAGGTCCGCGACTGGCTCAAAGAGGCTCGGGCCGCGACGAACACAATCTGGCATGATCGCCTTCACCCCTCGCGTATCATCCTGCCGCTGGTGAAATGACGGGCCTGCCGAGCAGGGCGAGCATCCTTCCCGTGCGGCCTTTTTCCAGGCGGTAGGAATAGTAGCGATCCGGGTCCGAGCTGGTGCAGATGCCGCAGTCCTGGTAGTGCTCCGGGCGGATGCCTGCGGCGAGGCATCCTTCGCGGATCTGTCCGGCGAAGTCCACCTCATAGGCCGGAGGCCGGATGCACGGGGCAAGCTGGACACGGATATTTTCGGGCCTGGCTCCGAAGTGTTGCTGCATCAGTCGGATGCCCTCGGCTGCAATGCCCAGTTCCGAACCTTTTTTGCCGGAATGCAGCACGCCAAAGGCGCCGCTGACCGGGTCGGCCAGATAGATGGCGCCGCAGTCGGCGACATAGATGCCGATCACCAGGCCGGGACGCGCTGAGATGATTCCGTCTACCTGCGGAACGGACTGTGGAGAAGCTTCATGAAGCACGGCCACGCCCCTGCCGTGGACCTGTTCAGCGATGCAGAGGCTTTCTGGAGGGAAGCCCATCTCACCGGCCTGGGAACGGTGCCAGGACCAGAGCCGATCCACGACCTCGGCGCGTTCCGCATCCACGTCGATGGAAGGGTGCCGGAGGGTGAAGCGATGCGCAAAGCCGGTCAGGGCGTCGAGCAGGGGGAAAGTCATCCAAAGCGGGTCTGGCATGAGAGACCGATGACACAGGTGAAGGCCCGGTGCACGCTGCAATACTTCACTGGAAAATTCGGGCTGGTGCGCAACCTGCGGACGCTTCAAGACTTCAATGCCCGCCATGCTCGCCCGCCTGCCTCTTCACGCCCTGCTGCTTGTCCTGAACTCCGCTGCACAATCTGCGGACTGGCCCCGCTTCCTGGGGCCCACGGGCGCTGCGGTGGTCCGTGAAGCCGACGTTCCCTTGACCTGGTCGGCCACGGAGAACCTGGCGTGGAAGTTTGACATGCCGGGCCCCGGTTCATCGAGCCCGATTGTTGTCGGAGACAAGGTGTTCGTCACCTGCTGGACGGGCTATGGTGACAAGCCTGGCAATGAGGACATGAGCCGCCTGGAAAGACATCTGGTCTGCCTGAGCCTGGCGGACGGCAGGAAGCTCTGGCAGGCAACGGTGCCTTCAAAGGTGCGGGAGGACGACTACCAGGGGTTCATCACCGAGCATGGTTATGCGACCAGCACGCCGGTCAGCGACGGCCAAACCATCTATGTGTTCTTTGGCAAGACCGGGGCGGCGGCCTTTGACCTGTCTGGCAGGCAGATCTGGCTCACGCCGCTGGGCACGGGATCCAGCGGCCGCCGCTGGGGTTCGGGAGGCAGCCCGGTGATCTACAAGGACTCGGTGATCGTGAACGCCACGGACGAATGCAAGTCGCTGGTTGCGCTGGACAAGAAGACCGGCAGGGAGCTGTGGCGGGCCGGCGGCGACATGATCGAGCTTGCCTATTCGACACCGAGCATCATTGAGACGAATGGGCGCACGGACCTGGTCTTCCCCATTGCCCAGGAGATCTGGGGCCTGAATCCGGACACCGGCAAGCTGCGCTGGTATGCCAAGCACGGACTGCCGGGCAACGTGTCTCCGGCGCTGATCCAGGATGGCGATGTGGTTTATCTGTTCGGCGGTTATCCGACTCAGGGGAGCGCCGCCGTTCGACTGGGCGGCAAGGGCGATGTCTCTGCCAGCCACATTCTCTGGCAGAGCAAGTCGAGCAGCTACGTGCCTACGCCGGTGCTGCATGAGGGGCATCTGTATGTCGTCAATGATGCGGGATTCGCGCTTTGCATGGAGGCGAAGACTGGCAGGGACGTGTATCGGGAGCGGGTCATGGAAAGCGGCGGCGGGCGGGGACGCGGGGGCAAGCCGTTTTATGCTTCACCGGTGCTGATTGGGGACAGGATTTATGCAGTCTCCCGCCGCAACGGCACCTTCATCCTGGCCGCCAAAACCACTTTTGAGAAGCTGGGCGTCATTCCGCCGCTGGATGACTCGCAGTTTCATGGCACGCCGGCGGTGGTGGGCGGGCGCATGCTGCTGCGCAGCGACAAGGCGGTCTATTGCATCGGGCGCTGAACGGAGGCTCAATCGTCCATGTCGACCTCACCGCGCCAGGGGCAGATGCCACGTCTGGATGGTGCGCCAACGAAATCAAGCAGGCGTGCAGCCGGGTCCGTCCACTCGCGTTCACGGGCTGAGGCGAGGGCCTGGGAGAGGTTTTTGCCGGAGCAGAAGAGCAGCTTGAAGAGGTCCTTGATGGCGGCGCGCTGTCCGGCGGTGAAGCCCTGGCGGCGAAGGCCGATGATGTTCAGGCCGGTGATGCGGTTGGTGCGCATGGCGGCGCAGAAGTGCGGGATGTCCTTGCCGAAGCTGCCGTTGCCCTGGATGACGCAGGAGTCGCCGATGCGGATGAACTGATGAAAGACCGCTCCTCCGCCGATGAAGGTGTTGTTACCGACATGGATGTGTCCGGCAAGCAGGCAGGCGTTGGCGAGGATGTTCCTGTTTCCCAGATGCACGTCGTGGGCAAGGTGGGCGCCGACCATCAGGAAGTTGCCCTCACCGAGGCGTGTGGCGCTGCCGGGCTTGCTGCCGCGATGAATGGTGACGTGTTCGCGGATCACGTTGCGCGAGCCGAGGATGACCGAGCTTTCCGTTTGAGTGTCGAAATGGATGTCCTGGGGGTCGGCGCCAATCACGGCGGCCCTGCCGATCTGACAGCCTTCGCCAATCTCGACACGCCCGACGATCTGGGCATGGGCTTCAATCCTGACTCCGGAGCCGATTCTGGCCGGACCCTCAATGATGACATAAGGGCCGACCTGCACATCGGGGGCGAGTTCGGCCGAGGGGTGGATGACAGCGGAGGGATGAATCATGCCGGGCGTGTTCCGGGTCACCAGACGCGGCGCAGGAAACGTCCCACGGGGCTGAGGGCCGAGGCTGGCTTGGTGTAGGTTTTGTCATCCTCGGAGGTTTCGGACACATAGAGGGGGCCGGTGTGGTCTGTGATCTTGATGTCCTTGATTTCGATGCGTGCGATCGGGCAGTCGTTGCTGTCCACGGGCATCTTGGAGATGCGTTCCAGGACTTCCAGGCCTGAGATCACCTGACCAAAGACACTGTAGTTGCCGTCGAGGGATCCGTAATGTCCGAGGGCGAAGTAGAACTGGTAGCCGTTGGACTGTTTGGAGGGGTTGACCTTGTCGCCCTTGCGGCCCATGGCCACGGCTCCCTTGCTGTGTTTGCGCTTGATTTCAGCGGGCACATTTTTCCCATCACCACCGGTGCCCCAGCGGTCACGCGCACCTTCGTCGGAGCTCAGGGGATCGCCAGTTTGAACAATGAAGCCTTCAATGGCCCGGTGGAAGGCGAGTCCCTTGTAGGCTCCGGTTTCAACATTATCGAGGAAGTTGGAAACCGTCTGCGGGGCATCCTGGGGATAAAGCTCGAACATCACCGTTTCGATGGCCCCGCCGAACTTGATCTCCATCACGGCCAGCTTGTGCTGGGAATCCTTTTTCCAGGACGTGGGGTCCTCCAGCCTGGGGGCGGAAAAGGTCGTTTTTTTGGGAGTTGAGGTGACCTGGTCTCCGGATGTGGATGACCCGGCGGCACGATCTGCGGCATCAAAGATCTGACGCTGGGCCTCGTTGGCGATTCGTTCGATGGAAGGGAGGTCAGGTGAGGCTGGCTGAATGGCTGTTCCCGGATCTGCAGGGGCTGGGACGGTCGGTGAAAGGGTCTGGCCGTGCGCATTAAAGGCAAACAGCCCAAGGCTGAGCATGATGAGGCTGTGGAGCGTTTTCACGAGATCAGGAATGAGAGGGTGCGAGATAGGGCTTGTGTCAGCGCAGGTTGGCTGGCACGGCGGCGGCAGGTGCTGGAGCTGGGGCAGGTGTGGCGGTGGCCGGCGGCGGTGTGTTGACCGTTTCACGGGCTGGTGCCACCGCAGGAGCCTGGCTTGGGGCGGAAGCGGCAGCAGCCGAAGCTGCACCGTCCATGTATTGATAGGTGCGGCGGGGGCCGCCTTTGGATTTTCGTGCGGGCAGTCCCCACTGCAGGTCCAGGGAATCCATTTCCGCTACCGTGGGATTGACGGCATCCGCTGACTCGCCGAATTGGCAGGAGGGGAGCAGTGTCAGCGACGTGGCACAGGCGAGAAGGAGAGTGAGACGCAGCAGGCTCATTGATTCGGTAGGGCGGATATTTTGACGTGGGTGACGATACTAGACAGACCGCTTCCGACTGGCAACCTGGAATCCAGGGAGGCGGAGCCTTGTCGGATGTAGGCAAGGCCAACGCGGTGGCCGGAAACAGGGTGCCTTGTCGCGCTGGTGATTTTTCCAATTTCACGGTCCTGGCCGAGGATGACTCCAGGCACCAGCAGCGATGGATCACCTTCGGCTGCCTCCCACATGGCCAGGATATGGGGCATTTTGCCGGTGGTCTTGATGCGTGACAGGATTTCCTGGCCTATGTAGCAGCCTTTGGTGAAGCTCATGGCCGTTGATTCCAGGCCTGCTTCGGGAGGGAAAGCTTCGGTGTTCAGTTCCTGAGGCCAGGTTGGCACGCCTTGCAGGATTCGCAGGGTTTCTGCTTCTTCAGCGGAAAGCTGGGTGAGGGGGGCAAGGCAGGGAGAGGGGGAGTCAGCGGGAATCCACAGGTCGAAGCCCTTCAGGCCAAAGCGTTTGTTTTCCAGCCTGACAAATGGGTTCTCTGGCTCGCCCGCCGTCCCTGGCGTAGGTGCGATGCAATGCCATAGCCGCCATTGATCCGTGACGTCCTCCAGGACGGCGTCGTCGGCGATGATGAATCGCTCAAGCCTGGCTCCCAGGGATTCCCTGAGGCCGGCCGGGGCGTCGAAGAGCAGGCTGTCTGCATCGGCATGGATGAAGATGTCACCTTCGATCCGTCCCTTGACGTTCGTCACACAGGCATGAAGGGCCTTGTCGGAGGTGGTGGCCCGCACGTCCTGGGTGACCTGGCCGTTGAGGTAACGGACGCGGTCGGCTCCCGAGAGACGCCATTTGGCGCGTGAGGAAAGGTCCACGCAGGCCCCCTGGGACAGGATGGTCTGATATAGGGCGGCTTCCATGCCTGGTTCAAGCGTGACGGCCCTTGAAAGTCAGTTCCGCGATGCCTGACTTGTCGAGTTCGCCGAGGCCAAGGGAGATCATTTTTTCGTACTGGCCCGTGGTGGCGGCGTTCAGGGGCAGGTTCAGGCCGGCTTCACGGGCGATCTGCCCGGCGATGCCGCTGTCCTTCGCGGCGTGTTCGGCGGAGAACCAGCAGTCGTGCTCACGGGCGCACATGTCGCCCGCATCGGTTTCGAGCACGCGGCTGTTGGCGCCTGTCTGGGAGAAAACCTCGCGGATCATGTTGAGGTCATGGCCGAGAGCGGCGGCGAGTCCGAGGCCTTCGGCAAGGCCTGCCGTATTGATGTTCATGACCATGTTGACGAGGGCTTTCACCTCGGCCGCACGCCCCGGACCTCCAATGAAGCGGCGGTTGACGCTCATCTGTTCAATCATGGGGAGCACCTGCTGATAGGTGGCCTCGTCGCCGGCGAGCATGAGGTAGAGCTTGCCTTCACGTGCGTGGCTGATGCTGGAGGCCATGCAGGCTTCCAGGCTGTGCGCGCCAGCCTTTTCCGCAGCCTCGTAGATCTCGCGGTGAATGGCCGGGGAAAGGGTGGCACAGTTGATGAAAATCCTGCCTTGGGCACCGGTGAAGAGGTTGTCTCCGGGGGCGAGGAAGATGCTGCGCATGGCGGCGTCATTGGTGACAACGGTGATGATCACATCAGCGACGGCGGTCACATCCGCGAGCTTTGGCGGGGCGGCGCAGCCGAGTTCGGCGGCGAGGCTGGCGGCGGCCTCGCGGTTGACGTCATGGACGGCAGTGATTTCGAATCCGCAGTCCTTGAGGCGGCGGGCCATGTTGGCTCCCATGCGACCGACTCCGACAAAGGCGACTCTCTGGCTCATAGAAATGAAGTGTGGGTGTTGATTGAAGAGCGGCATCGTGGCAAGGGTGCTGCGCAAGTGCAACCATTCTCACCAGTCAGGATCTGATGAGTTAAACTTCGTGCTTGGCCTGGCCACCGTCCTGCCGTTATGACAGGACATGGATTTCGCCAAATTTGCCGCTGAGCTGTCGGGAGTGGTCTGGGGGCTGCCGCTCATTGTCCTTCTGTTTGGGACGCATGTTTTCCTGACTTTTCGCACGGGCTTCATTCAGAAGCACCTGGGCAGGGCCATCCGGATCTCCTTTTCCAAGCAGAAGGAGGGGGAGGGGGATGTGTCCCAGTTTGGTGCGTTGATGACGGCCCTGGCGGCGACCATTGGCGCCGGGAACATCATTGGTGTGGCGGGGGCGGTGGCCACAGGTGGTCCCGGGGCGGTGTTTTGGATGTGGCTGACCGGCGTGTTTGGGATCGCCACCAAGTATTCGGAGGCCGTGCTGGCGGTGAAATACCGGGTTCAGATGCCGGATGGCAGCTTTGCCGGAGGCCCCATGTATGCCCTGGAACGTGGCCTGGGGCAGAAGTGGCTCGGCGTTCTGTTCGCCGTCTTCACATGCATTGCGGCGTTTGGGATCGGCAACATGTTCCAGGCCAACGCGGTGGTGGAGACCCTGAAGGAGTGGGTGCGGCCGGATGCGGAGGCCGAGGCGGTGCTGCGCTGGGTGAGCGGCCTGGTGATGGCTGCCATCACGGCGGCGGTGATCCTGGGCGGCGTGAAAAGCATTGCACGGGTTTGTGAATACCTCGTGCCCATCATGGCCGTGGGCTATGTGATCGGCTGCATCCTCATCCTGATCAAGAATGCAGCCCTTCTGCCCCAGGCCTTTTCCGACATTTTCGAAGGCGCTTTTGCCGGTCAGGCTGCCGTGGGCGGATTTACCGGGGCTGTCCTGAAGCAGACCATCCAGGCCGGTGTGGCGCGCGGTCTTTTCTCCAATGAATCAGGCCTGGGAAGCGCGCCGATCGTGGCGGCGGCGGCCCAGACGAGAAACCCGGTTCGCCAGGCCCTGGTCTCATCCACGGCCACCTTCTGGGACACGGTGGTGGTGTGCGCCCTGACCGGGTTGGTCATTGTCTCCAGCGGTCATTGGAAGGATGGGCTGGCCAAGGGTGCGCTGACCAATGCCGCCTTTGAGCAACTGCACACGGTGGGGCCGGTCTTCCTGCTGTTCGGCCTGATCACCTTTGTGTTTTCGACGATCCTTGGCTGGAGCTACTACGGTGAAAGGGCCGCCGTTTACCTGATGGGGCCGAAGGCGGTGAAGCCCTACCGCGTGCTGTGGGTCATCATGGTACTGGTGGGGTCGGTTCAGCCGGCTGCGGCGGTGATGGATTTTTCAGATGCGGCAAACGGCCTGATGGCGGTTCCGAACCTCATCAGCTTGATCCTGCTTAGCGGTGTCATCGTGGCGGAAACACGCGAGCATCTTGGCAAGGAACGGTAACCTCGCCAATCCTGTCATTTTCACGCGCAGCAGGGCGCCTTGACCTGTTCCTGCTTGCCAAGGGGCGGCTGCTTCGCTGTCTTGTCGGCAACCATGAAAATCACCTTCTGCGGCGCAGCCGGCACCACCACGGGCTCCAAGCATCTGATCGAGGTCAACAACACGCGGATCCTTCTGGACTGCGGCCTCTACCAGGGCAGGCGTGCGGAGGCGATCGAACGCAACAGCCATTTCCCCTTTGAGCCGAAGGACATCGACTGCGTCGTTCTATCTCATGCCCACATCGACCATAGCGGCAACCTGCCGCACCTCTGCAAGAGGGGCTTCAAGGGCAACATCTTCTCGACCCCTGCGACGCGTGACCTTTGCAGCATCATGCTTCCGGATGCCGCCCATATTCATGAGCACGACATCTCGTGGCTGAACCGCCACCGCAAGCGTGACGACCTGCCGCTTCTTGAAACCAGCTACACCATGGAGGACGCGGAGGCGAGCCTCCGGCAGTTTGTCACGGTCAGCTACGAACGGCCGATGTTCATTGCCGATGGTGTGAAGCTCACCTTCATTGACGCAGGGCACGTCCTGGGATCGGCGCAGGTGATCCTGGACATTCATGAGCACGTGACGAACCGGCAGATCAGGCTTTTGTTCAGCGGTGACATCGGTCGGCCGAACAACGACCTGCTCAACGATCCGGCCTCTTGTGACAAGGTGGACTTCGTCATCATGGAAAGCACCTATGGCGGCCGCACGCATGAGCTTGCCACGGACAGCTCCGCGCATCTGTGCCGGATCATCCGGGAGATCCAGCAGCGCCGTTCTCGCCTGATCATCCCGGCGTTTGCCGTCGAGCGTACGCAGCAGCTTCTGTTCACCCTGGACAAGCTTCGTCATGAGAACTGCTTTGGCGCCATTCCGACCTTTGTGGACAGCCCGCTGGCGGTGAAGGCCACGGAGATCTTCCGCCTGCACGTCGATGAGTTGAAACCGGCGGCCGGAAAGGCGCTGTTCATGCGTGATGATCCCTTCGGCTTCGATGGGCTGCGTCTGATCCGGTCGGTGGATGAATCGAAGGGGCTGAACCGAGTCAAGGGCACGGCGATCATCATCTCCGCCTCCGGGATGGCTGAGAGCGGCCGCATCCTGCACCACCTCCGCCAGAACGTCAGCAATCCCGATAACATCCTGCTGTTTGTCGGCTATTGCGCGGAAAACACCCTGGGCTGGAAACTGCGCAACGGCTTCAAGCATGTGAACATCCTGGGGGATGAGTTTGCCGTCCGGGCTGACATTGAAACGCTCGACTCATTCTCGGGTCATGCGGACCATGATGAGCTGCTGGCCTGGTTTGACCGCGTGGGCGGCGAGAAACGCCGGGTCTTCCTGGTTCACGGCGAGCCGGAGCGCTCGGAAGTTCTTTGCGAGGCCCTCAAGGAACGGCACAGGGGGGGCATGGTCGAAGTTGCCAAGCCTCTTCAGGTGGTGGAGCTCTAGACCTCCTTTTTGGAGACGGAGCTTTCTTACCAGCGGAGACGGCCGCCGGCCCGGAAGCCTCGCGAAACATCCCCAAAGTCTGCGCCGATGTTCAGGTCGAACATCGGAAACACCCGGAAGTAGCCAAGCACATCAAAAACCTTCGAGTCGTAATCGTCAGTGCTGGCCACGGATACGCCAGCCTGAAGTTCCAACCAGTCAAGCACCTGGTAGCGGAGGCTTGGGCGCACATAGATACCGCCGTCAGTGTAGCTTTTGTTGACGCCGTCCGCCTGGAAGTTGGCGTAAATCAGGCCTACTTCACCCACGAAGTGAAACTTGTTTGTGATCGGCATGAAGGCACCGCCGCCAACGGTGATGGTGGAGAGGTCGTAGTCAGCATCGGCGGCCGCCCTGGCGTTTCTTTCGCCGCTGCCGCTGTTCCAGGTGAAGGTTCCTTTGAGGAAGAAGATCGTGGGCAGGTCCATGACGAGCGCGGCACCCAGTCCATGACTGCCTTCCAGCAGGCTGTCCTTCGGATCCGTGTAACGGTAGAAGACCTCCGCATACTTGTAGTTCAAAAGCGAAGGGCCGCTGCCGCCCATGCCCTGCTGTACGGTGTTGTTCCAGCTGTTGGCCTGGGCGGGCTGTTGGTATTGCGAGCCGTAGCCGCCGTAACCATAGGGGTTGGGGTTGGCCATGGTGGGGCCGGCGTAGGGGGAGCCCACAGTGGGGGCGTTCAAGGTTGGGGACATGCCACCATAGCCATAGGCCATGCTGGGATCAGACATCCCAGGCGGCGGAGCTGGGGGAGTTGGCGGAGGTGGGGGCGCTCCGAGGCCGCTGCCTGCATAGGGGTAGTTCGCCTTTAGCGAAGGAGGCAGAACCAAGGCGAGCAAAAGGAGGAGGGCGTTGGTTTTCATCGCGTTTTTAGCAGGCGTTGATTATTTAGATAAGTTAAATAATTGTTTAAATAACTGGATTCTTCAAGTTTTTTCTACTCGTTCGAATTATTGAAAGCTTTTGAGCTCGTCTGAGAGACTTTGCGTTCGAGGATGTTTGTTCGTTTATTTGTGTCCCCATGTCTGGCATTGCCGTCTCCAATCTTCAGTTCACCTACCCAGAGAGTCCGTTTCGGCTCAGGGTGAATGATCTGAGGGTGTCCGAGGGGGGGGCGCTGGTCCTTCTGGGGCCTAGCGGTGCGGGCAAGACGACGCTTTTGCGGCTGATGTCCGGCTTGCTGTTGCCGGGGCAGGGCAGGGTCTGCCTGGGGGGCGATGATCTGGCGACGATGCCGGAGGCGGCCCGTCGGGCATTTCGGCTGGAGAAGGTCGGCCTGATTTTTCAGGACTTTGCGCTGCTCGACTACCTGACCGTGGCTGAAAATATTCTGCTACCCCAGACTTTCCGTCATTCAAGGGAAGGACAGGCTTCGGGGCGGGAACTGGCGGAGCGACTGGAGGTTCATCAGCACTGGGACAAACTCGCGGGCCAGCTTTCGCAGGGCGAACGGCAGCGTGTGGCGGTGGCGCGGGCACTGGTGCATCGTCCACGCTTTCTGTTTGCGGATGAACCCACCGCCTCCCTGGATGTCGGGCGCAGGGAAACGGTGATGAACCTGCTTCTGGAGTACACTTCAGCTTCGGGGGCGAGCCTGGTCATGATCACGCATGATGTGGAACTGGCCCCCCGTTTTTCCAGCCAGGTGCGCGTGGACGAATTTACCTCATGATGGTAGCCGCCCTTCATCTTGCCTGGCGCTATGTGGTGCGTCATCGTTTGCAGACCTGCCTGCTGGCGGGGGCGCTGGCCCTGGTCCTGGCCCTGCCGCTCTGCCTTCGTGTACTCGTTCAAGCCACCGAGGCGGCCATGCGGGACCGAGCCATTGCGACGCCGCAGGTCCTCGGCACCCGGGGCAGCGCGCTCGACCTCATGCTTTCCGCCCTCTATTTTAAGAGGCAGCCGCTGCCTTTGATGGAAGTGAAGCATTTGCAGGAACTGCGTTCCACGGGGCTGGGAAAAGCCATTCCGCTGGACGTCCGTTTTCATGCCCAGGGGGCGGCGATCATCGGCACGGAGATGGACTATTTTGACTTCCGGGGACTGAAGCTTGCCTCGGGGCGGATGATGACCCGGCTCGGCGATTGTGTGCTGGGCGCCCGCCTGGCAAGTCGTCGTGGACTGCGGCCGGGAGATCACCTTTTTTCCACCCAGGAGCAGGTTTTTGACATGGCGGGGGTTTATCCGCTGAAGATGCGGATCACCGGCGTCCTGGCCGCCAACGGCACGCCGGATGATGATGCGGTGTTTGCTGATCTCAAGACGGTCTGGCTGATCGCCGGCCTGGCTCATGGCCATGACGATGTCGCCTCAGGCAAGGACACAGTGCTTCAGCAGGAGCAGGGAAACACGGTCGCCAATGCCAGCGTGAGAATGTATCATGAAGTAACTGATCGAAATCTCGACAGCTTCCATTTTCATGGGGATGTCGGTGCTTATCCGGTGAGTGCGGCGATTGTGGTGCCGGTGGATGTCAAATCCGAGGCCTTGCTGGCGGGTCGGTATCTCAAGGAAGACCTGTCGGTTCAACTCATCCGCCCGCGTGAGCAGTTCGAGTCGTTGATGGGCACCTTGTTTCAGGTGCAAAACCTGGCGCTGGTGGTGCTGGCGGTGACGCTGGGTGCCGCGCTGGCGATCACTGTGCTGGTTTTTGCCCTGTCTTTCCGGCTTCGGCGCAGGGAGTTTGACACCCTGGGTGACCTGGGGGTTTCGCCGACGGACCTTCTGTGGACGAAGGCCTTTGAGGTTGCGATTGTCGGGGGCGGCGGCCTTGTGACCGCTCTGGTGCTGACGTCCGTGGTCCAGTGGCAGGCTCAGGATTGGATCCGGCTTTTGCTTGGATGATCTGCCTTAAATCGTAGCCGGAGGGGGCAAACCCTGCCGAGTGCTGCCAGACTCGCTATTTGCCTGTAATGGTTTTCAGGCACAATCCCCCACATTTTGTATGTTCAATCGAACAATTTCCGACGATTTGTTAATATCGTTCTAAATTATTGACCCTTAAATGATTGAATCAATTTTCCGCTGGTGCGCCCGTCAGGAATCGAACCTGAATCTGCGGCTTCGGAGACCACCATTCTATCCGTTGAACTACGGGCGCGGCACTCAGCGAGTTGCTTTTCGCATGGCTGGGTCGGCTGGGCAAGCGGTGTTTTATGACGGCTGTCAGACTTCCTGAAACTGTAGGGCGGCGAGCTTCTGGTAGAGGTCGCTCTTTTCAAGCAGTTCCTGATGGCTGCCGATGGCGTCGACCCGGCCGTCCTTCATGACGACGATCTGATGGGCTTCCAGAATCGTGGACAAGCGGTGGGCGATAGCGATGACGGTGCGGCCTTCGGACAGTTCGTGGACAGCTTCCTGGATGATCTTCTCCGTCTCGGTGTCGAGCGCGCTGGTGGCCTCGTCGAGGAGGAGAATGGGGGCATTACGCAGGACGGCGCGGGCGATAGACAGGCGCTGCTTCTGGCCTCCGGAGAGGTTGCACCCGGCGTCGCCGACGGTGGCGTTGTAGCCGCCTTCGATCTGCATGATGAACTCATGGGCGTGCGCTTTTTTGGCGGCATCGACGATTTCCTCGTCGGTGGCATCGAGCCGGCCGTAGCGAATGTTTTCGCGGATGGTGTCGTGAAAGAGGAAGATGTCCTGGCTGACGATGCCGATGTTGTCGCGCAGGCTCTTCTGGGTGACTAGACGGATGTCATGGCCGTCGACCCTGATGCAGCCGTTGTCGGGGTCGTAGAAGCGGAGAAGAAGGGAGAAGAGCGTGCTTTTGCCGGCGCCGCTGGGGCCGACCAGGGCGTAGAAGCGGCCTGGAGAAAGCTGGAGGCTGACGTTTTCGACGGCGGGTCGGGCGAGCTTTTCGCCGTTGGGACGGGCGTAGGCGAAGGTGATGTTTTCGAACTCGATGCTGCCTTTCACACGCCCTAGGGCGTTGGCTCCTGGTGCGTCCTGGATGTCGGGCTGGCGGTCGAGCATGTTGACGACGCAGTTGATGGCGTAGCGCGTTTTCTGGAGGAGGAGGTTGACCTTGCTGAGTTCCTTGGCAGGGGGGTAAATGCGGGTCATCAGGAGCACGACCGGAATGAAGTCCGCAGACTTCAGGCCCATGGCCCACCAGTAGACCAGGCCGGCTGCGATGCCGATGGAGGCCACGGATTCGACGATGGGGCCGACGAGTTCGGAGGCACGCTGCCAGCGGATGGAGTTGCCGGTCATGGAGGCGTTCACCTTTTCGAAGCGCTGCACTTCGTAGTCTTCGCGTCCGTAGGCCTTGATGAGGCGGATGCCGGTCAGGGACTCATGCATGGCGGTGAGCATGGCGCCGATCATCTGCTCCTCCTTTTTGCCTGCCTTTCTCACCCGCTTGCCCAGGCGCAGCACGGGCAGCAGGCAGAGGGGGAAGACGAAAAGGCTCATGAAGGTGAAGAAGGGATGGGCGGCGAAGAGGGAGATGAGGATGACCAGGATGCGCAGGGGGTTGCTGGTCATGATCTGCACGTACTGAACGGCGTTTCTCTGGGCGACGCTGGTCTGGTTCAGGACGGTCTGGATGAGTTCGCCAGCCTTGGAACTGCTGAAGAAGGCCGGGGACTGGCGCAGGACGTGCGAGAAAACATCGTTGCGGATGTGCTGGAGCATCCGGCTGCCGACCCAGGCGAGGAAGTATTTGTTCAGGTAGTCCAGGACGCCGTTGATGAGCAGCATCAGGGGGATGAAGGAGGCGGCGATGATGACCCCGGTGAGCCCGACCTTGGCCGTTGGGTCCAGATCGAACATGTTTGCGAAGTTCAGGTTCAGGCCCAGGAAGCTGTAGTCCTGGCCCAGGGAAGGCGGGCCGCCGCCATCATTCAGGACGATGGAGAAGATGATCCTGCAGACGGGCAGCCAGGCGGCGTTGAAAAGTGCGGCGATGACGCCAAGCAGAAGGCCGAGGATGAAGCGTGGCAGGACCGGCTTCAGGTAGGGGATGATCCGTCTCACTGGCATCTGCAGATCGGAGTCCTGGACGGGTACGGCAGGCTTTTTCGAAGGGGCTGGTGCTGGCTGGGGGGGCGTCGTTTCTGAGGCCATGAGGTCGTGAACGGGTGTTCCCGCAGCCTAGTGCCGGGAGGGCGGAGGCGGGAGAAGGAGAGCGCTAACACCATCCCGACGGGGCGTCGAGGTGGATTTCTGGAGGGGGCACCCGAGGCGGGTTTCATTTGCGCGTTGCATTTCCGTCCTGATTCGGCTCATTCGGCCTCTCAACCCCACCCCTTCATATGAAAAAACAACTGCCGACTCTTGCCGCCTTCGTTCTTGCGTTCGCCGGCCTGACCGGAAACAACCAAGCCCAGGAGGAAAACAAGCCCGTGAGTGAAGCAAAAGCCGTGAAAGTCGTGATGGAAACCAGCAAAGGCAGCATCGAACTGGAGCTCGATCCGGCCAAGGCGCCCATCACCGTCGAAAACTTCGTGAAGTATGTGAAAAAAGGCCACTATGACGGCCTGATCTTTCACCGTGTGATCCCGGGTTTCATGATCCAGGGCGGAGGATTCACTCCTGACATGAACCAGAAGGCGGTGGATGCTCCGATTGCGATTGAATCCAAGAATGGTCTCAAGAACGCCCGCGGTGCCATTGCGATGGCCCGCACCAGCAATCCAAACAGCGCCACCAGCCAGTTCTTCATCAATGTGAAGGACAACGCCAACCTGGACTACCCCAGCTTTGATGGCTACGGCTATGCGGTGTTTGGCAAGGTGACCAAGGGCCTCGACATCTGCGATGCCATTGTCAGCGTGCCCACCAAGCAGGTTGGCCCCCACGGTGATGTCCCGGTCGATCCGATCGTGATCAAGAGCGTGAAGGTCAGCGAGTAATCCGCTTCACTCAATCTTCTGCCAAAAGCAGGCCCGTGGTGACACGGGCTTGTTTATTGGGAGTGATCAATGCGGGTGTCAGGAATCTGGACCGGGGGCGTGGTTTAGTAGTCACCGACCGTCCGCAGGCCGTTTGGGCATGATCTTGCGCCATTTCTCCTGCTGGGCGGGGGTGAGGTCCGCGTTGATTTCCTCGCCTGCGCGTTCGATGAGGGACCAGATTTGATTCATGGCATCGGTCCTGAAGGTGAGGAGTTCGTTCACGGTGGCATCCACGCGTTTTTCGACCCTGCCGCGTTGTTCGGGTGCCAGGTCCAGCTTGTCCATCTGCATCATGACCACCCACTTCATGAAGGCAGGCTCCTCGGTCTTCTTTTTCCAGGCCTGGTGCGCTACCACGCCGATGACGAAACCGATGCCGAGGCAGAAGCCTACGAGCAGGGTCATCAGGCAACCCAGTTTAGTGCGGCGGGAAATCATCATGGCAGAAGCATCCGGGTGCTCAACGGGGTTTCGATCCAGCTTGGTGCTAATTCGGTGACATCCACCTGGGTGGCGGCAAGCGCGGTGCTGAGGATGAAGACGAGGGCGCTGGCCATGAGGAAACGCTTGCTGAGGAGGGTCATCACTTCCAGCAATGACTCTTCGGGGGCCTCTTTCCAATGGGCAAGCACTCGGGTGGCAAGGCCCGGTGGCATTTCGAAGACTTCGGCAGGCCTGCGACGTGCGGTCTGGATGGCGGTCTGCCAGCGTTCAGGGAAATGTGTCATGGGTTAGTCGTGGGTGAGGTTCCATTGTTGCGCGATGACTTTGAGCTTATGCCGGGCCCGCATGGCGCGCATCTTGACCATGGGGCGTGTCCAGCCGGTCTGTTCGGCGATCTCGCGGGTGCTTTTCTGCTCCAGGTCGAGAAGGGTGAGAACAAGGCGGTCGGGTGGCGAAAGCTGGGTTAGCAGGCGCTCCACCAAGGCCCTGGCATCCAGGTCGCGATGGTCGGGGGTGGTGGCATCGTGATGCTGGTTGATGAGATAGTCCAGCCATTCGGTCTCCCCGGCGCCAAGGTCGGACATGCGCCATTCGGGGCGGGAGCGCTCGGCCCGCAGGGCATCGAGGCAGGTGCGTACGGTTAGCCGGCTGACCCAGTGTTCGAAGGGGATGCCGGTTCGCGGTTGGTAGCTGCCCAGCTTTTGAAGCAGTTTCAAAAACACCTCCTGGGCCAGATCTTCCTCGCTTTCTCGCCTGGGCAGATGATTGCGCACCCAGCGGAGCACCTGTGGATACAGATGTTCGATGAGCTGCCGGGCCGCCGCTGGCTCTCCGGCGACGGTGCGGCGCACACATTCCTGCACATCGAAATCTGGAGGCATGACAACGTGCGGATTTTATGGCCTGGGACTGACACACATCGAGCCTAAACGCGTTTCCAGGGCAGGTGGTAACAGGGTATCAGGGACTATAATCCCTTCTCACGGTTTTTTTCGCTGTGCAACTAAGGCGGGCTCTTGCTAGCTTGTCTCTCGCACCCCCATGTCAGCACCGCGTCAGGCTCCAGAAATCCGCGATCATGAGACTCTACGTCTTATTGGCAGGGGAGCCTATGGAGAGGTGTGGATGGCGAGGTCGGTGACTGGCGCCCTGCGTGCGGTGAAGGTGGTCTGGCGGGAGGATTATGATCATGCGGATTCGTTTGAGCGCGAGTTTGAAGCGATCAAGCGCTACGAGCCGATCTCGCGCCGTCATCCCGGCCTCGTGCCCATTCTCCAGGTGGGACGCAGTGATGCGCAGGGATTTTATTATTATGTGATGGAGCTGGCTGATGATCTGGAGACGGGTCGTGACATCCACCCTGACCGATACAAGCCGCACACGCTGGGGTTGGAAATGCGCCGTTCGAAGCAGCTCAAGGCGGAGCGTTGCCTCGCGATTGGCGCCAATGTCGCCGAAGGGCTGCAGCACCTGCATGAAAACAAGCTCATCCACCGCGACGTCAAACCGTCGAACCTGATCTTCATCGACGGGCACTGCCGTCTCGCGGACATTGGCCTGGTAGCGCTGCTCGGGCAGCGCAGTTTTGTGGGTACGGAAGGATTTGTGGCTCCTGAAGGGCCAGGTTCGCCGGCTTCGGATATCTTTTCCCTGGGCATGGTTCTCTATGAGGCGAGCACAGGAAAGGACCGGCTCGATTTTCCGGACATCCCCTCATGCAGCGAGTCGGGGGACAAGCTGGAGGCCTGGCAGCGCCTCCACCGGGTGATCTGCACCGCCTGTGCGCCAAAGGCGAAGGACCGCTATAACACCGCCCGGGAAATGACGCTCGACCTGCGTGGAGAGGCGCTTCCATCCTCCCGCCGGGCATTGTGGCAGTGGGCGGCGGCGGCCGTGGTGATCCTGGGCTTGGCGGTGGGTTTCGGCATGTGGCTGGCGCAGCGCAATGGAGCTTTTGGCGTGGTCCAGGTGCAGAAGGGCACACCGATGCTGATGATCAAGACGACACCAGTCGGCGCCCACGTTTATGCCGGCGAGGATGACCTTGGAGTGACGCCCCTGGGGCTGAATCCCGAGGAGGGCCTGCCGGTGATTTATCAGCTTCGGCTGCCTGGCTACAAACATCAGGAAATCGAGCACACGGCGAGTCGGTCGAAACCGGCCGAGTACGATCTGGTGATGGAAAAAACGCGGCTGCCGCAGGAGGGTGAACGCTGGACCAACAATCTGGGCATGGTTTTCAAACCGGCTCCGGGTGGCCACATCACTCTCCAGCCGGTGGAGATCAAGCATTTCAAGAAGTTCCTCGAAGCGACGGGGCGCTCCTTTGAGGGACGCGTGGTGCGTGCAGGCAGCGGCAAGGACACCGCCTATTATGTGGTCGCTCCGGTCGGGGATTCCGAAGCTTTTCGTTTCTGGCTCACCGACCGGGATCGGGAGGCCGGACTGCTCAGCCAGGAGCATCATTATGAAGTGGAGCCCTTTTATTATGTTGATGCACCGGTGCCGGGGGCCGAGGACATGCCGGATGAGCGGGAGGGGGAGGCTTCCGCCACGAGCAGCGGGGAAGGGGCTGACTGGCAGGCCTTTCATCTGAGGGTTGAGCGACAGACCTATGGCAGCGTCATCATTCGCAGCACGCCTGAAAAGGTTCGGGTGTTCCAGCATGAGCAGTTTCTGGGCTACACGCCGCTTGAACTGCCAAGGGTGCGGAGCGGGCAGGTGGAGTATGAATTGAGGGAGGAGGGTTTTTCCGATGTGGTTCTGGAAGGCGAGGTCCGATCAGGCGAGCAGCTGGAGCTTTTCAGCGACATGCAGACGCGTCAGGCGGTGACCTTCGGCCGTGAATGGAAGGCCAACGGCCTTGGCATCCGTTTTGTGCCACTGACTGACAGCGTCATGATTGCCGCCACTGAAACGCGTCGGCGCGACTACATGGAATTCACCAAGGCCAGCAACGCCCGCCGCCCCGGCAACTTGGATGTGGAAGGCAAAGGGGGCACTCAGCCTGTGGTGGGGGTGGATCGTGAGGAGGCTCGTGCATTTTGTGCGTGGTTGACCGAGCGGGAGAGGAATGCCGGGCTGATCGGTGCCAAGGACGTTTATCGGCTGCCAACCGATGATGAATGGAGTCGGGCGGTGGGGTTGCCTTTGGAACGAGGCACTCGGCCCAGCGAGCGGAGCGGACGCATCCGCGGCATCTATCCATGGGGCTTCGACTGGCCGCCACCGGCGAACACGGATAACTTTGCCGACATTCATGCAGGCAGGAAGGCCAACCTGGAGAGCATCATCCCAGGCTATGAGGATCGATTCCCCCAGCTGGCGCCGGTGGCTGCTTTTCCTGCCAATGAGAAGGGTATTCAATGTCTGGCCGGCAACGCCAGCGAGTGGGTGGACACGGACTTCGACAATGTCAAAGGCGGTGATGCCAAGAATACGCAAGGCACGGTTCGAGGTGGTAACTGGCGCAGTGCCAATCCAGACGAGCTGCTTTCCTCCAACAGAATTGCCATCCCAGCGGACACCAAGCGACCCACGATCGGCTTCCGAATCGTGCTCGAACGACGCAAATAGTAGGTTGTTGGTGGAGTCTACTTTATACTCTAAAAGGACTGTTCTGAATGGCACTCATTTATGGCCCATCATCGTTGATTTTCACCAGGGCAGTCCGTCTGATTTTTATTGCCGGTTTCGAAAGGTCAAAATAGTCCCTTTGTGGGTTCAACGACAAGAGGAGCGAAGGGTTCAAGCCGCATGGTGCTCCTCACCTGTTTTTTTTGCCCAACTTCCCACGCATATTGTAATGGGTCCGCATATTATAAAGGGTCTGTCCCTTTATAGAGAAATGGGTTGCCAGTTCTGCCGTTTCGGCTACCTGGGCTCATGCGCCTCAAACGCCTCAAGGCTCCCGCCAACTCCGCCTCCCCGGTCGCTTTTTACCATTGTGTCTCCAGGGTCGTGAACAGGGACTTTGTCCTCGGGGATGCGGAAAAGGCCCAGTTCCTTGCCTTCATGCGCCTCTATGAGCGCTTCTGCGGGGTGCGCGTGGTGGCCTACTGCCTGATGTCCAACCACTTCCACCTGCTGGTGGGGGTGCCAAAACGGCCCGCCCCGGAGGCGATGCCCTCCAATGCGGAACTCATCCGCCTGGTGCGCAGCACGCTGGGCGATCTGGAGGCCACAGCCCTGGAATGGGCGCTGGGAGAGGCGGCGAAGATCCAGTCGGCCTCCTGGGAGGCGGAGATCCGTGAACGCTACCTGAGGCGGATGTGGGACATCTCGTTTTTCATGAAGTCACTCAAGCAGCGCTTCACGCAGTGGTTCAACAAGGTGCACCAGCGCCGGGGGACGCTGTGGGAGGGGCGGTTCAAGAGCGTGCTGGTGGAGTCGGCGGGGGAGCCGCTGCGGGCGATGGCGGCGTACATCGACCTGAACCCGGTGAGGGCGAATCTGGTGGAGGCCCCGAAGGACTACGCGTGGAGCAGCTACGGGGCGGCGATGTCTGGGGACCTGGGGGCGCTGGAAGGGCTGGCCGAGGTGGAGGAAGTCCGGCATGCCGGGGAGGATGAAGCGGCGGAGGCAGCAAGGCAGGCGGCCAGGACAGGACAAAGTCCGGAGCGGCGCACGCTGGAGGTGCTGTGTGCGCACCGTGCGCTGCTGTATGGGCGGGGTGAGGAGAGGGGGATGGGAGAGGATGGGCTGCCGATGAAGAAGGGGTTCACGAGGGAGGAATCGAGGAGGGTGGTGGAGTGCGGGGGGCGACTGCCAGCGGAGGCGTATCTGAGGTGCCGGGTGAGGTATTTCACGGACGGTGAGGTGGTGGGGAGCCGGGGGTATGTGAACGGGGTGTTTGAGGCGGAGAGGGGGAGGTATGGAGCGAGGAGGAGGACGGGAGCGCGGCTGATGGCGGGTCTGAGCCGGGAGGAGAAGCTCTACTCGCTGCGCGACCTCAAGGTCGACAAGGTCGGGTGAGGCAGGGGGCGGGAACTGGCTTTGCAGGTGTGACCGCCTAGGCGGACAACATTGCCGCATCCCTTGGAGAAGGCATGGTAATGAAGCCGGTCATGGTGCTTTCATGTCATGCGTGGCCTCAGCGTGAAATCACTGGGGCGGCCATGCGTATTAGCGCTCGATTCTGCCCCTTTCGCCACATCCGCAGGGCAGGACCATGCATTCTTATGACTGAGCCTTTATCTTCCACCCGCCTCGTGCATCTCAACTCTGCCTGCCTGGGACTGGCCTTCCTGCTTGTCGGGCTTCCCATTTGCGCCATGGCCGATCCTGCCGGGCTCTGGGTGGCCGGTGGTGGTGGGGCCAAAAACGACAAGACGCGCGCAGTCACCTTTGACCGTGAGGGCAACGTCTTCCTCGCGGGCGAGACCACGGACAACGGCGTGTTTGGCGAACTCAAACGCGAAGGCCTTGGCGGCATGGATTTTTTCCTCGCGAAGGTGTCGAAAGACGGCCGGTTCCTCTGGGTTCGCAGTCTTGGCGGAAGTCTGGTGGACCGTGGTTACGGCGTGGCGACGGACTCCGCTGGAAATGCCTATGTCACCGGGCATTTTCAAAGCATTGACGCGACTTGGAAGGGCGGGTCTCTGGCCAATCAGGGGGATTATGATGTGTTCGTCGCCAAGTATTCCCCGCAGGGCGAGCCCCTCTGGATCCGCACCGCAGGCGGCAAGGGCTACGACTACGGTCATGGCGTTGCCGTCGACAGCGCGGGTGATGTGATCGTGACCGGCGCTGTGGCGGGCGAGGCGCAGTTTGACGGCACGACGGTCAATGCAGGCAGCTCCACGCGACCGATCTTTTGTGCCAAATATTCGAAGGAAGGCGAGCTGCGCTGGGTCAAAACAACCATAGGGCGTTTTTCAGGCAGCGGTCACGGAGTTGCTGTCGATGCTTCGGATGCCATTTACATCGGGGGCAGTGGCGGCGGGCAGGGAAGCCTTGGAGGAAAGCCTTTGGAAATCACCGGGGGGCAGGCAGGTGTGGTGTTGAAGCTTACCCCGCAGGGGGACGCCGTCTGGACGGCCGCCATCGCCGGGCAGCCAAGTGCCGGCTTTCACGAAATTACCGTTGATGGAACAGGGAGAGTGTGGTGCGCCGGCATGTTCAAGGGCAGTCTGAAACTTGCATCCGGTGAGGTCGCTTCAACCGGTGACAAGGACAGCGACGGTTTCCTCGCCCACTTCTCGCCGGATGGGGTGTTTCAGTGGGCCCGGGTGGTCCAGGGACCGGCGACGGACTACTGCCTTGGCGTGGCAACGGACGGCAGCGGTCGCAGCTTTGTGACCGGTGAGTTTTCAGCAAAGGCGGCGTTCGCCGGACGTTCCCTGGAAAGCCTTGGCGCCACGGACATCTTCACCGCCGCCCTTACTGCTGCCGGTGATGTCGAATGGCTGCTGCCATCGGGCGGTGCCAAGGGCGACAATGCCTACACCATGGCCTGGCACCCTTCGGGCAGGCTGGTGATCGCCGGCGCCTGTGTGGCCCCGGCGGATTTCGGCGGGAAGCCGATGGCATCACCCGGCGGGGCGGAGGCTTATGGCGCCGTGCTGGTTCCTGCGAGATAGCCGCGGCCTGCGCCGTTCGTGAAGGGCATGCGACCCAACTTCATTCCGGCATTGTTGCTTTTTTGGTTGGGTGGAGCCTCCATGGCGGCTTCGCCGAACATCGTGCTCATCATCAGTGATGACCAGGGCTATCCCGACCTCGGTTGCATCGGCGGCAAGCCGCTGATCACGCCGAACCTTGACAGGCTGGCCGCCGAGGGCGTGCGGGGAACCAGCTTCTATGTCACCTGGCCGGCCTGCACGCCGTCCCGTGGCAGCGTGCTGACGGGCCGCTACCCGCAGCGCAACGGGCTCTATGACATGGTCCGCAACGACATGGTGAACTTCGGCCACAGGTTTGACGCCGAGGAATACGCGGTGTCACCCGAGATGACGCTCGGCCTTGACGTGCGTGAAGTGACGATCGGAGACATGCTGAAAAAGGCGGGTTATGCCACGGGCTGCGTGGGCAAGTGGGACATGGGCCAGGCGCTCCGCTTCCTGCCGCTGCAGCGCGGCTTTGACTTCTTCTACGGGCATGGGAACAACGGCATCGACTATTACACCCATGAGCGCTACGGAGTGCCGTCGATGTTCCGGGGCAACGCCCGTACTGAAGAGGACAAGGGCGCTTATGTCACCGACGTTTTCAGGCGCGAGGCGCTGCGTTTCATCACGGATCATGCAGGGCGACGCCCCTTCTTCCTTTACCTTGCCTTCAACGCCCCGCACAGTGCATCCACCTTTGGCGATGGGACCGTGGAAGGTTCCAGAAAAAAGGCCGAGGGGGTGCAGGCGCCGGAACGGCATGTCGAGATGTATCGTGACAGGGTGGAGGATGAAAGGCTGGCCCGTTATTGCGGAGCGCTGACCTGCATGGACGAGGCCGTCGGCGCGGTCATGGGGGCGGTGGAGCAGGCGGGCCAGAAGGAGGACACGGTCATTCTTTTCCTGTCTGACAACGGAGGCAGCGGCAATGGTGGCAACGCACCGCTCAAGGGCGGCAAGAGCACGATGTGGGAGGGCGGACTGCGTGTTCCATTCATCGTCCGCTGGCCCGGGAAGCTGCCCGCCGGAAAGGTGACGGATGAGTTTCTGACCTCGCTGGAACTGGTGCCGACACTGCTGGCGGCCGCCGGGGCCAGGCCACCCCAGGGGGTGAAGCTGGACGGGTTCGACATGCTGCCCGTGCTAAAGGGGGAAAAGAAATCTCCGCGTCAGGAAATGTTCTGGCAGCGGCGTGCCGACAAGGCCGCGCGCTTTCAAAATTGGAAGTGGGTGGAGTCTGGCAAGGGACGTGGGCTCTATGACCTAGGCAAGGACCTCGGGGAAAAGCAGGACCTGTCGAGGGACAGGCCCGAGGTCCTCCGGTTGATGCAGGAAAAATTTGCCGCCTGGAGACAGGAGATGGATGCCTCGGAGCCCAGGGGGCCTTTCAGGAATTACTAACCAGAAGTTTGCTGATCTTGGGGAGGACTGGGAGGCTTTTGCTCTCGCCGGGCATTCCAGGAAGAAGGGCTGTGCTTGCAAAAAATTCACCAGACTTGCTTCCCAGAGTCTGCTATGGTCATAGCTTACCCTGCCCATGTCTGACACCTCCGTTCCTGCACAGCCCGCCATTTCCGAGTGGAAAGAAATCGTCGCCAAGTTCCAGGTGCCCTCCGTTTCCAGGGCCGCCTGGCAGATGCTGAACACCCTCGTGCCCTATGCCATTTGCTGGTATCTCATGTGGCGCAGCCTGGAGGTTTCCTACTGGCTGACGCTGGCCGTTGCCTTGCTGGCTGGGCTCCTGCTGGTGCGTGTCTTCATCATCTTCCACGACTGCTGCCACGGCTCCTACTTCAGGTCGAAGCGCGCTAACGACATCGTCGGGTTCATCACGGGCATGCTGACCTTCACTCCCTACGGCCACTGGCGCTGGCAGCACAACGTGCATCATGCCACGTCGGGCGACCTCGACCGCCGTGGCGAGGGGGACATCTGGACGATGACGGTTCAGGAATACCTGGAGGCCTCGCGCTGGAAGAGGTTCGCCTATCGCCTGGCCCGCAATCCCTTCGTGCTGTTCGTGATCGCCCCGCTCGGCCTATTCCTTGTCTATCAGCGCTTTCCCTCCTCGGGTGCGAAGGGGAAGGACAGGAAGTCAGTCATGGCCATGAACATCGCCCTTGCCATCATGGTGTCGGGCCTTTGCTGGCTGTTCGGCTGGAAGGCCTACCTGATGATGCAGCTGCCTGTCACCATGGTCGCCGGCGTGGCCGGCATCTGGATGTTTTATGTCCAGCACCAGTATGAGGACGTCTACTGGGAGCATCACGACAACTGGAACTACACGACCGCCGCCCTTCATGGCAGTTCGTTTTACAAGCTGCCGCGCATCTTCCAGTGGTTCACCGGCAACATCGGCTACCACCATGTCCATCACCTGAGCTCGAGGATTCCAAACTACAACCTGGAACTCTGCCACAACTCCCATCCGCTGTTCAAGTCCATCCAGCCTCTCACCTTCTGGAAGAGCCTGAAGTGCGCGAACCTGCGCCTCTGGGATGAGGAGTCTCGCCGACTGGTGGGCTACTCTCATCTGAAGAGCCTGGGACGTCAGCAGCAGGCCCGGGGCTGAGGTAAATCCACCGGACGAGTGGTGCCTGCCACAACCTTCAACGCAGCGTGTAACCGGCTGCCAGGGCCTGATAATCACGGACCTGGGCTTCGATCCATGAGGAGTCCCGTCCCAGTTCGCCGGCCATGCGTGCCGCGACGGCGGGCGCCGCCTCGGCGCTGGCCCTGGCGCTGAGAAGCAGGGCGCGGGTGCGGCGGGCCAGCACGTCCTCCACGGTTCGTGCCATTTCGTGCCGGACATGCCAGATGACTTCGGCATGAAGGAACTCGAGCTCCGGATGAATCCTGCCGCCGAGGGCAGGATCTTTGCTGATCAGATCCTGGATGCCTGCGGCATCGCCTCCATAGGCGCCCAGATGATCCGCCGGATTCCCGGCACATGCGGCCGAACCATGAATCGGCAGGTTTTGCGTGACACACAGGCGGTGGTCGAGCGCACCGACCATCTCCGCATGATCGATCACATCCTCCGCCATCCTGCGGTAGGTGGTCCATTTGCCGCCGGCAATGGTGATGAGGCCGGAGTCGGAGATGCTGATGAGGTGGTCGCGGGAGAGCGCCGCCGTGCTGCCGGCCTCTGCCTTGATGAGCGGACGCAGCCCGGCGAAGACGCTGAGCACGTCGGCGGGCCCGGGATCGCGGGTGAGGTAGCGGCTGACCTGGGTGAAAATGAAGCCGATCTCCTCGTCGAGCGCCCGGGGTTCGAGCGATGCTTTTTCCACGGGGGTGTCCGTGGTGCCCACGACGACGCGGCCATGCCAGGGGACGGCGAAAAGCACCCTGCCGTCATCGGTCTTGGGAATCATGATGGCGGTGTCGCCTGGAAGAAACTCCCGCGGCAGCACAAAGTGAATGCCCTGGCTGGGGCTGAGCATGGGCTGCGTGCCGGGTTCGTCCATCTGGCGCACGGAATCGGCAAACACACCGGTGGCATTGATGACGACACGGGCGCGGACCTCGAACTCGTGGCCGGCCTCCTCGTCGCGCAGCAGCACGCCGGCCACATGTCCACCCTCCTTGAGCAGGCCGCAGCAGCGTGTGTAGTTCAACGCCGCCGCGCCCTTCTCCACCGCCGTCTGCGCCAGGTTGACGGCCAGGCGCGAATCATCGAACTGGCCGTCGTGATAGATGATGCCGCCGTTCAGGCCTTCGGGTTCGAGGTTCGGCAGGAGGTCGAGCACGTCCTCGCGTGTCAGCCAGCGCGAAGGCTCCAGGCCCAGCCTGCCGGCGAGGCCGTCATAGACCTTCATGCCGATGCCGTAGAAGGGGCCTTCCCACCAATGATAGTTAGGAATGACGAACGGCAGGCTGTGCACGAGGTGGGGGGCGTTGCGGACCAGCAGGCCGCGTTCACGCAGGGCCTCAAGCACCAGCGAGACATTGCCCTGCTTCAGGTAGCGCACGCCGCCGTGGACGAGCTTGGTGCTCCGGCTGGAGGTGCCCTTGGCAAAGTCCGACTGCTCCACAAGCAGCACGGAATGCCCGCGGGAGGCCGCGTCGACCGCCGCGCCAAGACCCGTGGCGCCTCCCCCGATGATGACGATGTCAAAGACGCTGCCGCTGGTGGCGGCGGTGAGGGAGTCGGCGCGGATCATGCACGACTCTAGGGCGGGCGGCCGACTTCGATCAATCAAGAACCGGAGGTCCGCAGGCCTTATTCAGCAAGCTTCCGCAGCATTTCCAGGGCCTGCCTTTCAAAGAGCGCCTGCCACTCCGGAGCCACGAGCGTGTCGCAGTCCTCCTGGGCGTATCCCTTGTTCAGCCGCTGCGCCACCGTGGGGGTGTAAAAGAGGTAGCCGTTGGTGTAGCCGGAGACGAACGCCAGCGGATCCTTGAAGGCATTCCTGATGCCCAGCCCGACCTCGACGGTGAGCTCTCCGGGAAAGGTGACGAGCTTGAAGTCGCCGACACGCAGCCCGCAGACCTCGGCGTCCAGCGTGGCGGCTCCGGCTTCGCGGGTCTCGGCGAGGTGCTTCTTCAGCAGCGCGAGGTTGGTGCCAAGCCGGGTCAGGCGCTCCATGACCTCGATGTTCTTCAGGTAGGTCTCGACCAGGGCGCGGTTGTCCGCATCGAGCTTCTCGATGGAATCAGCGCCAAGGGCTCGGTCGCGCAGGTAGGACTGGGCGTGGTGGGAGGGAAAGTCCGGTGCAAGGCGCTGCTGGATGAGCAGGGGCAGGAAGGCCTTGAAGCCGATGTTCGTGGGCCTGAGTGATGCTAGAAGCGTTTTTTGTTCGGCCTCTGCGGCCGCGATGCGCTTTTCGTAGTCGTCGGCGCGGGGCAGGGAGATGGTTGCATGGCCTGCCTTCAGGACGGAGCCCGGCTTCGTTTCGAGCCCCTGGACGGCGGCGAGCACGCTGGCTCCCAGCATGGCGCCGAGGGGTTCCGCATCCGCCGGACGGGTGACCTCCTTGTAGCGCACCGGGTTGATGTCGCCACCGCAGCCCTGAAGGAAGAGCGCGACGGCGTCGTTGCCGAGTGCGCCCTCGATGACCTGGGAGGCAAAGCCCGGAAAATCCGCCGAACTTCCCTTGTGAGGCGGGTTCATGATCGGGTGGCAGGCAAACTGGTAGACGATGGCGAGCGGCGTGCCGTCGAGTCGGTCAAGGCGAAGGAGACCCACCCGGGGGTCGACCGGCCCCACGGAGGCGATATCCTCATCGCGGGGCATGGCGTAGGCACGGCGCATGTCCACCTCGCTGCCGTCCTTCATCTTCAGGCGGCGGTTTTCACTGATACGTTTTTCCTCGCAGCTTCCGGCGGCCGCCCTGACGGGCACCATCCTGCCGGCGGCCTCCTTCACGGCCTGGATCACAAGGCTTGCGGCGTCGCCACGCACGATGGCGTGGCAGTGGCTGGCGTTGATGATGACGTTTCCCGGGGCGATGCCCAGGCTGTTTTGCAGCTCAGAGCGGACGCTGCCCAGGAAGCCGTTGCCGATGCGCCCGATGCCTCCGATGGCCACGGCATCCACACCGACCAGCACGACGGTGCTTTCACCTGATCGCAGCACCAGGGCGCGGGCGTGGGCGGGATCGTTGACGGGACCCGCGGCCCGGTCGGTGATGTCCACCCTGGCTGCGCCGGCGAGAAGTTCCTGCGCCTGCAACGAAGCTGTTGAAATCAGCGGGAGGATGATGGGCAGCAGGAGCCGGGAAGGTGCGGACAGGAGTCTCATGACGGGAGATGCTACCTACGCCCGTCCTTCCGCGAAATGCACAGGTGTCCGGCCAATTCATGGTGGATTCCTTTGTCCTGGAAGAGCCGGGCTCCGGGCGCGTATCCTGCCTGTTGATCCCGCACATGCGTCTTTTGCCCTACCTCATCCTGAGCCTGCCCGTCACCGTCGGCGCAGTGGATTTCTCGCGTGAGATCCGTCCCATCCTCTCGGAGAACTGCTTCTTCTGCCACGGGCCGGACGAGAAGAAGCGTGAGGCCGGCCTGCGTCTGGATGAGGAGGCGGCAGCCAAGGCTGACAACGACGGCGTGATCGCGGTGGTGCCGGGCAGGCCTGAGAAAAGCGCGCTCATCGAGCGCATCCTCTCCCAGGATCCTGACGAGGTGATGCCGCCGCCGAAGCAGCACAAGGTGATCCCCTCCGCGCAGGTGGAGCTTTTGAAGGAATGGATCCGCCAGGGCGCGCCCTGGGGCAGGCACTGGAGCTATGAGAAGGTGAGGCGTCCAGCCGTGCCTGCATCCGCCCAGGAGGCCGGCCTCGGCGCGATCGACGCCTTCCTGGCGCATCGTCTTGCCGGGGAGGGGCTGAAGTTTTCACCCGAAACCGATGCAGCAACCTTGGTCAGGCGGGTGGCTCTTGACCTTACCGGCCTGCCTCCTTCTCCGGAGGAGCTGAAGGCCCTGGGCGGAGCATCGCACGAGGCCGTGGTGGACCACTTTCTCGCCAGGCCCGGGTTTGGCGAGCACTGGGCCTCGCAGTGGCTTGACCTCGCCCGTTACGCCGACAGCTCCGGGTATCCCAGCGACCAGCCGCGTGAGATCTGGGCCTATCGTGACTGGGTGATTCGAGCGTTGAACAGCAACATGCCGTTTGATCAGTTCACGCGTGAGCAGATCGCCGGCGACCTGCTGCCGAACCCGACCGACGACCAGCTCATCGCGACCGCCTTTCACCGCAACACGATGACGCAGAACGAGGGTGGCACGAGCGACGAGGAGTTCCGCAACGCGGCCGTGATCGACCGGGTGAACACGACCTTTGCCGTCTGGATGGGAACAACGATGGCCTGTGCGCAGTGCCACACGCACAAGTACGACCCGATCACGATCAAGGAGTACTTCCAGGCCTACGCCTTCCTGAACCAGACCGCCGACGCCGACAAGAAGGATGAGTCGCCGCTGCACAGCTTCGAGACGCCGGAGATCCGTGCCCGTCGCAAGGAGCTTCTGGAGGACATCGCCGCGCTTGAAGCCAGGTTTGCTAGGCCGGACGCAGGCTGGCTGGCGGGTCTCGCGGCCTGGGAGAAGGGCCTTCGGGAGGAGCTGGCCTGGAAGGCGGTGAAGCCGCTCAGCGTTCAGTCGGAGTCGAAGCGTGCCGCCCGCGCCGCAGATGACGGGCTTGTTGCCTTTTTAGACAAGGCGGACACGGACCAGGTTACGGTTGAGCTGCCGGTGACGGTGCCCCGGATCACCGCGCTGCGGCTTGAAACGAAGCCGTCCCCAGGGTTCGGCAACTTCGTGCTGACAGGCGTGAAGGCCGAGCTGGTTCCGCCGACGGAGGGCGCGACGCCCAGGGCCCGCTTTGCGAGGCTGGAACTGCCCGGGAAGAAACGCATGCTTCAGCTGGCGGAAGTGCAGGTCTTCAGCGGCGGCGGCATGGTCAGCCTCTACAAGCCGGCGCGTCAGAGCAGCAACTATGCAAACGCCGTGGCCGGCCTGGCGGTCGATGGCAACACTTCGGGTGATTACGCCAAGGGCAGTGTTGCCCATACCAGCGGGCAGGAGGACGACCCCTGGTGGGAGGTGGACCTCAAGGAGGAGCTGCCGGTGGAGAAGGTGCTGGTCTGGAACCGCACCGACGGTGGAGCCGCCATCGGCAGAAGGCTGGACGGCTTTCAGGTGGTGTTGCTCGACGCTCGGCGCCAGATCATCTGGAAAAGCACGATGCATACAGCCCCGGAAAAATCCGCGGAAGTGAAGGTCGGCGGGCCGCTGCCCCTGGGGTTCGGCGCCGTGCTGGCGGATCATGAGCAGCCGGGTTTCACGGCGGATTCGGTGCTGCGCGCTAAGGATGCCCGTAACAAGGGCTGGGCGGTCGCGCCGCAGGTCGACAGGCCGCATTCGCTGACCCTGCTGGCAGCCACGCCGACCCTGGTTCCTCCGGGTTCAAGGCTGCGCGTGACCCTGGAGCAGAAGTCCGAGTTCAAGAACCATGTGCTTGGCAGTTTCCGGGTCCTGGTCACGGACGACGCCCGGGTTCAGGCGGTGACGGCCCTTCCACGGGACGTGCTGGCGGCCGTCAACGCCGGGACGGAGGGGCGGACGGCCGAACAAACAATGCTGATCAAGCGGCATTATGCGCGCGGCGTCGCGAAGGAAAGCGCCCCGGAGCGGCGCAGGCTGGAGGACCTGAAGAAGCAGCTCGACGGGCTCAAGCCGGTCACCGTGCCGGTCATGAAGGATCTGGCTGGCAGGGAGCGGCGGGTGACGAAGGTCCAGCTTCGCGGCAACTGGCAGGCGCTGGGCGAGGAGGTGGCGGAAGGCACGCCCGCCGTCTTCCACAGCCTGCCCAAGAATGCTCCAAGAAACCGTCTGACGCTGGCCGGCTGGCTCGTGAGCCGGGACAATCCTCTCACCGCCCGGGTGCAGGTGAACCGGTTGTGGGAGACGATCTTTGGCGTCGGCATCGTGCGGACCAGCGAGGAGTTCGGCAGCCAGGGCGACCTGCCGTTTCATCCGGAGCTGCTCGACTGGCTGGCGGCGGAGTTCATGGATTCCGGCTGGAACGTGAAGCACATGATCAAGCTCATGGTCATGAGCCGCGCCTACCGTCAGGTCAGCACCACGCCGCGGGAGCTGGCGGAGCGTGATCCTGACAACCGCATGCTGGCGCGCGGGCCGCGCTTCCGGCCAAGCGGCGAGGTGCTGCGTGACCAGGCCCTGGCGGTCAGCGGCCTGCTAAGCCCGAAGATGTTCGGGCCCGGAGTGCGCCCGGCGGCGCCCAACCTGGGATTGAGCACTGCCTTCGGCCGCAGCAATGACTGGAGCATCAGCGAGGGCGAGGACAGGCACCGGCGCAGCGTCTACACGGAGGTTCGCCGCAACGCGCCCTATGCGAGCTTCACCACCTTTGACGCCGGCAACCGTGAGGTGTGCATGATCCGCCGCACCCGGACGAACACGCCGCTGCAGGCCTTCGTGACGCTCAATGACCCGGTGTTCATCGAGACGCACCAGGCCATGGCACGGCGTCTGGTCAGGGAGGCGGGTGACACTGCCGGACGGCTGCGGCTTCTTTTCAGGCTCTGTGTTTCCAGGGAACCGGCCGCCAGGGAGATGCAGACGTTGATCCAGCTTCACGATGAATCGCTGGCCGGATATCGTCGGGATGCCGAAGCTGCGGCGAAGATGGCCACGGATCCTCTGGGGCCGGCCTTCAAGGATGCTGATCTGGCGGAACTGGCCGCCTGGACAACCGTTGCCAACGTGGTGATGAACCTGGATGAGTTCTTGATGAGGCGTTAGCAGGTCCGAGCGATGGTGGTCAGGCCAGGCTACTTGCGTCGGTGGCCGCCGATCTTGACTGCTGGAGGAGCGGCGCGCTGCTGGCCGATCTTGGGTCCGCCGCCATAGCGTTTGGCGCCAAACCCTTCCTTTTGAAGGGAGTCGCCGACGCTTCCTGCGCGGAAGGTTGTCGCAGCCTCCATGCCCTTGTCGGCCACCATGCCGACGGTGCCGCCGACCTGCTCTCCCACTTGCTTGCCGACCTCCTTGCCCACCTGTTTCCCGATTTGTCCGCCGACTTCCTCACCAATGGCGGTGCCGACTCCGGGCACGATGCTGCCGACGGCTGAACCGAGGGCCTTGCCGGTGGCCTCACCGGCAACCTGGCCGATCTGAGCGCCGACTTCTCCCCCCATCTTTTCCCCGGCCTGCTGCATGGGGCCGCCGTCACTGCCACCGCCGCCAAGGGACATGCTGCCGCCGCTGCCCATGTCGAGCCCTCCGCCGACATCAAGTCCGCCTCCGCCCAGGTCTGCGACGGACTCCAGGGTCTCCGTGGCCTGCTCAACGGCTTCACCCACCTGTTCGGTGATTTCTTCAACTGCCTCCACGGCTTCTTCAACCGCTTCCCCGGCGCCTTCAAAGGCCTGCTCGGCCTCGGGTCCGGCAATCTCGTTGAGCTCGGACATGTCGAGGCCTTCAGCGGGATCTTCAAAGGCCTGCTCGACCTCGGGTCCGGCGATCTCATTGAGCTCGGACATGTCGAGGTCTTCGGTGATCACCTTTTCGGCGGCGTCCACCTTGTCCATGGCCAGGTCCTTGCCCGGGGTTCCTTCAGGGGTGCCCTTGATGCCTTCCTTCAGCTCCTTGAGCTCCTTCATCAGACTGTCAAACTTCAGCTTGTCGGCCTCGAGCTTCATCATCTCCTTGTTCGCCGCGAGAGCGTCCTTGGCGATGGCCTCCTGGGCGGCGAGAAGCTTTTCCTTCTGAGCCATCGCCTCCTTGAAAAGCTTCTCAAGCAGCTCGAGCCACTTCTTGATCTCGGCTGCGGCGGTATCGATGGGATTGTCTGCCATGAGAGGGAGGTCGGGCTGAGGATTAGAAGCGTCGCGCTGGCGGGCTGCCGGTGATTTCGTAGGGCATGGCGCGCGAGCTGAATACGGCACTGCGATACTGGCGGCCGTCCGGTCCGGGATGAGTGACGAGGATGTAGTAGCGCGTCCAGCGCAGGCCGGCGTCGCGGCTTCCGGCACCCTCCGCCCAGCGTCTTGCCTCGGCGCCCGTCATGGGTCGTGGCAGGAAGGCGATGTGGATGTTTGACTGCACCCAGCCGCGTTCATCGTGATCGATCCAGAACTCGATCCTGCTGCCTACCGGGATGACATCGCCGTCGGCGAGAAAGGCGGGCGGAGTGGAGCATGCTGGCAGGAGGGCCAGCAGGCAGCCAGCCACAAGGCGCAGAAGGAGGGATGGCATATAGGTGCGCGGCGGCATGAGACGGATTAGCCGTTCAGGTCTCGTGTGTGACAGGCGGCCTGGGAGGTTCGATGACCGCAGGGCTTTCGATGATGGGTGCCGGGCTTTCGGGCAGATCCGCGGCTGTTGATGCTGTGGCCGGGGCCGAGATGATGCGTGTGGAGCCGGACGTTGTGCGGTCCGCATCCCGGCCTGGTTGAAACCTCGCCCTGAATCCGGCGACAAGCTGGTCCCAGTACTTGCGGTTCTCCAGGCTGCGCCGGGCAAACTCGGCCTCGCCGTGGCGGCGGTAGGGTTCGCCATATTGATACATGAGGTGGGCCAGGATGATGAGCCCGAAGATGACCAGCGCCGCGGCCATGCGGCCGGTGTAAAGGGCGGAGGCCATCAGCAGGAAGCCGGTGCCGTAGATCTGAAGCTCAGGCTTCCAGCGCCGGATGAAGCTGATGACACCGTCACGGATGGATGACCAGTTCTCCATTCTGGGGGATGAGGGTTCCGGAGGTGGGCCTGCCGGCGAGCAGAGCCTCGCGCACGGCATGGCGGCAGAGGTTTTCCGCCGTGGCGCGCATGCGCCGGACGCCGAGGCGGGGCTCGACGCCGTTGGCGATGAGGATTTCGAGCACGCCGGGACCGGGCTGCAGCTCGTAGCCCTTGGTTTTGAGGAGCTTGAGCTCCTTGTTGAGCATGATGCTGGCGATCTGCTTCTGGGAGGAGTAACCAAGCTTCTGAAAGACGCAGCGGACGTTGAAACGGGCGAGCACCTCCGGACGCAGTTCGGCGGCGGCGAGATCTTCGATGAAGCGTTCGACAGTGCTCATCGGGCTGTTCTTGAGCTCCATGAGCGCGTCGGCGCCGATGTTGGAGGTGGCGACGATGTAGAATTCACAGAGGTTCAGGGTCTCACCGCTGGCGACGGTGATGCGGCCGGCGTCGAGCACCTGGAGGAAGATGTCGAGCACGCGGGGGTGGGCTTTTTCGATCTCGTCAAAGAGGATGATGCCGCGGCCTTCCGCGCGGTCATAGAAGCGGCCGATGTTGCCGCGGGAGGAGTTGTCCCTGCCGAGCAGCAGGCCCAGCGACTCCTGGTTCTGATATTCGGACATGTCGAGGCGGATGCAGTGCTTCTGCACGTCCTGGAAGATGTACTCGGTGATGAGCAGGGTGGTCTCCGTCTTGCCGACGCCGGTGGGGCCGAGGAAGAGGAAGGTGCCCTTGGGGCGCTTCGGGTCGGCAAGGCCTAGCTCGCCGTTCTGCACGATGGGGACGACCTTGGGGATGACGTGCTCCTGGCCGATGATGCGCTGCTCAAGAAACGGCCGGAGTCCCTGGATGTGGGCTAGGTCGGGAGTGGACATCACTTCTTGCCGGGGAACAAGGTGGTGGAGGACTTGACGCGAAGGCGGTCGTTTTCTTCGAGTTCCTGGACGTGCGCCTTGAGCTGCTCCACCTCCGCCGCCTTGGCATCACGCTGCTGGATGGTTGTGGCGAGGTGGTCCTTGATGCGCTGGAACTCGGCCTCGGCGGCGTCAAACTCGGCGCGCTTTTTCTCGAGATCCTTCTGCAGCGCTGTGAGCCGGGTCATGGTGGTTTCCAGGGAGCGGGTCTTGGTCATGAGGGCCTGACGTTCCTGCTCGATGATGGCATTTTGCGGAATGGCGTTGCGGGAGGGTTCGACGATGCCAAGCACGACACCGCGGGAGCGCATGGGCGTGGCGGGCAGGCGTGTGTCCCAGCGGGCGTCCTGCTCGACCTTGTAAACCGTGTGCGCCTCATGCATCTCGCGGCGGTCATGGCTGGGCAGCCGGCCGACATGGTAGGCGTGGACTTCTTCGCCAAGCCGGACGCGGGAACGATCATGGGGATCCAGCTGGCGGCCCTTGGGCCAGCCGGAGACGACCTCCTTGGAGTAGGTGGGGATGTAGGCAGGTTCCTGTTCTTCAAGCGGGAAGGCGAGGGGATCATCCGGCAGCGGCTCCTCCTTGGAGGCGCAGGAGACGAGCAGGGTGCAGAGGCAGAGTAGGGTGAGGAGCAGGGTGGGACGTGGATTCTTCATGGCGTGCTGCTGCTGGCAGGGGTGGAAGAGGTGGTGTTTTCTCCGGGGGTGGCGGCGGCTGCGGGAGGCGAGGCTGCGGCGGACGAGGCGTTCAGGACGCTGCTGACACGGGCGGCGCGTTCGGCGGTCTTCTTTTCCTGCTCGGCCTTGCGGGTGGCCTCCGACACGCGGGTCTTGTCGGCCTCCGTCTCGGCGCTGGCGGTCTGGGCGCGCTGATAGGCCTCCTCGGCGAGCTGCCAGCTCGTCGCCGCCCTGCCGCCTTGGCGGAGGCCGGCGATGCTGGCGAGTTCGGGTTCAAACACCTCCTTGGTGAAGATGTAAAACTGGGTGCCTGCCGCGACGCGGACGAAGTCGAGGTCCTGGTCAAGCTGCTTGGTGAGCAATTGTGAGTAGGCGCTGGCGGCCTGTGCGCCACCGCCCAGGGCGGCGTTGCGGCTGGTGTTCTGGGGTACGAGGCCGTAGATCGATTGAAACTGGTTCTGGTTGTTGTTCATGACGCCCTGCAGCGCCTCAGCCACCATGATCTTGAGCTCGGCATATTGGTCATTCTTGACGATCTGGCCACGCACGCCTGCGGAGCCGTCGGTGATGGCGTAGCTGCCGTCCGAAAGGCGTTCGTGGTCCAGGGCGACGCAGCTGATGTTGTACTCGCGACCGTCGGCCCAGATGAAGGTGTAGGCGCCCTTGATCTCGATGCGGTCGCGCACGCGGCCCTGGCTGGCCTGGGCGAGCACCTGGGTGCCTGCGGGCACGATGAGGCGGTTGTTCCAGTAAACGTCCTCCGTGACCAGGGCGAGCACGGGCGTGTCGAGGGCGGAGGAGTCGAGCGTGAGCACGAGGGCCGCCTTGATGAGGGTGCCGCGTGGAGCGAAGAGCCTGGGTTCGGAAGGAGCGAAGGGCTCGGGCTGCGGGTTGGTGACATGGACGAGCTTGGGGAAGGGGGGCGGGGGCTTGTCCTGCTGCTGCTGGGTGCCGCCAAGCTGCACCACGCTGGGGGGCGGCGGCTTCTTGGTCGGGATGATGAAGCGCTCCACCTGCTGGTCGCTGCCGATCTTGGCGGTGCGCTTTTCGCCGAGGTTCTTCTTCTGATCCTCAAGGTTCAGTGTCTGCGGGGCGGCGGGCCTGCTCTGGTTCGCTGCGGCGGTGCCGGCCTTGGCAGTTTCCTGCGGGGGTGCGTTCACCGGTGCAGCCGGCTGCTTGGCGAGAAAGAAGGCCACCCCGGCGCCGATGATGACGAGACTGAGCAGACCCATCTGCACGCCCGGTTTCTGGAGACTTTTGAGCATGATGCGTTGGAGGCGGAGGGTTTACTTGCCGCCTGCGAAGGAGGCGTCGCCAAACAGGGCGGGGTCGATTTGGCGGCGGCCGGGCTCGGGCAACTCGATGCGGAAATCCTGGTTGATGGAAAGACCTTCACGTCCGCCTGAGGGGCCGCCCTGGAGGACGACGTCGAGCGGCACCTTCTGCCCTGGGGGGATGACGTCTGTGCCATCGACAAGCTGCGGGTCATAGCTGCGTTCGCCGACGCGGACCTTCACGCTGGAGGGTTCGAACTCGTAGGGCTTGTCCGTGGTGTTGGTGAGCCAGCAGCGGAAGACCATGAGGTCCTTCTCCGGGTTGCGCTGGATTTCGTAGATGGAGGCGAGCTGGCCGTTGGTGCTCGCGGCCATGTCGAGGTTGTTGCGTTCCTGCCAGCTTTGGTAGAGACCTGGGTTCAGGGGCTGGAGGGCCTTGCGGTTGCGGGCCTTGCCGAGCATGCCGACCAGTTCATCGCTGCTGAACTTGATCCTGCCGGCGACGACACTCTCGGGGGTCACGGCGACGGCGGCGTCCTTTTGCACGGGGGGCTGGACGATGACGGCCAGGTTGGCCTCCTCCGAGGGCACGAAGCGCAGCAGGTGGATGTGCTGGGCCGTGCGGACGGTGACATGGCAGG
>JBIJBP010000025.1:0-44575 GCA_044345155.1 Prosthecobacter sp. | reverse complement strand
GGCGTCCGGGTGCGGATCGGCTTGAACTCTCCTCGCACCTCCATGGGCGCGTCCGGCTTCATGTCAAAGCTCTCATGCTGCGCCAGCCCGCCGGAAAGGAAGATGTAGATGACCGACTTCGCCCTGGGCGCAGGCACAGTCCCCTGCCCCGCCAGCGCCTGAAGGGCGCTGAGATGATTCATGCCAAGGCCCAGGATGCCCACAGCGCCGGCCTGGATGACCTCACGGCGGCTGAGCGGATGGCCTGGATGCGGAAATTGCATGGCGCCTATTACGGCTGCCATGCATTTGGTTTTGCATTTTCAATCCATCCCGGGCGCCGCCTCCGTTCACACGGTGAAGGCCGGCAGCCTGACGATCTTGCCACCCGCCATGGCCGACTCGTGGGCGCACAGGCCGACACAGGTCCAGTTGGCGGACTGCTTCGCATTCGGAAAAGGATCGCGGCCCTCGGCTAGTGCCGTGGCAAACTCGTGCGCCAGGTGCGGGTGGCTTCCACCATGACCGCTGCCCTGCGTGAAGCTGAGGTGCGTCTTCTTGCCCAGGTCATAGACGCCCTTGGTGGTGAACTGGCGGATGCTCCTCGGCAGCAGCTTCGCGTAGTCCGGCGCCTTCACCAATTTCGGAATCTTGTGCTCCGGCAGCTTCGCCGTGTGCATGACCAGCGGCTCATGCTCGACCAGAGGCCATTCAATCGATGCCTTGTCGCCATACACGTCGATGCTTTCACGGTACTGGCGAGCGGTGTCGAACAGGCTGCGGATGACGCGTGCGCTGAGGTCGGTCCCCTTGAACTTCACATGCGCGGTCTCCACCGCAAAGGGCGAGCCATAGCACTTCACCAGCTCGGGCCGGATGGTGCCGGAGCCGAAGCAGCTCACGTATTCGGCGGACGTGCCGGCCAGCGCGGCCACAGGGCCGACACAGTGGGTGGCATACCACATCGGCGGCAGGCCCGGCCAGTAGTTGGGCCAGCCGTCCATGTCCTGCTGGTGGCTGGACTGCAGGAACTGCAGCTTCCCGAGCCTGCCCTTCTGCAGCTGCTCCTTCATGAACAGGAACTCGCGGGCGTACACCACCGTCTCCATCATCATGTACTTCAGCCCGGTCTTCTTCACCAGGTCGCAGATCTTCCGGCAGTCCTCGATGCTCGTCGCCATCGGCACCGTGCAGGCCACGTGCTTGCCCGCCTTCAGCGCCTCGATGGACATCCAGCCGTGGTCCGGGATCGGGCTGTTGATGTGCACCGCGTCAATCGCCGGATCCTTCAGCATCTCACGGAAGTCCGTGTAGCGCACGTCCACTCCAAAGGCGTCGCCGACGGCCTTCAGCTTCTTCGGGTCACGCTGGCAGATGGCGTAACAATTTGTTTCGGGATGGAGCTGCCAGATGGGGATGAACTCCGCCCCGAATCCGAGGCCGACGACGGCGATGTTGATCTTCTTTTTAGACATGGTGGTTGCGGGATGCGGGCCGTTTATAACGATCCGCGGCTTCGTCATAAACGACAAATTTTGGGGTGGATCGGCCTTCCCGCCCCTCCGCTCCGCCTTCCAGGAACGACGCCCGGCAGCCTGTGTTCAAGCCGACACGAAGCCGCTCCCTGCCCTGGACCTTGCCACCGCCGCCTCACGCGTTGATTTAAGCCGGACAGGCTGCTAGCCTGCGACCACACATGATTTTCCGAGCCTCCCTGATGTCCGCCGCGTTCCTCCACCTGCTGGTGGCGGAGCTGCCGTCCGCCGAACTGGAGGATCTGCCGGAATATCAGTGCGCCCGGCAGGCGCTGCAGGAGGGCCTGCCGGTCGTTGCCGCGCTCAAGGCGGAGCGCCTGATGAGCCTCCAGCCGGCCAGCTCCCTGGCCCGCCAAACCCTGGCGGGCCTCGCCGTCGAAGCCTGGGTGCGCGCTCAAAACGGCAGGGACGCCCTGCGGATCCTGCAAAAGGAAAAGGTGCCCAACACCGATTTCTGGGAAGCCCAGGCCCGTGTCCAGGCGGGTGACATGGACGGTGCAGAATCCTTGCTGGCGCGACGTCTCCAGGAAGGCTCCGCCACCAGCCAGGAACGGCTGCTGCTGGCGCAGATCAGCAGCCTCTCAGGCAATCCTGCCCAGACCAGGCAGGTGCTGGAACCGCTGATCACAGGAACGGATCCCTCCACTGCCGGACGCGCCCGCCTCATCCTGGCTGAAAGCGACCTGCGCGAGGGCATCACCGCCCCCGTGCTCTCCAGCCTGGCCTCCGACCCGACCCTGGCCGATGATTCCAAGGCAGCCCTTTTGAAGGCGCAGGCCCTCGTGCGTCAGTCACGGCATGAGGAAGCCCAGGCCATGCTGCAAAAGATCCTCGGCAGCACCTCCGGCGGTGAACACGTTCACCACGCCGCCTCCGTGGTCCTGGCAGATTCCCTCCGCAGGCAGGGACGCCGCACCGACGCCCTTGATGTCCTGGTGCAGTTTCTTGAAAACACCAGCAGCAGCAGCCTCTGGGACAAGGCCTTCCAGCAGCTATGGGCCTGCCTCGACGGACAGGGATCAAACCTGCCCGACGCCGTCCTGCGCTGGCTGCTGAACGCCCCCAGCACCCAGGGCGTCTCCGTCACCACCGCCACTCCCGCCTATTCCGCCGACTTTCAAGGCCACGCCATGCTGCTCATCGCACGCTGGCTTATCGCCCAGAAACGATCCGTGGAAGCCCTCGGCCTTCTCGAAGCCCTCGTTCAAATCCATCCCCATCACGCCGAAGCCGACAACGCCCTCAAGCTCGCCATGGAAATCTACGGCGGCATGAAGGTCGAGTCCCGCGTGGCCGCCCTGGCGGATGTCTGGAAACGACGGTTTGGTGGTGAAAGCTCGGCACGCGTCGAGTTTGCCACCGCAGGCGTCGCCTATGGACGCGGGGACTACCGGCGCGCGATGGAACTGTTTGAAGCCTCCGCCAGCCTCGCATCAACGCTCACGGAACGCCGCTCCGCCCTCTACAACGCCGGACTCTCCGCCTGGCGTGCCGGTGAAGTCCTGGCCTTCCAGTCCCTCGCCACCCAGCTCCAGGCGGCGGCAGGAGGCGCCAGGGACGGCTCTCCGGATCTTGAACTCGACCAGGCCCTGGAGCTTGCCGCCCAGGCACGGCCCGAGGCCGAGGCCACCCTGCAGACCTTCATCCGCACCCACGAGGGCCACCCCCGCCTCTTTGACGCACGCCTGGCGCTCGCTGAAACCCTGCTCTCCCGCCCAAGCCCCGACTTCAGCAAGGTCGAACAAATATTGCAAACGGCTGAAACCACCGGCCAGCCTTCCGAAAGACAGCAGCAGCGCATCGCCCTCGCCCGCCTCTGGAGCCTGGAATCCCAGGGCAGGCTGAAGCCGCTCACCGAAGCCGGCGCCGCCTTCATCCAGCGCTGGCCGTCCTCGGATTCCACCCCCCTCGTGCGCATGAAGATCGCCGACGCCTTCTTCAGGCTCGAAAACTTCGCCGCAGCACGCACCGAGTTCGAACTCGTCGTCAAGGAGCACCCCTCCTCCTCCTACGCTGACACGGCCCTCTACTTCGCCGGCCTCTCCGCCCTCTCCATGCTCAGCGACGAAGGCAGGGAGGCGGCCATCAACCTCTGGCAGGAACTGGCCGAACGCGGCGGTCCTCTCAGCATCCCGGCACGCCAGCAGCAGGCCCTCGCCAAACGCCGTGCCGGCCAGGAAACCGAGGCGCTGAACCTGCTCGACGCCCTGCTCCTGGAAAAAAAGCTCCCCGAGGAGACCCGGCGCTCCCTCCTTTGTGAAAAGGCGGAGATCCTCATGCTCCTGGGCAAGACCGACCCCGCCCAGTTCAAATCGGCCGTCACAGTCCTGCGTGAACTTCTCAAGGAGGATGACCTGCCCCTGCTCTGGCGCGTCCGCGGCGGCTACACCCTGGCCGTCGCACTGCAGTCCGCCAGCCTGCCCCAGGAGGCCCTTGAGGCCTGCTACGATGTTGTCCAGGCCGCAGGCTCCCTCGGCCCCGCCACCCCCGCAGAAGCTCGCTGGTATTACCGCGCGGGCTTCTTCGGCATCGACCTCCTCGAAAGCCTGAAGCAGTGGGAGCCCGCCGCACGTCTCGCGGAAAAGCTCGCCGTCACCTCCGGCGAACGCGCCGCCGAAGCCCGCGACCGCGCCACCAAGATCCGCCTCGAACACTTCCTCTGGGACGGCAGGTAAACCCCTGCCCTCCAATTGAACCATTGACATCAACTGGCGGATTTTTAAACTTTGCGTCTTCTCTTTTAGCAATCAACAGCACCAGGACGCGGAGGTCATCATCGAATGAGGAACGAAGACTACGAAGAACAGCCGAGACGCGGCAGCCCGGCGCTGCACTCGGAGAAGATCATGACGGAACGGAAGATCTTCTTCCTCGACCTCAAGGAAAACGAACGCGGCCGCGTCATCAAGATCACCGAGGACGTGCGCGGCCGCCGCGACACCATCATGCTGCCGCTTGAGGCCGCTGATGAGTTCCTGGACGCCCTGCAGCGCATCCTCGAAATCGAGCGCGACCTGCCGCCCGTCAACGGCGCCGCCTGACCCACGGCCTGTCCGAAGTTAAGCACAAGGACATCCCCCGGAGCACGGCCGGAAACTCGCGCCCGTTCCTTCATGGCGTTTGCCGCTGAAGCGGTTAGGCTGCGATCATGAAACCCACGCCCGCCCTCCAGCTTTCCCGCACCGGCCAGCTCCTCGCCGGCCCCAGCGGCATCCAGGAGCTCATGGACGACTGCGGCGAGGCACTCACCCTTCACCCGGACATGCGAATGCTCGGCGGAGGCCAGCCCGCCGCCATCCCTGAAGTCCAGAAGCTCTGGCGTCAGCGCATGAACGAACTCCTCGCCGACGGCGCCGCCTTCGACCGCACCCTCCTCAACTACGACCCGCCCGCCGGAAGCCCCGCCTTCCGCGAGGCCATGGCGGCGTTTCTCAAACGCGAATGCGGCTGGGACGTGGCTCGTGAAAACATCGCCGTGGTCCCCAGCAGCCAGACCGGCTTCTTCCTCCTGTTCAACATGCTGGCCGGTGAATCCGCAGGCGGTGTGCGCCGCATCCTCTTCCCGCTGCTGCCCGAATACATCGGCTACGCCAACCAGGCCCTCTGCGCCGGACAGTTCAGAGCCGTCCTTCCCCGCATCGAGGAACGCGACGAACACGAGATCAAGTACCACGTCGATTTCGAAAAGCTCAGGATCACGCCCGACGTGGCGGCCATGTGCGTCTCCTGCCCGACCAACCCCACCGGCAACGTGCTCACCCGTGAGGAGTTCGGACGCCTGCGTGAACTCTCCCAAAAGCACGGCATCCCGCTGATCATCGACAACGCCTACGGCCACCCCTTTCCCGGTGTGCTTCATGGCGAATGGCGTCCGCACTGGGAGCCCGGCATGATCTTCAGCATCAGCCTCAGCAAGCTCGGCCTGCCCGGCGTGCGCACCGCCGTCATCGTCGCAGACGCACCCGTCGTGAAGGCGCTCTCCAACATGAACGCCATCGTCTCCCTCGCCAACGGCAACGTCGGCCAGGCCCTCGTCACGCCGCTGCTCGCCGACGACCGCCTGCTCAGGCTCGGCCGCGAAGTGATCCGCCCGTTTTATCAGCAGCGCTCCGAGTTCGCCAGACAGGTCCTCGCCAACGCCCTCGGCGACCGGGTTCCCTGGGCGCTGCATGTTCAGGAAGGCGCGTTCTTCCTCTGGCTCTGGCTGAAAAAACTGCCCATTCCCGCCGCAGAGCTCTACCGCCGGCTCAAGGCGCGCAAGGTGCTCGTCATCCCCGGCCACTACTTCGCCTACGGTCTCGACCACGACTGGCGCCACCCTCACGAATGCCTGCGACTCACCTATTCCCAGCCCGCATCAGTCGTGCAGGAGGGCCTGGAAATCCTTGCCGAGGAGGCCGTGAAGGCCTTCGCCGGATGATGCTGACGATGACGCAAACTTAGTTGGGCAGTCAAGGGCTCAGCCTCTCCAGCTTCCAGCCTCCGCCCTCACGCGTGTAGCGGATGCGGTCGTGCAGACGGCTCACCCGCCCCTGCCAGAACTCGATCTCATGCGGCTGCAGCGTGTAACCGCCCCAGTACGGCGGACAAGGGATCTCGCCGTCACCAAACCTCGCCTCCATCTCCTCGCGCCGCTTCTCCAGCCACTCGCGCCCTGGGATGACCCGGCTCTGCTCCGACACCCAGGCGCCGATCTGATGACCGCGCGGCCTCACGGAAAAGTACTCCTCCGCCTCCGACCTCGGCAGCTTCTGGAGGCTGCCACGCAGGCTCACCTGATGATGCCGCTGCGTCCAAAGGAACACCGCGCTCGCCCTCGGATCCGCGGCAATCTCCGCGCCCTTGCGGCTGTCATAGTTGGTGAAGAAGTGAAAGCCCTGAGCATCGATCCCCTTCAGCAGCACCGTGCGCGCCGTCGGAAAACCATCCAGCCCATGCGTGGCCAGTGTCATCGCATTCGGCTCAGGAAGCTGGTGCGTCAGAGCGTCCTGAAGCCAGGCGTTGAACAGCAACAGCGGATCCGCCGGCAGGTTCTCCTCGACAAGGTTGTCCAGTTCATAGCTGACGCGCAGGTCGCGCAGGGTGTTCGGCGGAAAATCCATCATGGCATTTCAAGAAACGTGCGACAGGCCGTTGCGGCAATCCCGGGTTTGCGCCTTCATGCGGCACTTTTGTCATGTCTTCACTCACCGGCGTCCTTGGCGACCTCCATCGTGTCCTGCTCAGCTCGGAGGACATCCACGCCCGTGTCGCGGCCATGGCCGGCCAGATTGAAAAAGACTATGCCGGCAGGCTCATCACCGTCGTCGCCCTCATGGACGGCGCTCTTTTTTTCGTCGCTGACCTGCTTCGCCAGATCGACCTGCCCATCCGCCTCGTCACCCTGGGCGCCAGCAGCTACCACGGCGGCACCCACTCCAGCGGTGAAGTGCGCCTGAACTGGCCAACCGGCGTCAGCTTCCAGGACCAGCATGTCCTTCTGCTCGACGACATCCTCGACACCGGCCTCACCCTCGCCGCCCTTCATGAACGCCTCCGGCAGGAAGCACCCGCCAGCCTGCGCACCGGTGTCCTGCTCCGCAAAAACCGGCCCCGCGGCCAGGAGTGCCTCGTCGATTACTGCGGCTTTGAAATCGAGGACGAATTCGTGGTCGGCTATGGCATGGATTACCAGGGCCGCTTCCGCAACCTGCCCTGCATCGGCATCCTCCGCCCATGACCGTCCGCGTCCTGTTCTTCTCCGTACTGCGTGACCTCACCGGCTGCGAACAAGTCGACTGGACCTGCGCACCCGATGCGACCCTGGGCGCCCTGCTTCAGCAGCTCCAGGAGCGCTGGCCCGCCCTGCGTGAATGGGATGCCAGCCTGCTGTTCGCCATCGACTGCGACTACGCCCGGCGTGACGCCCCGCTGCACCACGGCTGCGAGGTTGCCATCATGCCGCCGGTCCAGGGTGGCTGAGCCTCCGGGCTCTGCAACACCTCCGCCCGCCCCGCCGTTGAAGACGGTGCCGAAATGAATCCCATCGAGCACCAGATCCAGCAAACCCGCCGCGAGTTCCTCACCACCAGCGCCAGCGGCCTCGGCATGATGGGCCTTGGCGCCATGCTCGCCCAGGAGGGCATCCTCAGCGCCACCACCGTGGCGGACAACGACCCGCTGCGCCCGCGTGAACCGCATTTCCCAGCCATGGCAAAGAACTGCATCTTCATCTTCATGGAGGGCGGCCCGAGCCAGATGGACCTCTTCGACCCCAAGCCGAAGCTCAACGAGCTGCACGGCCAGGCCCTGCCGGAAAGCATGACCAAAAACGTGCGCTTTGCCTTCATCCGCAAGGAGACCGCACGCATCATGGGCTCGAAGCGTGTCTTCAAGAAGCACGGCCAGAGCGGCATGGAGTTCAGCGACCTCCTCCCCCACATGGCCCGTCACGCCGACGACTGGCTCATGATCCGCTCGCTGCACACCGACCAGTTCAACCACCATCCCGGCCAGCTCGTGCTCCACTGCGGACGCGCCCAGTTCGGCCTGCCCACCGTCGGCTCCTGGCTCAACTACGGCCTCGGCAGTGAATCGCGCAACCTTCCCGGCTACGTCGTCCTCTCCGCCGGACGCGGCACCAGCGGCGGAGCCTCCCTCTGGCAGAGCGGCTTCCTTCCCTCCTCCTACGCCGGAGTGCTCTTCCGCAACCAGGGCGAGCCTGTGCTCAACCTGAAAAACCCGCCCGGCATCCCCATGGCGCTCCAGCGCCGGGGCCTCGACACCCTCTTGGAGCTCAACCAGTCGCGCTATGACCAGTTCCGCGACCCGGAGATCGCCAGCCGCATCGCCGCCTATGAACTCGCCTTCCGCATGCAGGCCGCCGCGCCCGAGCTGATCGACCTCAAGGATGAATCCGCCAAAACGCTGGACCTGTACGGCGTCAATCGCAGCGACCCGCCCATCAAGGCCTCGCGCGGCGGCGGCCCCGGCCAGTACAAGGCCTTCGCCACCAACTGCCTGCTCGCCCGCAGGCTGGTCGAGCGCGGTGTGCGCTTCGTCAGCATCATGCACGCCTCCTGGGACCACCATTCCAACCTGGATAACGAACTGTCCTACAACGCCGGCATGGCCGACCAGCCCATCGCCGCCCTGCTCACCGACCTGAGGCAGCGCGGCCTTCTCGACGACACCCTCGTCGTCTTCGGCAGCGAGTTCGGCCGCACGCCCCTCGGTGAAAACCGCGGCGGCAACCCCAACACCACCGGCCGCGACCACCACCCCTTCGCCTTCACCATGCTCGCCGCAGGCGGCGGCCTGAAGGGCGGCCTCACCTATGGCGAGACCGACGAGATCGGCTGGGGCATCGTGCGCGACCCCGTGGACCTCCACGACTTCCACGCCACCCTGCTGCACCAGTTCGGCTTCGACCACCTCCGGCTCACCCACCGCTTCTCCGGTCGCGACTTCCGGCTCACCGACGTCGCCGGCCGAGTCATCAAGGAGTGGATTGCCTGAACGGTCTGCGCTAGAGCCCCGGCATGGCTCTCAAGGCGATCATCCACAAGGCGGCCCTCAACGTCTCCGACCTCGACAACAACCTCTACGGCGACCACACCCTGACGGTCGCCAGGCATCCTTCCGAGACGGAGGAGCGCATGATGGTCAGGCTCCTGGCCTTCGCCCTCAACGCCCCGCCCGACAACGACCAGGGAACGCTTGAGTTCGGCAAGGACATGTGGGAGCCGGATGAACCCGCCCTGTGTCAAAGGGACCTCACCGGCCTCACCGTCCATGAAATCGAACTCGGCCAGCCCGAGGAGAAAAGGCTGGTGCGTGCCTGCGGCCGGTCAAGAAGGGTGACGGTCTTCACCTACGGTTCCACCGCCGAAGCCTGGTGGGCCTCCGTGGCGGAAAAGCTGTCCCGTGTCCGCAACCTGCGTGTCTGGATGCTGCCACCCGCCCGGGTGGCCGAACTCGGCTCGCTGGCTGACAAGTCGATGGACCTCCAGGTCACCGTCCAGGACGGCGCCTGGTTTGTCGGCCAGGGTGGCAAAACTGTGGAGATCAACCCCGTCCCCCTCTTCGGAGCCTGAAGGCCCGCTTTGCCACGCCGCCTGTTAATGCTGGAAAAAACGCCGCCAGCAGCGAAGAACAAGAGATGCCATTTCGTCCGCCTGTCCACCCCCTGGTCCTGATCCTCTCCGCGCTCCTTGGAGCCGCTGCAGAGCCTGGTCATGCCCAAGCCCAGGCTGCGTCGAAAACCGATGCAGCAGCCAGGAAGGCACGCGAGCTGGAAGCGCGCTTTCCCGCCCCGAAGCCGCCGCAGGGCCGCGACAGCTTCGAGCTCGGCGAAGCGCGCCAGCAGCGCCTGCAGAAGCTGGCGCCCGCCCTGTGGAGGAAGCTTTCCCAGCGCGAACCCGTGAACCTCCTCGTGCTCGCCGGGGAGCAGGAGCTGCGCCTCTGGAACGAAGGCGGCGCTGAGGACCTGATGAACGGCTTCCCCGCCTGCTTCGCCCGCGACCTCGCCAACCAATTTTACTACACCGGCGGCGTTTTCGAGGCCGGGACACGCTCCCCGGCCCTCCTGGCGCCGGGCATCTCGCTGCGCGTGCTGACGGGCCCGGACCATGCCCTGGTGGACGCTCCGTCCATCCTCGCCTCCACCGCCCGGCAATCGCCCGTGGACCTGGTGCTGATCTGTCACGGCCAGGCCGAGGCCGCCGCTGGCATGTCCCCGGCGGAGTTCACTCGCCAGATGGCCCTGGCCGTGGAGGCCGTGCGAGAACTCAAGGCGGAGGCCTTCGTCGCCGCACCCTGGCCGGGTTCCGGACCGCGTCCGGAAGCCGCCCTCGGCCAGGTCCGCCCGCTCGCGGACGCCCTGGCCGAAACCGCCGAGGATGGCGGCTGGCTCTTCGCCGACCTGGGGGACTTGTCACGGCTGATTGAACTGCCGCCCTCTGACGCAGCCAACGACGCCCAGCGCTTCAACAGGCTCGCCAGCACCTGGAAGAGTTTCTTCCATGAGGATGCCGACGGCGACCACCTGCCCCGCGCCCAGTTTCACCAGCGTCTTGGCAGCGCCTTGTTTCAAGCCCTCCTGGACGGGCCTTCCTCAGGTCAGCCGGTTCACTGGGAGGATGCCACCGCCTCCTGGCAGCAGGCGGGGCTGAAGCTCCGCTGCGCCCTCGTCAACGATAGCCGAGAAGAGCAGCGGCTCACTGTCCTGCCGCTCATCGCCGCAGGCTGGAAACCGCGCGACGCACAGCCGGAAGCCACCCTTCCACCCGGTGGCAGAACCACGCTCGACATCACCTACGCCCCCTCCGTGGAAGGCGCGTCCGCCATCCCCGACGACGGCCTGCTGCGCCTGCCGCTGCTGGTCATCACCAATCGCAAAGCCTCCATCCTCACGCCCAGGGCGGCCCTTACCCCCTTCACCATCGAATGGCCCGTCGGCGCTCTCTTCAATCAGGAACGGCGGTTCATCATCGGAGCCCGTCTCCTCAACACCAGCCCGCGTGAGCAGGCAGGCACCTGGGAGGCCTCTTTGTTGGACCAGAAGCTGGACGGCCGCTTCAGCCTCAAGCCGGGCGCCGCCCTCCCCTTGGACCTCGCCTTTGACATTCCCGAGGAAGGTGCCGCAACCGGCCGCCTTCTGCTTGAACTGAAAATCAGACTGGCGGGCAAGGAGCTGCGCATCAGCCGCCCCCTTGTCATCGCCGCCAACCTCGGCCTCGGCAAACCCCTGCCTCTGTTCCCGGTCACGGACTCCTCCGCCAGGACCTCGTTTGAAGCCAGGGCGGACTCCTCCCGGCTGATCCTTGCCTGTGATGTCCAGGGCGTCGAGCTTCTGCCCTCTGCGGAAAATGCCCCGCCTTCCTGGCAGGCCGAGGTCAGCCTTGACGCTCGCAGCTACGGTAAACGCCTGGAACCAGGCAGCACGGCTCCCCTCCGGTTCTCCGGCTCAGCCGCTTCAGGGCGCGGCCGCATGGCCGCCCCGGCCGCCTGGGCTTTCGGCACCGGTTATGCCGCCGTCTTTGATCCCAGGGAATTCCAGGCCCGCCTGATCTCAAGCGGCTCCGACCGCCACCAATTTGAACTCATCATCCCAAGAACCTATCTCTACCTCCATGAGTGGGCCCTGCAAAACGGCAACAGTCAGCTCGGCATCAATCTGCGCCTGACCTTGAACACTCCCTCAGGCCCTCAAAGCTGGATCCTTGCACCCACCAGCCTGCCCGCCAACAGCATCAACGCCCTCTCCGTCCTTGAGCTCAGCACCTCGCCCACCAGCCGCGCCACGGTGATCCTGGAGTAACCATCCCCTGGATCCTGCCTGGCCGTCCTCAGGCACCTCAATGACTTTGTCCGTCAGAGCCGCCGCCGCCTGCGCGTATGTGACCACCTGCCAACCACCGGTCCACGATCATGCGCTCGCTCTGCCTCCTCCTGCTGCTTCCCGTCCTTGCCTTCGCCCAGGCCTCCAGCCAGCCCGCCGGCGGCCTCCGTGCAGGCGCCGCCGCCAGCAACATCACACCGGAGATCGGCGGCGCCATCGTCGGCGGCTTCTCGCCCTTCCCCTCCACCCACATCCACGATGAACTGCACGCACGCTGCCTCGTGATCGAGCAGGACGGCCGCCGCATCGCCATCGTCGTCTGCGACCTTCTCGGCGCCGCCAGGCAGATGTTTGATGAAGCCGCGCGCCTGGTGAAGCAGGAGACCGGCATCCCGCGCGAAAGCCTGCTGATGTCCTGCACCCACACCCACTCCGCCAGCAGCGCGCTCAACGAAAACCGTTACGACACCTCCTCCACGGGCCTCACGGACTACCAACGCTTTGTCGCCCGCCGCATCGCCGACGGCGTCCGCCGCGCAATCAACAACCTGGAGCCCGCCAAAATCGGCTGGGCCACCGCCAGCGTCCCGGGACAGGTCTTCAACCGCCGCTGGTTCCTCAAGGAAGGCACCATGCCGCCCAACCCCTTCGGCGGCATCGACAAGGTGAAGATGAACCCCGGCCATGGCCCCCACCTCGACAAGCCCGCCGGCCCCACCGATCCCGAGGTCTGCCTGCTCGCTGTGCAAAGCACCTCCGGACGCTGGATCAGCGTGCTTGGCAACTACTCCCTCCATTATGTCGGCGACGTCGGCCCCGGCCATGTCTCCGCAGACTACTTCGCGGTCTTCTGCGAAAAGCTCGGCGGCCTGCTCAAGGCCTCGCCGCAGGACCCGCCCTTTGTCGCCCTGCTCAGCAACGGCACCAGCGGCAACATCAACAACAATGACTACGGCCGCCCCGCCGCAAAGCCGGGTCCGCGCTACTCCAAGATCAACGCCGTGGCCGATGAAGTCGCCCGCGCCGCGGCCGAGGCGCTGAAGAACGTCACGCTTCACGAACGCGTCGAGCTTGATTCACGCTACGCCGAACTGCGATTGCAACAACGCCGCCCCGACGCGGAACAGGTGGCCTGGGCCGAAAGCACGCTGGCCGCGCGCGTTCAGCTCGGCAAGGGCGCCAGCGTGCTTCCCCGTGCCTACGCCGAGCGCTTTCTCAAGCTCAAGGACGCACAGCCGCAGATCGACATCCCGCTGCAGGCCCTGCGCATCGGCGACGTCGCGATCACCGGCATCCCCTGTGAAACCTTTGTCGAGACCGGCCTCGAACTGAAGGCTCGCAACCCTTTCAAGCCGAGCTGGACCCACAGCATCGCCGGTGGCTACTTCGGCTACCTGCCGACACCTGAACACCATGCGCTCGGCGGCTATGAAACCTGGCTGGGCACCAACCGCCTCGAGGTCCAGGCCAGCGTCAAGATCACGGATGAGCTGCTGAAAATGCTTCAGGAAATGAAGGCGGGCACGCCCCGCCCCTGACTCAGGTCTTGTTACCGGAAGGAGGCCTGCTGCGTTGATGGATGCGGCCATGTCCCCCTCCCTGAAAAACACGCTCGCCGGACTGCTCATCCTCTCGGTCCTCTTCCTCATCATCGAACGCGTGTTTGGCAGGGTCCGCGGCCCGCTCCTCCGCCGCGGCTGGCTCACCGATGTCGCCTACTGGTTCCTCACGCCCTTCGTCACCAAGTCCATCTCACGCGCCGCGCTGATCCTTCCCGCCGGCCTGCTGGTCTGGTGCGGCGTCGCCACCGTCGAAGACCTGCGCAGCCAGTCCTACACCGGCTTCGGCCCGCTGTCCCGCCAGCCGGTCTGGCTTCAGGCGGTGGAGATCTACCTGCTCGCCGACTTCATCTCCTACTGGAGCCACCGGCTCTTCCACGGCGGCCGCTGGTGGCCCTTTCACGCCGTTCATCACAGCTCCGAAGACCTCGACTGGCTCAGCAGCATCCGCGTCCATCCGGTGAACGACCTGGTCACCAAGCTCATCCAGGTCTCCCCCCTCCTCCTTCTGGGCTTCAACCCCTGGGTCACCCTCTCCACCGCCCCCTTCTTCACCCTCTACGCCATCTTCATCCACGCCCGCCTCGACTGGGACTTCGGCCCGCTGCGCTATGTCATCGCCACCCCCGTCTTCCACCGCTGGCACCACAGCCGCCAGCCCGAGGCCATGGACAGGAACTTCGCCGGCCTCTTCCCCTTGTGGGATCTTTTGTTCGGCACTTTCTACATGCCGCGCGGCCGCAGGCCCGAGGATTTCGGCGTCGCCGGCGGCTTCCCCCAGGACATGCCTCGCCAGCTCTGGGAACCTTTCCGCAGGCTCCGGCGCTGACGGAGGTGACGATCCCATGATCCCTGGACAAACGCCTGCGTCTGCCCCGACGTTTTTTTGACCTGTTGATCGAGTTGACGCGTGACGCCATGATGGCGGCGGTTAATCTGCAACCCCATGAAGCCACGCCGAGACGATCCCTCCGCGCCGCCCCGCAGGCCGCCGAAATGGGTCTCGCCATGGAGCCTTGACGACGACTGGAAGGACGAAGAATTGGATTTGAAACCCCGGGACATCCGGCCGCATGAGGAGGCCGAGTCCGGTTCGGCCTCACCGCCATCTGCTGGCGCCAGGCCGGCAACGACTCCCGTGAAAGCCAGGCCGGTGATCCCCGCTGAAATCAGCAGCAGGGCGCGCCCGGATACCCCGGCGGCGCGCCCTTCCGCAAAAACCGCACCCGTCCCCCTCCATGAGGACATCCTCCCGACTCAGGACGAAGCGCCTCTGGAAATCGATGAGCCCGCGCCTGCTTCAGAAACCAGGACCAGCTTCGAACCTGGGCCACAGCCTCCGTTCACGAACCCCGCCCATCGTCAGATCCATCCACCGAAGATTGAAACCAACCACCTCTTCTCCGGTGTCCTGGGCCGTCTGCTGACCGTCCTGATGGGCCTCTCCGGCATCCTGCTGTTCGGCTGGATCTATCTGGCCGATGTGGCCCCCGACTCGGACCATGACCTGCGCCTCGGCCAACCCGTTGACATCACACCCGCCATCGGCGCCCCCGACCGGCTCGCCACCTTCCTCAACGCGGTCATCTCCGTCGAACGCGACGACCTTCGCTCCAAGTCTCCCTGGAAATGGGACTCACAGGTCCTCCGGCAGGTCGTGCAGGCCAACGGAGCCGCCATCGACGGCCTGCGCGACCTGCTGGCCGACTACGACTGGCATCCCGGCCACTCTGCCTGGAATCAGGCGGACCTCGGCGGCCATGCCGCCTGGCCCCATGTCATCACCCTGCTCGAAGCCAAGGCCGCCCTGCTCACACAGACTGACGAAACGGCAGCCCTGGCCACCGTCGTGGACATGGCCAGGCTTGCACGACACCTGCACGAACTCCGATCCTGGCCCTCCTTCATCCATCGCTCACAGGAACTGCACCAGGCCTCACTCCAGACCGCCGCCATGCTCCTCAGGTCCACACGGCTCGACAGCGGACGGCTCGGCGAGTTCCAGCGCAGCTTCGCCGGACTGGAGCCCGGAGACGAATCGCTGCGCAGGGCCCTGGGCGCCTTCTACCTGCATGAAAAGAAACGTTTGTTAGGCGAAAGAAGCGGCGAACCCCTCGACACCATGCCCGGCGGCGTCCTCAAGGCCATGCCCGCACGCCTCTTCTTCAAGACCCGCGAGACCCTCGGCCTCTTCGCCTCCGGCTTCCGCGAGCTGCGCGACAACGTCACGCTGGTGTCCTCCCACCCATCATCCGGCCAGTCCAGGCTGAGGCTCATCGGTCATGCCCCCCTCCAGGGCCTGCGCCCGAACGGCGCGGGCGAGTCCTACTTCGCAGGACGCTGGCGCTTCTATCATGACCTGCCCGAACGGCAGCACCTCGCCCAGGCCGGCCACCGGCTGGTCGTCACCCTCTGCGCCATCCGCCGCTTCGCCGCCGACCACCAGCGCCCGCCCTCCGGCCTCGCCGAACTCCGCGCAGCCTACCTTGCCGGGGAACCCGTGGATCCCTTCTCGGGCAGGCCGCTGGAATACGACCCCCTCAACGACGTCCTCTTCTCCGCCGGAACCAACCTCCTCCCCGAAGGCGGCCACATCACCCAGCCTCCGCTGTCCGACCCCGACGAGCCCACCCTTGAACTCGGCCTGAAAAGCCTCACCCCAGGTCAGGCTCGCTGATCCATCCACGGGCAAATCCGCCGCAGACGGCACGATCCACCCTGTCTCCGGCGTACTCTGGCTTCCACCATGAGCACGATCTCACGCCGTCAGTTTGTCCAGCGCTCGGCCCTGGCCGGGCTCGCCACCCAGGCCTTCACTCCGGCCCCAGGACAGACGTCCGAGGACAGGATCAGCCTCGCCTTCATCGGCACCGGCGGCATGGGCACAAACCACATCAGGACGCTGTGCAAACGCAGGGACGTCACCTTCTCCTGGGTCTGCGACGCCGACTCCTCCCGCGCTGAATCTGGAGCACAGTTGGTTCGCGAACTGACCGGTCAGACGCCCAGGGTCGCCACCGACATGCGCCGCGTGCTGGACGACCGCACCGTCCAGGCCGTGCTCATGGCCACCCCCGACCACTGGCATGCCCCGGGCGCCATCCTAGCCGCAGGCGCCGGCAAGCACGTCTACGTCGAAAAGCCCTGCTCGCACAACCTGCGCGAAGGCCGCCTCATGATCGAGGCTGCAGCCCTCCACAAGGTTTGTATTCAGGTCGGCACCCAGAGCCGCAGCACCGCCCATGTCATCCAGGTCATCGAAAAGCTGCGCTCCGGCATCATCGGCGACATCCTCGCGGCCAAGGCCTGGAACAGCCAGCTGCGCACCAACCACGGCCGTCAGCCCGACTCCGATCCACCTCCCGAACTCGATTACGATCTCTGGCTCGGCCCCGTCCCACATGTGCCGTTCAAGAAGACCTACCACCCCGCCCACTGGCGCTGGTTCCATCACTTCGGCGCCGGCGACTTCGGCAACGACGGCGTCCACGACATCGACATCGCACGCTGGGGCCTCGGCGTCGAACAGCATCCCAGCCGTATCATCAGCCAGGGCAGCAAGCTGTTCTTCGACGACGACCAGCAGTGGCCCGACACGCTTTACTGCGCCTTTGAATACGACCTGCCCGGAGGCAAAACCCGCCAGCTCATCTATGAACAGCGCGACTGGAGCCCCTACGTCCAGGAAGGTCACGAAAACGGCTGCGCCTGGTATGGCACCCAAGGCATGATCATCGGCGGCAAGTCCAGAGGCTGGCAGATCTTCGGCCTGCGCAACAAGCTCCTCGAAGAGATCAAACCGCCTTCAGGCCCCGACCTCGCCGCCCATCACGCCAACTTCCTCGACGCCATCCGCACCGGAGCCAGGCTCAACGCCGACATCACCATCAACCATCTCAGCACCGCCCTCTGCCACCTCGGCAACATCGCCGCCCGCACCCGCAGCGCCCTCGTCTTCGATCCGGCGACCGAGCAGATCTCCGGCAACCCCGACGCCTCCCGCCTCCTCCAACGCAGCTACCGCAGCCACTGGGCAGCCCCCGTCTGAAACACCTCCCCCTTATCCATGACCCGCCTCCTCCCCCTCCTGCTCCTGCCCGGCTTTGCCTGGGCCGAGGTCGGGGATCTGTCGCCCCAGCCTGACACCACCCTCGAAGCCCTGCCCCTCTCCGCCGCCCTTCCCTCCGACACTCCGGCAAAGGTCGAACTCGGCCGCCTGCTCTTCTTCGACCCCGTCCTCTCTGCCACACGTGACGTCGCCTGCGCCACCTGTCATCACCCCAAATTCGGTTGGGCCGACGCCCGCGCCACGCCTCTCGGCGTTCATGCCACCGGCCTTGGCCCGGATCGACGCCTGATGGGCAGCGCCAACTTCAAGCCCCTCCTCCGCAACACGCCGACCATCCTCAACGCCGCCTTCAACGGCATCGCCACCGGCAAACCTCACGACCCGCGCCTGGCACCCATGTTCTGGGACAACCGCGTGCTCAGCCTCGAAGCCCAGGCCCTTCTCCCCGTCCGGCAGCGCGAGGAGATGCGCGGCGATGCCTGTGATGAAGCCGAGGCCGTGACGTCGATGATCCACCGCCTCAAGGCCATCCCCGAATATGTCCGGCGCTTCGACGGCCTCATCCTTGCGGACAAAGTCGCGGAGGCCCTCGCGACCTACGAACGAACCCTGATCACTCCCGACTCCCCCTTCGACCGCTTCATGCGCGGCGACAGGTCGGCCATGACGCGGGCACAGCAAAAGGGCCTGGAAGCCTTCAAACGCGCCGGCTGCGTGCTCTGCCACAACGGCCCCATGCTCTCGGACTACAAGCTCCACGCCATCGGCCTGACGGACAATGCCACACGTCGCACCGAATTCCGCACCCCAACCCTGCGCAACCTGAGGCACACCGCACCTTACATGCACCACGGCGGCCTGCCCAGCCTGGATGACGTGCTGCTGTTCTACGACCGCCTCATGGACCAGGCGGCCGAAACCCTTGAGGGCGGTGATGACGCCACGCTTCCTCCCCTCGACCCGCTGCTGCGCCGGATGAACATGCTTCCCGAGGACCACGCACCCATCGCCGCCTTCCTCGAAACCCTCAACACCGCTTATGACACGTCCATTCCGGACCGCGTCCCCAGCGGCCTGCCCGTGCCCGGCTCCGCCATCAAGCCATGAAGCTCCTGCCGTTCCTTCTTCTAACCAGCTTTGCGTTTGCCCAAAACGGGGCCATCCCCGCCGACCGGCCGCGCGCACGCCCCGCCTCGGCGCTCGCCGGCTGGGCCGACTGGGAAAAGGGCGAGGAGCTGCTGAAGCGCATCCAGGTGCCGCCCGCCCCGGTGCTTTCCGCGGAGGAGGAGGCCCGCGCCTTCCGGCTCGCACCGGGCTACCGCGCCGAACTCGTCGCCTGCGAGCCCATGGTGCAGTGCCCCATCTTCTTTGAGTTCGACCCCGAAGGCCGCATCTGGGTCGTTGAATACCAGGGCTACATGCGTGACATCCATGGCAGCGGTGAAGGCGACCCGATCTGCCGCGTGGTCGTGCTTGAGGACACTGATGCAGACGGCAGGGCGGACAAAAGCACCGTCTTTCTCGACAAGCTCGTCATGCCCCGCAGCTTCGCCTTCGTGAAGGGCGGCATCCTGCTCCAGGAACCGCCCAAGCTCTGGTTCTGCGAGGACAGGGACGGCGACCTTCGCTGCGACCACCGCTCGCAGGTCGGCACGATGGGCGTCGGCGGCAATCCGCAGCACACCGCCAACGGCCTGCGCCGCGGCATCGACAACTGGCTGCACTGTGCCGACTGGCCGCACCGCTACCAGTGGAGGGATGGCAGGCTCGTCGACGAACCCACGCTGCATCGCGGCCAGTTCGGCGTCAGCTTTGATGAGACCGGACGCTTCATCTCCTGCTATGAAAACAGCGCCATGCACATGGACCTGATCCCGGCCGGGTCCATCCTCCGGCATTCAGGACTGGCCAGGCTGGCCCGGAGCGGAGGCCGTGGTGGCTTCGGCGTCAATGTGAACGTCGCCCAGGACGCCGCCGAATGCTTCCCCATCCGCGTCACACCCGCCGTCACGCTGGGAGCCCTGGAGCTTCGCGATGACGGACGCCTGCGCACCTACACCATCGTCTCCGGCACCTGCTTTTATGACGGTGACCAGTTCCCGCCCGAGATGCATGGCAACGTCTTCGTCCCCGACTCCGCCGGCCACCTGGTCGGCACCTTGAAGCTGCAGGACGGCGTGCATCCCCGCGCCACGCGCTTCTTCCCGCAGGAGCAGGAGCTCATCGCCAGCACCGACGAACGCTTCCGTCCCGTGAACGCCCGGGTCGGCCCCGACGGCGCGCTCTACCTCGCCGACATGTACCACGGCATCATCGAGCACGTCATCTTCATCGTCCCCTGGCTCACCCGGCAGATCGAGCAGCGAAGGCTGCATGAGGGCAACGACCACGGCCGCATCTGGCGCATCGTCCACGAGGACCGCCCCCTGCGGAAAGGGCCGTCGCTTGAAAAGGCCGATGACGAACCATTGGTTGAGCTGCTGGGCCATCCCAACGGCTGGCAGCGCAGCACCGCCCAGCGCCTGCTGGTCGAGCGCGGCACCGACATCGGCGACCCCTCCCGCTTTAAAACGCCGCTGTACCGCCTGCATGCCCTCTGGACCCTCGAAGGCACGGGACGGCTCAGCCCGCCTCACCTGCAAAAGGCGGTCCGTGACGCCGACCCCAGGGTTCGCGCCGCCGCAGCCAGGCTCGGCGCGGAGCTCGACCTCAGCAGCGAACCCGACGCCTCCGTCCGCCTCCATGCCCTGCTTTTCCCCAGGCCCCTCGCCGACATCGCGGAACATCTCACCCGCCACGAGGACGACCTGTCACGCGTCGCCGCCATGACTTGCATCGAAGGCTCGGAAACCCGGCTGCTCGACCTGCTTCTCCAGCGCCCCGAATGGCAGGCCGCCTCCCCTCACCGGATGGAGACGCTCAGGCTGATCTCCCATCTCGCCTGCATCGGCGGTCAGGCCCCGGCCATTGTGACCAGGCTGTCCGACAGCAGGCTCTGGCGGCAGGAGGCGCTCGCCGACGGCCTGCTCGCCTCCCAGGTCAGGGTTGAACTCAAGGCCAGACCGCCCTTCCTCGACACGATGGCCGCAGGCCGCGACATCACCTCCCGCGAACGCGTGCAGAAGCTGCGCCTGGCGCTCGGCTGGCCCGGCGCTGAAAAGCTGGTGCCACCGTCCAGGAGTCAGCCCCTCAGCGAAGCCGGCAGGCAGCAGCTCGAACGAGGCGCCGCGCTTTATCAGAACGTCTGCGGGCTCTGCCACCAGCCCTCCGGCTTCGGCGTGCCCAATGTCGCCCCGCCCCTCGCAGAAAGCCGCTGGGTCACCGGTGACCCCGGCATTCTCATCCGCATCGCCCTTCACGGCCTCTATGGCGAAATCGAGGTGAACGGCCAGAAGTGGAACCTTGCCATGCCGGGCCAGGGCATGAATCCCCTGCTCGACGACGCGAAGCTCGCCGATGTCCTCAGCTACGTCCGCAACGCCTGGGGCAACGAGGCCGCCCTCATCAACACCTCCCAGGTCGCCGAGGTGCGCGACCGCACCCGCGAACGAAAAATGCCATGGACCGCCGACACGCTCCTGCAGGTTGATGAGCCGGAGGAAAAGGCCCTGCACCCGGATGCCTCCGGCGTCCTTCACCTCCCGGCCAGCGCCGCGAAGACCTACGGTCAGAAGCTCGCCTACCGCCCCTCCCTGGATGTCCTCGCCCCCTGGCGCATCGAAACCGACATCGCCGAATGGACGGTTCAAATCCCGGCCCCCGGAGTGTACGAACTCTTTGTCACCCTGGCCGCCGACGATGCCTCCGCAGGCGACGCATTCGTGGTCGAAACCTCCAGCGCCTCCCTCCGGGGCCTGGTCAGGTCCACCGGCGGCTATGAATCCTTCGCCGAACAAAAAGTCGGTTCAATCAGGCTGGGGCCGGACGCGCGGAAGATCCTGATGCGCCCCGACGGCCCCCTGAAGCAGGAGCTGGCGGACATCCGGGCACTGACCCTCAGGCCGATGCCCTGACGCCCGGACTGACTCCACCCTTGATGGTCGCCAGGTCAGGCCGCCATGGCCTCGGTCTTGATCTCCTCATCGCGCAGGTAGCAGGAGGGATCCGGCGCCCAGAAGTCGCCGGTCATCTGCAGCGCACGCACCCGGAAGCCGCCGCCGCAGACATTGACCCAGCGGCAGGAGGCGCACTTGCCCGTGAGATGCTCCTTGCGGTTGCGCAGCGCGTTCAGCTCCGGGTGGTCGCGGTTGCTCCAGATCTCGCTGAACGGGCGGTCCTTCACATTGCCCAGCGTCAGGCTGTGCCAGAACTGGTCGGGATGCACGTTGCCCTGGGTGTCGATGTTGCTGATTCCCGTGCCGGAGCTGTTCGCGCCGCCGCCGTTCCAGTTCAGCAGCTCAATGGCCTTCGCCGCACGCTCCGGATTCTCCCGCAGCAGACGCATGTAAAGATAGGGACCGTCCACCGGCTGGTCCACCGTCAGCACTTCGCGCGGCCGCCCTTCCGCCGCCCACTTCGCCGTGCGGTCCAGGATCTTGTCGATCGCCCTGCGCGTGTCCTCATGCGGCACCTCGATCAGGTCCGCGCCACGACCGCTGTAAACCAGGTGGTAGAAGCACACGCGCTCAATGTCCTCGCGCTCGATGAAGTCGAGGATGTTGTCGAGGTCGTCGATGTTATGCTGCGACAGCGTCAGGCGAAGACCCACCTTCTGCCCGACCGACTTGCAGTGCCTGAAGGCCGCGACGGCTTTTTCAAAGGCGCCGCTGCGTCCCCGGAAATGGTCATGCGTGGCCCCCATGCCATCCAGCGAGATGCCGACGTAGGAGAAGCCGATGTCCTTCAGCCTCCGCGCCTCGTCCCCGCCGATCAGGGTGCCGTTGGTGGAAAGCGTCAGGCGCAGGCCCTTGCCCGTGGCGTATTCGGCCAGCTCGAAGAACTTCGGATGAATCATCGGTTCTCCGCCCGAAAGCAGCAGGGCGGGCACCTTGAACTGCGCCAGGTCATCGACCACGCCCACGCACTGGTCCCAGGACAACTCGCCCGGGTAGAACTTGGAATCCGAATCCTGGTAGCAATGCAGGCACTTCAGGTTGCAGCGGCGCGTGATGTTCCAGACCACGATCGGACGGCGCTCCGCAGCCGTGGTCGGCGCCCCATGCCCGCGGCCATAACGCAGGTGGTCCATCGGCTGGGCGACATCACAATAAAGGCGGGTGAGATTGATCATACGGCTCAATCAACGCCCCCCCCCCCCCCCCCCGCGCCCCCGATCTTGCGCACTACTGGGCCGCCCTTGAGGCCCTTGCTGCCGTTGAACTTGATGCAAAAGAACACGCGGCTGAGGCTTCCAGCGCCGGCTCGCAAAACGATGGGGCACCTCCAGAGACAAAGCCGGCGCCTGCCAAGGTTTTTTGATTATGCTGGATTGAACTGCGCCGTCAGGTTCCGTAGCCTGGATGCGTTCCCCAAGTAGTTCCTTTTTCGAGATGGCCCCGTCAACCGCCCTTGCCCTGCTCCTGGTGACAATCGCAACCGCAGCCCCGCCAGCAGAGCTGCTGCCGTTTCTGGAGCAGAACTGCTACGACTGTCATGATGCTGACACTAAAAAAGGCGGCCTGGACCTGGATGAGCTTTCCGCCGACTTGAGCAACCTTGAATCGCTGGCGAAGTGGACCCACCTCCATGATGTGGTGGCCTCCGGCGAAATGCCGCCGAAGAAGAAGCAGCAGCCAGCCGCAGCCGAGCGTGATGCTTTCACCAGCCTGCTGAGCCAGTCGCTTCTGAGATGGGACGCCGCATACAAAGGCACGGTGATCCGGCGGCTGAACCGGACAGAATATGAAAACACGCTGCGTGACATGCTTGGCGTGCAGACGAAGCTGGCCGAACTGCTGCCTGAGGATGGCAAGGCCTTCGGTTTCGACAATGTCGGCGAAGCGCTGGATCTCTCGCCCGTTCACCTGCAACGCTACATGGACGCAGCCGAGGCGGCGTTGCGGGATGCAGTGAAGCTTGGACCGCCTCCGGAGCGGAAGAAGGTCACGGCGGCTTTCGATGCTGGACGCAACGCGGGCAACGTTGGCAAGCACTGGCTCAAGCTCGACGACGGCGCGCTGGTGTTCTTCAGCACGGGCGGATTTCCCTCCATCGTTCCCGAATTCACCGCGAGCGCCGAGGGCGTCCACCGCATCACCCTCACGGGACGGGCTCATCAGACCGATGAAGACGTTGGCTTCTCGGTGTATGCAGGCACGTTTGGACGCGACAATGACTCCCATTTGCTCGGGTTCATGGAACTGCCGCCGACGCAGACGACACGGACGATCGAGGTCTTTCTTCGCGCACGTGAGAAGCTCCGCATCTACCCGCAGCTCGTGCCCAACCAGGCGGCGCTGCAGAAAGAGGGTCCGGCGAAATATCCTGGCGCGGGCCTGGCCTTGATGCCGGTGCAGGTCGAAGGGCCGATCATCGACGAGTGGCCTGGCCGTGGACACAGGCTCCTGTTTGGCGGTCTGGAAGCGCGCACCACGGGTTCCGGGAAGGGAAAGCTTGCAAGGAGCCGGGCGGACGGCGAAATCATCTCGAAGGATGCGGCGGCGGACGCAGGCCGCCTGCTGAATGCGTTCGTGACGGCGGCGTTCCGGCGACCGTCTTCGCCGGAAAAAGTCGCTCCATATCTGAATCTTGCGCAGGACGAGATGGCAGGTGGCGCGACCTTTCAGGATGCAATGATGGCTGCTTATGTGGCGGTGCTTTGCTCGCCTGATTTCCTTTACCTCAGGGAATCGGCCGGGAGGCTCGACGATTTCGCCCTTGCCTCACGGCTCAGCTACATGCTCTGGGCGACCGCGCCCGATGACGAGCTGCTTGCAGCCGCTTCCAAAGGTCAGCTTTCCACGGAGGCAGGCTTGCAGCAGCAAACGGACCGCCTGCTCAAGGACGCACGCGTCTCACGCTTCACCAGGAACTTCACCGGCCAGTGGCTGAACCTGCGGGAAATTGATTTCACAATGCCCGACAAGCAGCTTTACCCCGAGTTCAGCGACACATTGAAGAACGCCAGCCTGAGGGAGACCGAACTCTTTTTCGAGGAAATGCTGCGCGCGAACCTGAACGTCTCCAACTTCATCGATTCCACATGGACGATGTTGAATGAGCCGCTCGCCCGCCTCTACGGAGTTCCCGGCGTGGACGGCCTCGATTTCCGCAAGGTGGAACTGAAGCCAGAACATCACCGCGGCGGAGTGATGACGCATGCAAGCGTTCTGAAGGTGTCCGCCAATGGCACAACCACCTCGCCCGTCGTGCGGGGCATCTGGGTGCTTGACCGCATCCTTGGTGCGCCGCCGCCGCCCCCACCGCCCGGTGTCCCGGGCGTGGAGCCGGATATTCGCGGCGCACAAACGCTCAGGCAGCAGCTGGACAAGCATCGCTCCATGGAAAGCTGCAACGGCTGTCACCGTGTCATCGACCCGCCAGGATTTGCGCTGGAGAACTATGACGTCATCGGCGGCTGGCGGGAGAACTACCGCAGCCTGGGAAAGGACTTCCCAAAACCAACCAACCTCCCGGCCCAGCTCAAAAACGTTCAGTGGCGCGTTGGGCCAGCCGTCGATGCCAGCGGCACGACACCGGACGGCAGGCCGTTCAGCAATCTTGCCGGCTACAAGAAACTCATCCTTGCACAGCCGGAGCGTTTCACCCGCACGATGGCTGAAAAGCTGTCCGTCTACGGCACGGGCCGCGGCATGGGATTCTCCGACCGTCCCGAACTGGACCGCGTCACCAAGGCTGTCTCGGCCAAGGGGGGCGGCTTCCGCGACCTCGTGCATGAGGTCGTGCAGAGCAGCATTTTCATAAACAAGTAACCTTCACCTCCGATGAAATCACCGCATCTGTCCTCCAAGCCGCATCTTTCCCGCCGGGCGCTTCTTCGCGGGTCCGGAGCCCTGCTCGCTCTGCCCTGGCTCGATGCGATGCTGCCAGCTTTCGCCACACGCGCCCAGGAGGCGGCGGCCACCACGCCGCCACGGCGCTTTCTCGCCATGTGCTACGGACTCGGCTTCCATGGGCCCAATCTTTTCCCCGCCCAATCAGGCCGTGACTACGCGCTGACGCCTTACCTTGAAGCACTCAGGGAGCACCGGGCCGACTTCACTCTCTTCTCCGGCCTGTCTCACGAGGAACAGAACGGCGCCAACGGGCACACATCCGAACTCACCTGGCTTACCGCGGCCAGGCACCCCGGCCTCCCAGGCTTCCGCAACTCCATCTCACTCGATCAATTGCTTGTCGAAAAGCTCTCGCCCGACACGCGGTTCCCGGCGCTGGTGCTCAACGTCGGAGGCAACGACTCCATGTCCTGGACGGCCAATGGCGTCAACCTGCCGGCGGAGAGCTCGCCGACGAAGCTCTTCGCCCAGCTTTTCGTCAACGGCACTCCGGCCGAGGTTCAGGCGCAGCTCCGCGCCCTGAAACGCGGGCGCAGCATACTCGACACCGTCAATGGCGAGGCGCGGAAGCTGCAGCGTGAACTCGGCAAACGCGACCAGGAAAAAATTGATCAGTACCTCACCAGCGTGCGGGAGCTCGAAACGCGCATCCAGGCAAATGAAGCCTGGGCTCAGAAGCCGAAACCCAGGGTGGACGTGAAGCCGCCGACCGATGTGCAGGACCGCACCGACATCATCGCCCGCACCAAGCTCATGCATGACCTCATGGTGCTCGCCCTGCGGACTGACAGCACCCGCTTCATCACCTACAAGGCAGGCGGCATGAATGCGGTGCCGAAGATCGACGGTGTGAGGCAGGACTGGCACAACCTCTCCCACCACGGCCAGGATGAGATGAAGATCGAAGAACTCAGTCTCATTGAGAAGGCCGAGTTTGCCGAACTCTCCCGTCTCTTCGGCCTGCTGAAAAACGCAAAGGAAGGAGGCGGATCCCTGCTCGACCACACCATCGTGCTCGCCGGCTCGAACCTAGGCAACGCCAGCAGTCATAGCTGGCGTGACGTGCCTGTGCTCGTCGCAGGCGGGGGCTTCAGTCATGGCCGGCACGTTGTCGCCGGAGGCAAGGGCAACGACAACTCAAGGCTCGCCAACCTCTTCGTGCAGATCGCTCACCGTCTCGATGTCGGCCTCGAAAAGTTCGGCAGCAGCACCGCTCAGTCGATCAAGGGTTTCGAACTGGGTTGACCGCGCCGTTCCACCAGCCCCACCCGTGTCCGATCATGAGACGCCTCATCCTTTCCATCTTTGCCTGCCTCACTTGCGCGAACCTTGCAGCCGAATCTCCCGCAGACATCGCCGCAGGCGAAAAACGTCGCGAGGAGGTTCCGCTCGGCGGTGATTTCAAGCCGAATCCCAAAGTCCCCACCTTTGTCGTCTGCGGGCACGGCGGACGCATCCTCACCTCCAAAGATGATGGCAGGACTTGGAAGCAGGCCTTCTTCGGCCATCCAAGCGGAGATCACGGCGTCTGGGCCACGCGCACGATGACTTACGGCAGCGGTCTTTTCGTCGTTGCCTTTGGCTGGGGCGCGCCCACGAGCTGGCTTGCATCAGATGACGGCTTGAACTGGCGGCACCTCACCAGCGGCAAGGCCAGCCTCCCTGACAGCAAGGGCAATCCACGCATCATGCCGGGCACCTGGGGGCTTGCCACGGGCGGACAGACCCTCATCGGCACCGGATACATGAGCATGGCTGCCACCAGCGACATGGGAAAGACCTTCACCGGGGCTTCCATTTGGGGTCTCGCGAAAAACGATCCGCGCGGCAAGCTTCAGACGCATCACCTCGATCCGGTCTATTGTGGCGATGAGACGGGACGATTCCTGGCCCTGGGGGACAACCGCGGCATTGACGGACCTAAGTTTGGGCATCTTTTTGCCACCGATGACCAGGGCAGGACCTGGCGATGGCTCTCCCCCAAAGGACTCGAAGCCTCCCTGGGCCGCGGAACACTGGTGTGCAGTGGCAAGGGGCTGCTCATGACTGACAAAGACTCCGAAAACGCCTGGACCAGCACCGACAACGGCGAAACCTGGCAGGGCCCCCACGCCACGGGCACACAAAGGGCGGTGCTCAGCGTTGTGAACAACGAATTCTGGCTTTGCGGCAGACCATCACGCGCCAGCAGCGACGGCAAAAACTGGCGCGACCTTCCCGCCGCAGTCCCCCTGGGACAAGTCATCGCCAGCGACAGGGGCACGCTCATCAGCATCCATCAGCAACGCACCCACATCCTCCGCAGTGACGACGGCGGTAAAAGCTGGGCCGAAGCCCATAGTTACCAGCCTCCCGACATCCAAGGCGGTGCCCAGGGCCTGCGAGACGGCGCCTTTGGATTGGCTTCACCATGAGCCTTTGTAAAAATGCTGGCAGTGAGAGCTCTGGATGTGGGTGACCCGTGCATGGAGACGTCGGAAGACAAGTGGCGCACGGACGCCCAGTCTGCCGCCACTCAAGAAGCTTGCTTCAAGTTTATCTTGAAGAGCGTTATCAGCCCTGGCTTCTGGTTGTTCCGTTGACGCTTCGCCCTGGCCCAGGGCAGTCCTTGGGTGTCTCCCTGCAGGTCTTGCACCGCTGAAGCTGCGTCCCCCTTCACTACATCCAGATCATCAGCTGCTGGATGAGGTCCTTGGTCTGGGTGACGCGGAACTCGTCATCGGCCTGCAGGCGGACCCTGCTGCCGCCGTTGTAGGCGAATTCAAAGATCACCGGCAGCTCTCCGGGATGCTGGACCAGTACTTCGTGAATGCGTTCCAGGTCAATCTGCCCGTGACGCCGGCAGTCGAGGCGCAGCAGCAGGGGCTTAGGAGGCGCGGGCGGGGCGGCCGGCTTTTCCACCACGGTGGTCGCGGCGTTCGGATTGCGCGCCTTCTTCGGCTGCAGCTCCTTGGCGTCGCCCAGGGTCACTCGGTTGCCCTCGGTGCGCTGGTCCTTCATGCAGCGGCAGCGCAGGCCGAGCACCTTGCCGGGCTGCAGCAGCTCCTTGAACTTCTCGTACTCCTCGCTCCAGGCCATCATCTCGATCTGGCCGGTGAAGTCTTCAAAGGTGAATGTGGCGAAGGGCCGGTTGTCCTTCTTCGAATACTTCACCGCACAGGTGTTGATGATGCCCGCGATCCAGATCGTCTGCGGCTTCTGCTTGGTGTCCACCTCGTGGATGGCGGCGATCTTGGTGATCTTGGAGGAGTCGAAATGGCCCCGGAAGTTGTCGAGCGGATGCCCGCTGACGTAGAAACCGAGCAGCTCCTTCTCATTCGCCAGGATCTCGTCATGCGTCCAGGGCGTGACGGCGGACTGCGCCTCCTGCCGGGCCGCACCCTTCTTGGGCTTGCCGAGGTCAAAGTCGTCAAAAAGACCACCCTGCCCCGCCTTGCGGTCCTTCTGCATGGAGGCGGCGCTGGCCAGCACCTGGTCCAGCCTCGCAAACATGCTGGCGCGGTCCTCCTTGGTGAAGTCAAACGCGCCCGCCTTCACCAGCGACTCCATGGTCTTCTTGTTCACCGACTTGGTGTCGAGCCGTGAGCAGAAGTCCTCAAGGCTGGTGAACGGCCCGTTCCTGCCGCGCTCCTCGATGGCCGAGGCCATGGCGGCCTCACCGACGTTCTTGATCGCCGCCAGACCGAAGCGGATGGCGTTGGGCACGCCCTCAGGCGTCTCCGCATCCTTGGTTCGCTCAGGAGCGAACACCAGCAGGCTGCGGTTCACGTCCGGCGGCAGGATGTCGATGCCCATGCGCTGGCATTCACTGACGAAATTGGCGATCTTGTCGGTGTTGCTGACCTCGAGGCTGAGCACGCCGGTCATGAACTCGACCGGGTAGTTCGCCTTCAAAAAGGCGGTGCGGTACGTGACGATCCCGTAGGCGGCGGAGTGGGACTTGTTGAAGCCGTACTGGGCGAACTTCTCCAGCAAGTCGAAGATTTCGTTCGCCTGCTTGGAGCCGATGCCGTTGGTCTTTTCACAGCCATCAACGAAGACAAGACGCTGGCGGGCCATCTCGGCGGCGTCCTTCTTGCCCATGGCGCGACGGAGAAGGTCCGCCTGGCCGAGCGTGAACCCGGCGAGCAGGTTCGCCGCCTGCTGCACCTGCTCCTGATAAACCAGGATGCCGTAGGTCTCCTTGGCGATCTTCTCCAGCAGCGGGTGGGGATACTCAACCTTCTCCAGGCCCTTCTTGCGGTTGATGTAGTCGGGGATGAACTGCATCGGCCCCGGTCGATACAGGGCCAGGATAGCGATGATCTCCTCAATCTTGTCCGGCCCCAGCTGCTTGCAGGTGTTGACCATGCCGCCGGATTCCATCTGGAACACGGCGACCGTCTCGCCTCTCTGGATGAGTTCAAAGGTTTTCAGGTCCTCCAACGGCGCATCCGCCGCCCGGAAGCCGGGCACCCGCTTGTGAATCCACTTCTCCGCCTCCTCGATGACCGTCAGGGTCTTCAGGCCGAGGAAGTCCATCTTCAGCATGCCCAGTTCAGTGAGCGGCTTCATCGCAAACTGGGTGACGATTTCCTCCTCGTTGCCGCGGGTGAGGGCGATGAAGGTGGACAACGGCTTGTCACCGATGACAATGCCCGCCGCGTGGATGCCGGTGCCGCGCGTGGTGCCCTCCAGGAAAGTGGCGTGCTTCCAGAGCTCCTGCGCCGCTGAATCAGTCTCGAGCAACGACTTCAGCTCGGGGTTTTTCTCCTGGGCATCCTTGAGCTCAATGTTCAGCTCGTCCGGGATCATCTTCGCCAGCCGGTCGGAGTCGCCGTAGCTCCAGCCAAGCACGCGCCCGACATCGCGGATGACGCTCTTGGCGCCCATGGTGCCGAAGGTGATGATGTGGCTGACGCTCAGCTCGCCATACTTTTCACGCACATACTGGATGACCTCCGGACGACGCGTCTGGCAGAAGTCGATGTCAATATCCGGAGGGCTGACACGCTCCGGGTTCAGGAAGCGCTCGAACACCAGCTCGAAACGAAGCGGATCGATGTCCGTGATGCCGAGCACATACGCGACGAGCGAACCGGCGGCGGAACCACGACCCGGACCGACGGGAATGCCGTTTTTCTTGGCCCAGTTGATGAAGTCCCAGACGATCAGGAAGTAGCTGGTGAAGTTCTTCTCATTCAGCAGCGCCAGCTCGTAATCCATGCGCTTGCGCAACAACTCGTCATTCAGCGCACGGTCCCGGCCGTAGCGGCGGATCAGTCCCTCCTCGCAGAGCTGCCGCAGATAGTCGCTGCGGTCCATCCCGTTCTCGGGGTTGTAGAGCGGGTAGCGGTCGATGCTGGTCGAATCGAGCCGGATGTCCAGGTTGCACTTCTCGGCGATCTCCAGGGTGGCGTCGCAGGCCTCGGGGATCTCGGCAAACAGGGCGCGCATTTCCTCCGCCGTCTTGAAGTACACCTCGGGCGAGTAGGTCAGGCGGTTCTGGTCATGGACGTTCGCACCGGTGCCGATGCAGATAAGCAAGTCATGGCTTTCATGATCCTCGCGGTTCATGAAGTGCACGTCGTTGGTGGCGACCGTCTTCAGCCCGTAGCTTTTGCTCCATTCCAGGAGCTGACGCGTGACGGTCCGCTGCTGCTCCATGCCGTGGTTCTGAAGCTCCAGGTAGAAGTTCTCCGGGCCGAAGATGTCCACGAACTCCCGCAGGCTCTTCTCCGCCTCGTCCTTGCGGTCGGTGAGCAGAAGCTGGTTGATCTCACCGTTGATGCAGCCGCTCAGACAGATCAGGCCCTTGCTGTGCTGACGCAGCAGGTCCTTGTCCATCCTGGGATGGTACCACTGGCCGAACAGGTGGGCCTCGGTGACGATCTTGGACAGGTTTTCATAGCCCTCGTTGCTGGAGGCAAGCAGGGTCAGGTGGGAGGCCCGCTTCCGGCCAGGCACCTCCTTCTTCTCGTGCATGGAACCGGGGGCCAGGTAAGCCTCGCACCCCAGGATGGGCTTGACGATCTTTTCCAGCTGCTCCGGGGTGGCCACCTCCCCCTTTTTCAGCTTCGGCTTCGTCTTCTGGGCGGCCATGTAGAAGTCGATGGCCGCGTACAGGTTGCCGTGATCCGTGATGGCCACCGCCGGCATCTTCAGCTTCTGGGCCCGCTTCACCAGGTCGTCAATCCGGCAGGCCCCGTCGAGCAGGGAGAAGTCGGAGTGGACGTGAAGATGGACGAAGTTGTCTGCCATGGGCCGGGGCACTCCCTGGGTCATGGGGAGGGCCCTGGCAATCCTAAAATCAGGCCTAACCGATTCGTCGAGAAGATTGTGAATAAGTCAAAACCGGCAGGGGAAGTGCTACCGGGGAGGATTCCAGCCTTGCGTTCCAGAAGCAACGCGCCTAAATGCGGCCCCCTTTTGCACAAAAATGACCTCCCCAGGACTCTCCCAAAACGGTCTCCCGCCCGCCCAGGGCCTCTATGATCCACGCCATGAGCACGATGCGTGCGGCGTCGGCTTTGTCTGCCACATGAAGGGGAAAAAGTCCCACAAGATCGTTGCGGACGCCCTGCAGATCCTGGAAAACCTCGATCATCGCGGCGCCTGCGTTGAGGAAAACACCGGCGACGGCGCCGGCATCCTCATCCAGATGCCGCACAAGTTTCTTGCCAAGGTGGCGAAGGCGGCCGGCTTCGATCTGCCCGCGCCCGGACACTACGGTGTCGCCAACGTCTTCACCTCCCGTGACCCCGAAGCTCGCCAAAAGGGCCAGGCGACCTTTGAAGAGGTGGCCGCTCAAGAAGGCATGCCCGTCATCGGCTGGCGCGACCTGCCGACGGACAACTCCACCCTCGGCAAGTCCGCCAAGGCCAGCGAACCGGTGGTCCGCCAGGTGTTTGTGAAGCGCCCCGCCTCTGCGGCGGACGACCTCGCCTTCGAGCGCAAGCTCTACGTTCTCCGCAAAGTCGCCCACAATGCCATCCGCGTGGCGAAGATCGACACCAGCTGGTACGCCCCCAGCATGAGCTGCCGCACCCTGGTCTACAAGGGCATGCTCACCCCGGCCCAGGTCGGCGGTTACTACCTCGACCTCAGAGACACCGACATGGAGTCCGCCCTGGCCCTGGTTCACAGCCGCTTCTCCACCAACACCTTCCCGAACTGGGAGCGGTCCCACCCCTACCGCTACATCGCCCACAACGGCGAGATCAACACCCTGCGCGGCAACATCAACTGGATGCTCGCACGCCAGTCCCTGTTCGCCTCCGAGCTCTTCGGGGATGACATTCAGAAGATCAAGCCGGTCATCAACGTCGACGGCTCCGACTCCACCATCTTCGACAACTGCCTCGAGCTCCTCGTGCTCAGCGGCCGCTCGCTGCCGCACGCCATGATGATGATGATTCCTGAGCCCTGGAGCGGCCATGAATCCATGAGCGAGTCCAAGAAGGCCTTCTACGAGTATCACTCCTGCCTCATGGAACCCTGGGACGGGCCCGCCTCCGTGGCCTTCACGGACGGCACCATGATGGGTGCCACTCTGGACCGCAACGGCCTGCGCCCCTCCCGCTATTACGTCACCCACGACGACCTCGTCATCATGGGCTCCGAAGCCGGCGTTCTGCCCGTCGACCCCGCCAACGTCAAGCTCAAGGGCCGTCTGCAGCCCGGCAAGATGTTCATCGTCAACATGGAGGAAGGCCGCATCGTCCCCGACGACGAGATCAAGGAGAAGATCGCCGCCGAGAAGCCCTACCGCGAATGGCTCGACAAGAACCTCGTGAAGCTGGCGGACATCGCCGACGGCGCCCCCTGCCCCCTTCCCGACCATGAGACCATGCTGCAACGCCAGCAGGCTTTTGGTTATACCTGGGAGGACCTGCGCATGCTCATGGTGCCGATGGCCCGTGACGGCGTCGAGGCCATCGGCTCGATGGGCACCGACATCCCCATCGCCGTGCTCTCCAGCAAGGCCAAGCTCCTTTACGACTACTTCAAGCAGCTCTTCGCCCAGGTCACCAACCCGCCGATCGACTGCATCCGCGAGGAGATCGTCACCTCCCCCGTCACCACCATCGGCCGCGAGGGCAACCTGCTCGATCCAAAGCCGGAAAGCTGCCATCTGATCGAGCTGAAGACACCGATCCTCAGCAACGAGGAGCTTTCCAAGCTCAAGTCCATCGCCGAAGGCGAGTTCGCCTCCGCCACCCTCGACATCACCTTTGACCCGAAAAAGGGCGCCAAGGGCCTCGAAGCCGCCATGGACGCGCTCTGCGCCCAGGCTGATCAGCTCATCAAGCAGGGCCGCAACATCCTCATCCTCACGGACCGTGGCGTCAGCGCCAGCAAGGCCCCCATCCCGGCCCTGCTCGCCGTCGGCGGCCTGCACCACCACCTCATCCGCCAGGGCACCCGCACCCAGTGCGACATCGTCCTCGAGTCCGGCGAACCGCGTGAGGTTCACCACTTCTGCACCCTCATCGGCTTCGGCTGCGGCGCGATCAACCCCTACCTCGCTTTCGAGACTCTCGACGACATGATCCGCCAGGGCCTCCTGGTGAACGTCGACCACAAGAAGGCGGTTTATAACTTCATCAAGGCCGCCACGAAGGGCGTCATCAAGGTCGCCTCCAAGATCGGCATCTCCACGATGCAGAGCTACCGCGGCGCCCAGATCTTTGAAGCCGTCGGCCTGTCCAAAAGCGTGGTCGACAAGTACTTCACCTGGACCGCAACCCGCGTGGAGGGCAGCGACATCAACGTCATCGCCGAGGAGGCCATCCAGCGCCATCAGCGCGGCTTCCCGGACCGCGACTCCCAGGTGCACGCCCTCGACGTCGGCGGCGACTACCAGTGGCGCAAGGAGGGCGAGGCCCACCTGTTCAACCCGCTCACCATCCACACTCTGCAGAAGGCCGTCCGCACCGGCAGCTTTGACACCTTCAAGCAGTACTCCGCCCTGGTGAACACCCAGGTGAAGCAGCTCTACACCCTGCGCGGCCTGCTCGACTTCAAGGCGCAGACCCCGGTGCCGATCGACGAGGTCGAAAGCGTCGAAAGCATCATGAAGCGCTTCAAGACCGGCGCCATGAGCTATGGCTCCATTTCCAAGGAGGCCCACGAAACGCTCGCCATCGCCATGAACCGCATCGGCGGCAAGTCGAACACCGGTGAAGGCGGCGAAGACCCCGAGCGCTACACCTGGACGAACGAAAAGGGTGACTCAAAGAACTCCGCCATCAAGCAGGTGGCCTCGGGCCGCTTCGGCGTCACCAGCCTCTACCTCAGCCAGGCGCGCGAGATCCAGATCAAGATGGCCCAGGGCGCCAAGCCCGGTGAAGGCGGCCAGCTTCCCGGTTCCAAGGTCTATCCCTGGATCGCCAAGGTGCGCGGCTCCACGCCGGGCGTCGGCCTCATCTCGCCGCCTCCGCACCACGACATCTATTCCATCGAGGACCTGGCCCAGCTCATCCACGACCTGAAGAACGCCAACCGCGCCGCACGTATCAGCGTCAAGCTCGTCTCCGAAGTCGGCGTCGGCACCATCGCCGCAGGCGTCGCCAAGGCCCACTCCGACGTCGTGCTGATCTCCGGTTATGACGGCGGCACCGGCGCCTCCCCGCAGACCTCCGTCAAACACGCCGGCCTGCCCTGGGAGCTCGGCCTTGCCGAAACCCACCAGACCCTGCTGCTGAACAACCTGCGCTCCAAGATCGTCGTCGAGGCCGACGGCCAGATGAAGACCGGCCGCGACGTGGTCATCGCCGCCTTGCTCGGCGCCGAGGAGTTTGGCTTTGCCACCGCCCCGCTCGTCACACTGGGCTGCATCATGATGCGCGTCTGCCACCTGAACACCTGCCCGGTCGGCGTGGCCACCCAAAACCCTGAACTGCGTGCCAAGTTCACCGGCGACCCCGAATACGCCGCGAACTTCATGAAGTTCATCGCCCAGGAAGTGCGCGAAATCATGGCCCAGCTCGGCTTCCGCAGGCTTGAAGACATGGTCGGACGCGTGGACGTTCTCGAGGCCCGCCAGGCCGTCGACCACTGGAAGGCCCGCGGCATCGACCTCAGCAGCCTGCTGTATCGTCCGAACGTCGGCCCCGAGGTCGGCACCTACTGCACCGAGGCGCAGGATCACGGCATCGACCGCAGCCTGGACATCAACACCCTCCTGCCTCTCTGCCAGCCGGCCATCGAGAAGGGCGAAAAAGTCAGCGCCACGCTGCCCATTCGCAACGTCAACCGCACCGTCGGCACCATCCTCGGCAACGAGATCACCAAGAAGCACTGGAACGGCCTGCCGGACGACACCGTCCGCCTGACCTTCCAGGGCAGCGCCGGTCAGAGCTTCGGCGCCTTTGTGCCGAAGGGCGTCACACTCATCGTCGAAGGCGACGCCAACGACTACGTCGGCAAGGGCCTCAGCGGCGGTCGCATCATCGTCTATCCGCCGGAAGGCAGCACCTTTGCCGCCGAGGAGAACATCATCGCCGGCAACACCGCCCTCTACGGCGCCACCGCCGGCCAGCTCTTCCTGCGCGGCGTCGCGGGCGAGCGCTTCGCCGTGCGCAACAGCGGCGTCGACGCCGTCGTCGAAGGCGTGGGTGACCACGGCTGCGAATACATGACCGGCGGCCGTGTCGTCGTCCTTGGCACCACCGGACGCAACTTTGCCGCGGGCATGTCCGGCGGCATCGCCTACGTCCTGGACGAGAAGGGTGATTTCAAGACACGCTGCAACACCACCATGAGTGACCTCTTCCCTCTCGAGGACAAGGAGGAGATCGACGCGCTCTATGAACTCATCAAGCAGCACGCCGAGGCCACGAAGAGCCAGAAGGCCTTCAAGGTGCTCGCCCTGTGGGAGCAGAGCGTGAAGCAGTTCGTCAAGGTGCTGCCTCGCGACTACGCCCGCGTCCTCAAGGCCCTCGACAAGGCCAGGGCTGACGGCCTCACCGGCGACGACGCCCTCATCGCCGCCTTTGAATCCAACTCGAAGGACGCCTCCCGCGTCGGCGGGGGTTGATTTCCCGGTCCGCCACGAACCGCAACCGACTTCACGCATCACCCACACGCTTCATTGTTCTAGACCATGGGAAAACCAACCGGCTTCATCGAATTCACCCGCGAACTGCCCGCCGACCGCGATCCGCTTGAGCGCATCAAGGACTGGAAGGAGTTTCATCTCCACCTTCCCGAAGACCGCCTGAAGAAACAGGGCGCCCGCTGCATGGACTGCGGCATCCCGTTCTGCCACAGCGGCACCCTCATCAGCGGCATGGCCAGCGGCTGCCCGATCAACAACCTCATCCCCGAGTGGAACGACCTCGTCTTCCGCGGCCTCTGGCGCGAGGCGCTGGACCGCCTGCACAAGACGAACAACTTCCCCGAGTTCACCGGCCGCGTCTGCCCCGCCCCCTGCGAAGGCTCCTGCGTCCTCGGCATCCACGAGCCTGCGGTGACCATCAAGAACATCGAGGTCAGCATCATCGACAAGGCCTGGGAGGAAGGCTGGGTCACCCCTCAGCCCCCGGAAAAACGCACCGGCAAGAAGGTCGCCGTCATCGGCTCCGGCCCCGCCGGACTCACCGCCGCCGCCCAGCTCAACAAGGCCGGCCACAGCGTCACCGTCTTTGAACGCGCCGACCGCCCCGGCGGCCTGCTCATGTACGGCATCCCTAACATGAAGCTCGACAAGAAGGAGGTCGTCCTGCGCCGCATCCAGGTCCTGGAGGCCGAAGGCGTGGTCTTCAAGTGCGGCGTCAACGTCGGCACCGACATCACCGCCGAGCAGCTCCGCAAGGACTTCGACGCCGTCATCCTCGCCACCGGCGCCACCAAGCCGCGCGACCTTCCGATCCCCGGCCGTGAGCTCAAGGGCATCCACTTCGCGATGGACTTCCTCACCGCGAACACCAAGGCCGTGCTCGACCCGGGCAAGGACTACATTACCGCCGACAAGAAGGACGTCGTCATCATCGGCGGCGGCGACACCGGCACCGACTGCGTCGGCACCAGCGTCCGTCACGGCTGCACGACCGTCACCCAGCTTGAGATCATGGCAAAACCGCCCATGACCCGCGCCGCGAACAATCCGTGGCCCGAATGGCCGAAGACCTACAAGATGGACTACGGCCAGGAGGAGGCTGCCGCCAAGTTCGGCGACGATCCCCGCGTCTATCTCACCACCGCCACCCACTTTGAAGGCGACGAAAACGGCAACGTGAAGGCCGTGCACGTCGTCAACGTCGAGTGGAAGAAGGACGACAAGGGCAACTTCGGCCCGCAGAAGATCCCCGGCACCGAGAAGGTCCTGCCCGCACAGCTTGTCCTGCTCGCCATGGGCTTCCTCGGGCCCGAACAGCCTCTTCTCGAAGCCCTCGGCGTCGAGCGCGACGCCCGCAGCAACGTCAAGGCCGAGCACAACCAGTACACCACCAGCCTGCCCGGCGTCTTCGCCTGCGGCGACTGCCGTCGTGGCCAGTCCCTGGTCGTCTGGGCCTTCAACGAAGGCCGCGGCGCCGCCCGCGAATGCGACCGCTTCCTGATGGGCGCCACGAGCCTGCCCTGATCGACGGCTTCCCCACTTCTCATACAGCCCCGAGGCTCCCCAGAGCCTCGGGGCTTTTTGTTTCCTGCTGACACCCGATCACAAAAAGCCGCCACTTCTTGTCAATCCATCGACAACAGGCCTGTGAAGCTTGGTGCACTGGATGGCGTATCTTTTCCGGCCCCCCACACGATGAAATCCCTGATCCCGCTCCTGTCCCTCCTTGCCGGCTTCGCCCTGGCGGAAGCCCCGCCGGAACTGCCCCTGCCAGTCGCCAGCTTCGGCGCCGCCGCCACGGCATCAGGCAGCGTTTACATCTATGGCGGCCACAGCGGCAAACGTCACCAATACAACAACTCCGATGTTCACGGCGACTTCTTCCACTGGAAGGCGGGACTGAAATCCTGGGAACCTCTGGCCAAGGATGAACCCGCCCAGGGCGCCTCCCTCGTCGCCACAGAAAAGGGCGTGCTGCGCATTGGCGGCATGGCGGCCAGAAATGCGAAGGGCGAAAAGCAAGACCTCTGGTCCAGCGAAACCGCCGCCCGCTACGATCCGGCGGACAAGCAGTGGCATCCCCTGCCCAACCTGCCCGAGCGCCGCTCCAGCCATGACAGCATCGTCGTCGGCGACACGCTCTACGTCATCGGCGGCTGGGCACTCTCCGGCGGCCGGGATGCGGAATGGCATGACAGCTACCTGACCCTTGAGATTTCCAGACCTGGCGCTGCCTGGCAGACCCACTCGCAGCCCTTTGAACGACGTGCCCTCGCTGTCCACGCCATCGGCACCCGGCTTTACGCCATCGGCGGCATGAACAGTGACGAGGACATCACCACCGATGTCTCCATCCTCGACACCATCAGCGGCCAGTGGAGCGAAGGCCCGAAGCTCCCACAGGACAAGCTCGGGGGCTTTGGTTTCGCCGCCGTGGCCCATGAAGGCCGCCTCTTTGCCAGCGGTGCCGCCGGCATTCTCCTGGAACTGCGCAGCAACGGCTGGACACCCGTCGTGAAACTTCAGCACCCACGCTACTTCCACCGTCTCGTCAGCGGCGGAAAAGGCAGGCTCTTCGCCCTCGGCGGCGAAAGTAAAGAGGGCAAAAAAACCCCGCCTGAAGTCATCGATCTGCCCGCCGCCGACTCCCCGCCGCTCGCCGACGAACCTGCGAAACCCAAAACCTCCGTCCGTTCAGGAGCGAGCGGCCTGACCTGGCCCACCAGCCTTCCTGCCGCCGAGTCCGACTGGCCCCGCTACCAGGGGCCGGACGGAAACTGCACCACGCCAGAAGTCGGATGGAACACCCGATGGCCCGCCGACGGGCCGCCGGTCCTCTGGAAAGCCGAGCTCGGCAAAGGGCTCAGCTCTTTTGCGGTTGTGGGAAAGCGTGTTTACACCGCAGGCAACGACGGGGCCGACAAGGACACTCTCGTCTGCATCGACCTGGAGACAGGCAGGCACGTCTGGCAGCATCAGCACGCCGTGCCGACGAAATGCCATGAGATGTCCATCGTCCCCTGCGGCCCGGCCTCCACCCCCACTGTCATTGGCGACAAGGCCTGGTTCGTCAGCCGTGACGGTCATGTGCTCTGCCTCGACTCCGGCAGCGGCAACGTCCTCTGGCAGAAGCACCTCATCGACGACTTTGGTGGCAAGCGCCCCGTCTACGGCTTCAGCAGCAGCCCCTGCATTCATGAAGGCCGGCTCTACCTGGATGCCGGAGGCCAGGGCAGCTCCAATCTCTGCCTCGACGCCGCCACCGGTGCCGTCATCTGGAAAACCGGCGATGGCGAAGCCGGTTACGCCACCCCCTTCGTCTCCCGGCTCCATGGCCGCGACACCCTCGTGTTCTTTAAAGGCCAGGCGCTTGAACTGCGCGACATCAAGGACGGCGCACTCATCTCCCGTCACGCCACGGAAACCCGTGACTTCTGCAACTGCGCCACCCCTGTGCAGTTTGGCGACACCCTCTTCATCTCCCACACCGGCAACATGGGCGCCCGTGCCCTGAAGGCCGGTGAACACAGCCTCACGGAACTCTGGAGCGACCGCGCCATCGGCCTGCTCTTCCATTCCGGGCTGCCCGTCGGCAAGGACAGCCTGCTCGTCTTCAACGACCAGGTCCGGGGCGCCAACGACCTCCGCCTGCTCAGCCTCAGCACCGGTCAGACCCTGTGGAAGAACACCGAGGTCGACAAAGGCACCGGCCTCATCACCGCCGACGGCCACGCCCTGCTGCTCACCAGCAAAGGCGAACTCGTCCTCGCGCGCATCCTTGGCGACGGCATCGACATCCAGCAGCGCATCCAGGTGCTGAGCGGCAAATGCTGGGTTCAACCCGTGCTCAGCCACCGCCGCCTGCTCTGCCGCAACAACGAAGGCGCCACCGTCTGCCTCGACCTGAAGTGAGCCCAGGCTTCAGGGCCTCAGCGGCACCACGGGCACCGGCGGCGCAGCACGATAACGATCGCTGCCATAACCATAGGGCAGGCTGCTGCGTGACGCATGACCCTTGATCATGAACCAGAAGAGAAAGGCCAGCACCAGGGACAGGAACTTCTCCTTCCAGTTGCGGACAAATAAGTTTTTAAACTGCTCCCAGCTCACGGGTCGGTTCGTCGGTGGAGGGTTCGGTCTTCAGGCTGCCAAAGGTTAGAATCTCATTCAGGCGGTTGCGCAGCTCATCAGGCTCCATGTCATGCTCAAGCCGGCCCCGGTAGGCGATCGACAAGGCGCCGCTTTCCTCGCTGACGATCAGGGCGATGGCGTCCGTCTCCTCCGTCACGCCCATGGCCGCCCGGTGCCGCAGGCCGATGGCGCGGTCGCGGACCTCCTTCTGGCTCACCGGAAAAACACAGCCCGCCGCCTGAATGCGCCCCTGGTCGATGATCATGCCGCCGTCATGCAGGGCCGTCTTGGGATGGAAGATCGTCGTGATCAGCTCCACGCTCATCACCGCATCCACCTCCACGCCGGTCTCGACAAATTGCTTCAGGTCGATGCCGCGCTTCAGCGCAAACAACGCGCCACAACGCCGGGCGGACAACTTCTGCATCGCCTCCAGCAGCACGTCGAGCGACTCCGGGTCCGGCCGGTTGAAGGAGAACATCCGGTGGCTTCCCAGCTCGGCCAGCACACGGCGCAGCTCCGGCTGGAACAGCACCACCAGCGCCACCGCCAGGAAGACGGATATCCGCTGCAGCAGCCAGCTGATCACCTCCAGCTCCAGCAGCTGGGAGATCAGCGCCAGGCCGAGAAGCAGCGTCAGCAGCCCCGTCAGGATGCGCGCCCCGCGCGTACCTCGGAAGAAGAGGTAACCAAGATAGGCCAGCACGGCGAGGATGATGATCTCCACGCCATCGCGCCAGTGCTCTGTGACGAAGTCCCACATAGGCAATTGCTCCCCTCGCCGAACGACGGCCCCGGTGCAAGGCTTTCCTCAAAGTGAGCCGACCGGCCAACCCAACCACTCCCGACCCGGAGGTTTCATTTGCCCCACAGCCCGGCAGCGCAAGAGTGCAGGCCCGTGATTCGTTAGGAGTCGCCCTGACATACCAAGCCTCGATCCCTTCCCCATGATGCCTTACACCACCCTCCTCCTTGGCGGCACGCTGCTCGCAGCAACCAGCCTTTCCGCCCAGACCGCCGCCCCTGCCGAATGGGCGAAGTTCCGCGGCCCCAACAACGACGGCACCGCTCCCGTCGTCAAAGTCAGCAGCTGGAAGAGCACCAAGCTCAAGAAACTCTGGAAGACTGACACCCCGGCCGGATTCAGCTCCTTCGCCGTCGCCGGTGCCCGCGCCTTCACCATCATCACCGGTGAAACCGACGGCAACACCGGCGAGGTCCTCGTCAGCCTCGACGTGAAGACCGGCAAGGAGCAGTGGCGCAAGCCTCTCACCGTCATCGGCAAATACGACGGCGGCGGCGACGCCGGCACCAACGACAACAAGGGCGGCGACGGCCCCCGCTCCACCCCGGTCGTCGAGGGTGACAAAGTCTACGCCATCGACGCCAACCTGGGTGTGTTCTGCTTCGAGGCCGCCACCGGCAAGCCCGTGTGGAGCCACGACGTGATGAAGGAAAACGCCGGCGTCCAAATCAAATGGCAGAATGCCGCCTCTCCGGTCATCGACGGCAATGTCCTCATGATGTGCGGCGGCGGCTCCGGCCAGGCCCTGCTCGGCCTCGACAAGAATACCGGCAAGGTCCTGTGGAAAGGCGAGGACGACAAGATGACCCACGCCACTCCTGTGCTCGCCGACATCCATGGCGTCCACCAGTGCATCTTCTTCACCCAGACCGGCCTCGTCGCTGTGACACCCGCCGACGGCAAGGTCCTGTGGCGCGCCCCCTTCCCCTTCAAGGTCTCCACCGCCGCCAGCCCGGTTGTCTATGAAGACATCGTTTACTGCTCCGCCGGCTACGGCGTCGGCGCCGGCGCCTTTAAGATCAGCAAGAGCGGCTCCGGCCTCAACGCCGAGCAGATCTGGCGTCGTGAAAACGAGTGCTTCAACCACTGGAGCACCCCGGTCGTCAAGGACGGCTACCTCTATGGCATGTTCAGCTTCAAGGAATACGGCGCCGGCCCCCTCGCCTGCGTCGACATCAAGACCGGCAAGGACATGTGGAAGGAAGGTGGCTTCGGCCCCGGGCAGGTCATCCTCAGCGGCGACAAGGTCATCGCCCTCAGCGACAAGGGCGAGGTTGTCATCGTCGAGGCCAGCCCCGAAAAATACAACGAACTGAAGCGCGACGACGTGCTCGACGGCAAGGTCTGGAGCTATCCCGTCCTTGCCTACAACCGCCTCTTCGCCCGCAGCACGGTCGAAGGCGTCTGCCTCGAATTCCAGTGATGTGGACCCCGGCCCTCGCCGGTCATAACTTCAAATTCACAGGGCCCGGAGCCAGCGCTCCGGGCCTTTTTTGTGCACAAAACTAGGCCGCCATCCCGATCAACGCGACAGCGTGGGGCGCGGAGTTCCGACTCCGCAGCGAGGCGGTTCGGCCTCAACCCCTCGAAACTTCCCCTTCACCTGCCCCATCACGATGAAGTGACCCAAGCCCCCGGAAGGAAGCGACAACTAGAGTCGGAAATAACCCGCGCTCATGCCAGCTGCGGATTTGGAAATCCGCGCTCCGTCCGATCCTCTTGCTAACATGCCGTCACGATGATCGCGGCAGCGTGGGGCGCGGAGTTCCGACTCCGCAGCAAGAGGGTTCGGCCACAACCTTTCGAAACCTCCCCTCCACCTGCCTCAGCACGATGAAGTGGCCGAAGACTCCGAAGGAAGCGACAACTAGAGTCGGAAATAACCCGCGCTCATGCCAGCTGCGGATTTGGAAATCCGCGCTCCGCAGCAGCAAAGTCTCGCTCACCCCCAGGCCTGCCGCTGACTCTGCCCTCCGGCCCCTGGCGCATGAAATAGCAGGGTCAGGCATTTTGCCCTTCACCTTCATCTGAGGGAAGGTGTGGAGGAAGCACGGGGATCCGGCAAGTTCTGCAGGTCGTTTTTTTGGAAGCAGATGCCAGCTCAAAAGGTGGTTTCCCGAGGCCATGGTATCCAGAAAAGCCCCAAGGGCGGTGGCCAGCTGCCTTCACCAAGAGCGATTCAGAAACAATCCATACTCCTGAATGGGCAGGATGGTTCCCGGCTTCGCTTTGACACAGATGAAATAATTCCCTCTGGGTAGAACACGCTCAATAAAAAACTGACCGCTACCTGCACTGTTGTCATCGGATGCAATGATAGATCCAGCCGAATTATACAAGGCCCCGAATGTGTCGGTTAATTTATTGCCGCCTGACCAAATCTTCACCGGCAGGGATGGCGTCACAACACTGAATTTGAACATGTCCAAGTCTTCGGAAGAGTTGCTGGCACTCCACACAAACAAATCTTTTCCCCACGAGTTAAATGGATCATTGATCGAAAGCTCTAGTGCACCCAGATCAACCGCCGCCGCAAATGTGTCGCCATAATCTTCGATCAGCAGACGATTCTGACCACTCAGGCGGAATCGGTAGATAGGGTCGCCCGCTCCAAACGCCGCGTTGTGGCCGATGAGCAGATCTGCCGTACGCGTATTCCCTCGACGGCCAAAATCCAAAGGATTGAATCTCACTCGGAGTTTTGAACTTCCGCCAGGAGCGATGACTTTTAAAGGTTGTGAGATAATTTTGAATTGACCTGTAAAACCAGAGGAAATTTCATTCAGGATCAATGGAGCGTTTCCGATGTTTTGGATCAAAAATTCACGATCAATGTGATGTCCTATATAAAGCAGCTTTCCAAAATCAGTATTGTCTTGAGCAGATGGGGTAATGTCGCCGCTTGTGATTGTGTATCCATTACCCTTGATCACCATCACCGGAGCACCCATATGCCCTTTTAGATTCACCTGATAAGAACCACCAGCGACAGAGCTCCTGAAATGACTGACCCTTAGATAGTAGGTGCCAGCGCGCAGCGAACGTGCGATGTAAAAATTCTTGTCGCCATTGAAATTGTCATTGCTCAGTTGAAACCATTTTAGCTGAGGGTGAAGTGCCTAACGATGGATGGCATAAGCGAGAACCTTGAAGGCTGTTTCGTTGGTCATGGTGATGTTG
>JBIJBP010000238.1:0-4534 GCA_044345155.1 Prosthecobacter sp. | reverse complement strand
GCATGGACGTGGAGGCGGAGATTTTTGTCCAGGCCAACCAGTCGGGGGAGGTCCGCCGCTGCACGCTGGCCGACCTTGCGGAGCCTCCGACGGAGACGAAATGATGTCCGCCCAGGCACCGGGGGGGGAATGGCAGGATGGAACGTCTGGATGACAACTCATGTGTCATCGTTGCATATCTCCGCTTGCACGCGGCGGTGCTCTCTTAACTATCGCGCCCCCCATCCCGCCCATGTCCACCGTCACACTCGGACTTCTTCAAGGAACCACGTTTGCCAGCCAGGCTGAAAGCCTTGCCCGGCATGACGTGCTTATTCGTGAGGCGGCGGCGAAGGGGGCTCAGATCATCTGCCTGCAGGAGCTGTTCAACATCCCCTATTTCTGCACCCGCCAGGACACCGCCCTTTTTGACCTGGCCGAGCCAGTGCCGGACGGCCCGACGACGAAGCACCTGGCCGGGCTGGCCCGTGAACTGGGGGTGGTGCTGATCGTGCCGCTCTTTGAAAAGCGCGGCCCGGGCCTTTATCATAACACCGCCTCCGTCATCGACGCGGATGGCACGGTGCTCGGCATCTACCGGAAGATGCACATTCCCCAGGACCCTGGCTTTGAGGAGAAGTTTTACTTCACGCCGGGTGACCTCGGCTACCGCGTCTGGAACACCCGGTTCGGCCGCATCGGCGTGCTGATCTGCTGGGACCAGTGGTATCCGGAGGCCGCCAGGCTGACGGCGCTCGCGGGGGCTGAGATCCTCTTTTATCCCACCGCCATCGGCTGGCTGAGCAGCGAGAAGGCCGAGCTTGGCCAGGCCCAGCATTGTGGCTGGGAAACCGTGCAGCGCGGCCATGCCGTGGCGAACGGCTGCTTTGTCGCCGCCGTCAATCGCACCGGACGTCAGGACGACACGGAGTTCTGGGGCCAGTCCTTTGTCGCCAACCCTTATGGTGAGATCGTCGCACGTGCCTCCGTAGAAAAGGAGGAGGTTCTCATCGTGCCTGTGGACCTTCAGGCGGTTGAGGATTTCCGCCGCATCTGGCCGTTTTTCCGTGATCGGCGCATTGACACCTATTCCCCTTTGACCAAACGCTACCTCGATGAGTAAAGCCTACCCGAAGAACTATCGCCTTCCCGCTGAATTTGAACCGCAGGAGGCCGTGTGGCTGTCGTGGCCGCATAACAAGGAAAGCTGCCCCAAGACTTTCCACCGCATCCAGGACAAGTTTGGCGAGATCGCCAGCTCCATCTCCCGCTACGAGCGCGTGCGCATCAATGCGCCGATGCTCGCGCACATGAACATCCGCCTCAGCATCGCCGACAACGAGGGCGACCTCAGCCAGGTGGACATCTACGAGAACCTGACGAACGACGTATGGTGCCGCGACCACGGGCCGATCTTCATCAAGCACAACGAGACCGGCAAGGTGGCGGTCACGGACTGGAAGTTCAACGCCTGGGGAGGCAAGTTCCCCCATGACCTCGACGACCAGATCCCCTCCAAGGCGGCCGCAGCCCTGAAGATGGACTGCTTTCAGTCGGACATGGTGCTCGAAGGCGGCGCCATCGAAAGCAATGGCAAGGGGCTTTTGCTCACCACCGAGGCCGTCCTGCTCAACCCCAACCGCAACGGCGGCAAGGCGCGAAGCAAGGCCGAGGTCGAGAAGGAGCTCAAGGCCATGCTTGGAGTGACCGACATCGTCTGGTTCAAGCAGGGCATCGAGGGCGACGACACCGACGGCCACATCGACGACCTGGTGCGTTTCATCCGTGAAGATGCGGTCATCTGCATGGTCGAATCCAAGGAGAACGATCCGAACTTCAAGGTGCTCAAGCAGATCCGCGAACAGCTGGACGACGTCCGTTTGCCGGGCGGCGGCAAGCTTGAAGTCATCGAGGTGGAGATGCCGAACGCCATCGAGATGAAGGACTGGCGCCTCAGCCGCCTGCCCGCCAGCTACGCGAACTTCCTGATCCTGAACAACGCCGTCATGGTGCCGATCTTCGGCCAGAAGAAGAAGGACCAGATGGCGGAGGACAAGATCGCCGAATGCTTCCCCGGCCGCGAGATCATCCCGGTGACCTGCAAGGATCTCGTCACGGAGGGCGGTGCTCTGCACTGCATCGCCATGACCCAGCCGAAGTGAAAGTGAATCAAGGCCGGTTCTGAGAAACGGTGTCTGACAAAAAGCCCGGTCCGTGAGGAGCGGGCTTTTTTGCCGACATCATTCGATGTAGAGGAACTGGTTGGAACTGCACAGCACCTGGCAGAGGCTGGCCAGGGCCTCCTGGGGCGGATTGGGAACCACGCCCTTGGGGTGCTGGATGTCGTGATGGTACTTTGTGAGCGCCTGGGTCTGCTCTTCCAGATAGGCCAGTGAACGTGTGAGGCCTTCCTCCGTGGCAGGCCTGCCATAAAGAAGCTGCCAGGCCCGGTTGATCTGCGCACGAAGGTCGCCAGGTCGCTCCCTGGCGACGAGGTCGGCAAGACGACGTGAGCTGTCGAGTACGAAGGTGTCGTTCATGAGCAGCAGGGACTGCGGCGCCACGGTGGTCTGGGAGCGCATTTCGCAGTTCGGCTGCATGGTCGGCGCGTCGAAGGTGTCGAGCACGGTCACCGGCTGGCTGCGGCGCACCTGGATGTAGAGGCTGCGGCGGAAGTCGGCCGCACCGGCGGGGTCGACCTTGTGGGTGGTGATGGTGCCCTTGTCGATGCCGGTGATGACACGTCCCTGCGGGTCGCGGCCGATGCCGCTGGGCGGGCCGTAGCTGGAGTTCACCAGGGAGCCGGTGATGGCGAGCAGGCTGTCACGCAGTGTTTCAGCGTCGAGGCGGCGCAGTTTGAAGCGTGCGTAGAACCTGTTCTCCGGGTCGTTTTGAAGCGAGACCGTGTTCACGGAGGACTGGCGGTAGGCGTTGCTCAGAACGATGAGGCGGTGCAGCGGCTTGAGCCTCCAGCCGCCCTTCATGAATTCGTCGGCGAGGTAGTCGAGGAGCTCGGGGTGGGTTGGCAGCTCGCCCTGGCGGCCGAAGTCCCCAGGCGTGTTGACGATGCCCCGGCCCATGTGGTTGAGCCAGAAGCGGTTGACCAGGACACGCGCAACCAGAGGATGCTTGCCGCTGGTGAGCCACTGCGCATAGGCGAGGCGTCGGCCGGAGGAGCCGCTGCTGACGGGGACGGGCTTGAAGGGCTCGATCTGCGGGCTGGCAAGGATGCTGAGCTCACCCGGCTTCACCTCCTGGCGCGGCTGGTCATGGTCGCCTCGGTTGAAGAACTTGGAGACAGGAACCTGGCTTTTCACCTCGGTCAGGGCCATGACGAAGCCTTCTGCTGGCTTGGTGGCGCGCAGTTTGGCGGCCTCGGCCATCTTTGCATCCACAAGGTCCTGCTTCTTCTTGTCGTAAAGGTCCAGGGAGTAGGTGGCGAGGGCGGAGGGGTACTTCTTGATGAGCGCCTTTTGTTCCGGAGTTTGTTTGGCTGTCGGAGTGTCCCTGGCGACGCGGAAGGCGGCTTGTTCAGCCTGGGGCACCTTCTTGATCTCCACCTCAAAGATCTCGTCGAGGAACTTTTTGCTCATGGCCCGCGCCTCGGCCTCGATGGCCTTGGCCTGGGTTTCGATCTCGGCGGCCCTGGCGCGTTCCTGCGGGGAATAAAGTGAGTAAAGGCGGCTGTTCGGGGCGCGCCAGGACTCCCAGTGGTAGGCAGGGTCGAAGATGGCGCGAAGGCGGTAGTAGTCGGCCTGGGTGATGGGATCGTAGCGATGATCGTGGCACTGGGCGCATGACAGGGTCATTCCCATGAGGGAGGAGCCCAGGATCTTGATCTGCTCGGCGATGACCTGATTCCTGGCGAGCTTGGCGTCGTCGACCGTGTCGCCGGTGCCGTCCGGGGCCATGCGCAGGAAGGCGGTGGCGATGAGCTGTTCGGTGCGTCGCGGATCCAGCACGGCCTGCTGGTAGTCGGCGTGGGTGGCGCCTGCCAGTTCATCACCGGCGAGCTGCTCCTGGATGAACTGGTCCCAGGGCCTGTCCTCGTTCATTGAACGGACGACATAATCGCGGTAGCGCCAGGCATGGGGCCGCAGGCTGTCGGCCTCGGTGTAGCCGTTGGAGTCGGCATAACCCACTACGTCGAGCCAGTGGCGCGCCCAGCGTTCGCCGTAGTTCTTGGAGGCCAGCAGCCTTTCGACAAGCTGCTCGTAGGCGAGGGGGGAGCGGTCGTTGACGAAGGCCTCCACCTCCTCGGGGGACGGCGGCAGTCCGGTGAGGTCGAGCGCCACGCGGCGGATGAGGGTGCGGCGGTCGGCCTCCGGTGCCATGGAAAGGCCCTTGCTGGCGAGTTTGTCGAGGATGAAGGCATCGACGGGCGTGCGGACCTTTGCAGGGTCCTGCAGAGGCACGGAAGGACGTTTTACCGGCTGGAAGACCCAGTAGGCGCGGTCCTCGTCGGAGATGAGCGGGCCGGGGGCGAGAGCGAGAGGTTCGGGGCGTGCGGTCTTGGCACCCTGGCTGATCCACTTCTCAATCACCGCCAGTTCCG
>JBIJBP010000237.1:0-4547 GCA_044345155.1 Prosthecobacter sp. | reverse complement strand
CGGCTCCGGTCAACGCACCTGTGCCGGGCTCCGTGCTGTTCCCCGCCCATGAGGCGCTCAACCCGACGAAGTCGGCGCTCACCGTTGAAGCCTGGGTGTATCCCGACAGGGCTGGCGGCACCGTCATGCATCATGGCGGTCCTCTTCAGGGCTTTGCCCTGGACATCCGGGAGAAGAAGCCGCAGCTCCATGTGCGCAGTGATTCGAAGCTGAGCAGCATCGTCTCCGCCGAGGCCTTGACAGACGGCTGGCATCATCTGGCGGGCACGGTCGGCCTGGATGGCAGGATGGCGCTTTACATCGACGGCAAGCTGGTGGCCGAGGGTGCAGGAACGACCATTGCCGACAAGCCGGCACGCCCGATGTACCTGGGCAATGGCGAAGGGGCCGCCGAAGGCAGTGCAGGAGGCTTCAGCGGACTGCTGGACCAGTTCGCCCTGTATCACAAGGCGCTGACGCCTGCCGAGGTGCAGCAGCGTTTTGAAATGCCGGACGTGAAGCCAGCGGATGCGATCTTGTTCTGCAGCTTCGACAACGGCGACAGCCGTGATTCAGGGCCTAACGGCATCCATGGCATCGGTGCCGGCGTGGAGACCGGCAAGGGCAAGGTGGGCGGTGCGCTATGGTTCAAGGGAGCCGGCGCGGGCAAGGGTGGCGTGCCTGAGAAAGGCAGCTTTGTGAAGCACACCTGGGATCGCTTTGTTCCCATCGTGGCGCGCAGCATGGCCCTTGCGGGCAAGACGGTGCTGGTCAGCGGTCCGCCGGACACCATTGATGAAGAGTACGCCTTCGAGCGCCTGGCGGCAAAGGATCCGGAAATCCTCAAGGAGCTGGAGGAGCAGAACGAGGCCCTGGAAGGACGGCGCGGCGCGAAGATGTGGGCAGTGAATGTCGAGACGGGCGAGCAGAGCACCGGCCTCGACCTCACCAGCCCGCCCGTCTGGGACGGCATCACCATCGCCCGTGGCCGGGTCTACGTCAGCACGGTGGATGGCCGTCTGCAGTGCTTTGGGAAGTGAGGGCGAAGCGAGGCGTGAACGTCCCATACCCGGGCCCCAATGACCAAGGAATGACTCAATAGGCGAAGGTTCAGGCGGGTCTCAGCTCGGGATCGAGTGAAGGAACCTTGTCGCCCAGCCCTGGGATTTGAACCTTGGGTCTTCCATGGGCATTGGTTCCTGAACGTTGGACATTCATGTTCAGGCGCTCTGAAGATCGCCTGAACATGACGCGCCTTTCCATTCACGCCAGCCGTGCGTCGATGTCCTTTTCCAGCCAGGTCCACAGGCTGTCGAGGGAGGCGCGGACGCTGACTTTGGCGTCGGCGAGATCCTCTTTGCTGAGCTTCTGGCCGGCGGCGGGCACCTGGCGGGCAAACATGTAATACTTGATCTTGGGCTCGGTGCCGGAGGGGCGGACGGCAAAGCTGCGGCCGTCGGCGAGGTCCACAAAGAGCATCTTCTCGGTGGCGATGGCCTCGCCCTCCTCGTCGAGGATGCCGGGCTTGCGATAGTCGCGCACGGCGGTGACGGCGCTGCCATCGACCTGGGTGGGCGGGGTGGCGCCGTAGCTGTCGGCCAGGCGGGCGATCTGTGCGGCGCCGCTGGCGCCCTCGAAGACCTTGCTCTGGTTCACTTCCAGAAAGTAGCCGACATCAGCATAAACTTCGTCGAGCAGGCCTGCGACGGTGAGTCCCTTGCTGGCGGCGTAGGCGGCGAGCTCGGCAAACATGACCACGGCTCCGTTGCCGTCCTTGTCGCGGCTGAAGTCGTCGCCCATGTAGCCGTAGCTTTCCTCGCCGCCGAAGACGAGGAACTTGCTGTGCTGGAGGCGTGCGGCGCGGGAGTCGGCGGCGTTGAGGTCGCGGTACACGCCGCGGATGTCGTCAGGCAGGGCGGCTTCGTATTTGGCGAGCTTGGCGCTGATCCACTTGAAGCCGGTGAGGGTGTTGATGCACTGCACGCCGAACCGTGCGGCGATGGTGTCCTGCATCGGGCTGGTGACAAAGGTTTTCAGAAAGACGGCGCGCTGTTTGTTCGAGTCGTTCAGGATGCCGAGGTCGAACATGGTTTTCAGGCGGTACCAGCCCATGAGGGAGCCGGTCTGGTTGCCCGTGAGCAGGACCATCTCACCCTTTTCATTGCGGACGCCGACGCCCATGCGGTCGCAGTCCGGGTCGGTGCCGATGATGATGTCCGCACCCTCCTTGTTGGCGAGATCGACTGCCATCTTGAGGGCGGAGGCGTTTTCCGGATTGGGGGACTTCACCGTGGGGAAGCGTCCGTCGCGGACATCCTGCTCGGGCACGGTCAGGAAGTTGAAGCCGAGTTTCTTGAGCAGCACGGGTACGAGCACACCGCCGGTGCCGTGTAGGGCGGTATAGACGATCTTGAGCTTTCTGGCGGCCTCCTGCTTCAGCAGTTCGGGCTGGAGCATCATGGTCTCGACGCGTTCGAGGTACTGGGCGTCCATGTCCGCGCCAAGGAGGGTGATTTTGCCCTGCTGGTCGGCGGGCAGCGGCGTGTAGGCCTCGTCCTTGATGGCGTTGACCTCCTTGATGATGCCGCTGGCGTGGGGTTCCACGATGCCGGCGCCGTCGTTGAAGTTGACCTTGTAGCCGTTGTCATGCGGTGGGTTGTGGCTGGCGGTGAGCATGACACCGGCGTCGGCACGCAGCTGACGGACAGCAAAGCTCATCTCCGGCGTGGCCCGGCAACCGTCGAACAGGTAGACATCCGCCCCGTTTTCGATGGCGATCTGGGCGCAGCGTCTGGCGAATTCGGGGGAGAACAGGCGGGTGTCGTGGCTGAAGACGATGGCGGGCCTGCCCTCCATGCCCGCCTTGGCACGCCAGGCCTTGCAGTAAGTCACCAGGCCCCGGGTGGCCCGGCCGATGTTGTAATAGTTCATGGCGTTCGTGCCGACGCAGGGGTGGTCGGGCTGCTGGTCGGCGGGGGCCTGGCCGCGTTCGGCCTGGGTCACAATCTTGCCCAGGGTTCGGCCGCGGAGGCCGCCGGTGCCGAATTTCAGCGCCTGGAAGAAGCGGTCATTCAGCTCTTCCCAGGCTCCGGAATCGGCGAGTTCTTCAATGCTAGCGCGGTAAACCGGGTTGCTGCTGGCGGCGAGGAGGGCCTGGATGTTTTCCAGGCTGGATTTCAGAAGCTGACCGGAATCAGCGGCGGACTGCAGAGTGGCTTCGAGAGACATGGCGGGTATTTGGGAAAGCTTGGCAGGGTTGCAAAAAGCGGGCCGAGAATAGCGGCTCACCGCCGCTTGGCAATCCTTGTGCATTGGAGGTTTTGGCGGTCGTTGGAAGGGGGGAAATGCGTTGTTGTACCGCCTGTGTGAAGAAACATGAAGAATCAAGCTGTCCGCAGAGGCCCATGTCACGGCTGGAACTTCATTTAGAATCACAAAAAGATGGCCGAGCCTGAGGTTTCATGCAGTTCTGGCAGGCGGAGTTTTTCACAGTCCATTCAAACCCACTAAGGCACTCACCTGGAGGCGGGTGAGGATATGCGGGAACCTCTATGAAAACTTTAATCACCCGGAGTGATTGCTCGTATGTTGCTGATGATGAGTGCTTTGGGATTAAGTTGAGAAGAGCAATGCCGGGCTGGGGCGGTTTGGTGGCGAGCCCATGAGCTTGGGTGCTCAGGTGACGATTTTGTTGGGTTCCACGCTTTGTCTAAAGACGTTCCACGCACGCCTTGGGGCAGAGCGGCAAGACTGTCAGCCAGTAGTTTTTTTCGAATGAGGACGCATTTGAATAACTGTGCGCAGCTTGTGAACAACCTGTGAACAGCTGTTAAAAGGAGGGTATGGAAGGAGGGTCTGCTGCTGAATTTGCCTTCGATGCGCAAAAGCCTTGTCCAAACTCGCCATCGGGCTGCCTATCCGTGTAGATTTTCATCTGCCATGGCCGAAGCTGACCGAACCACCGCCTTTCTGGAATTGCTCACGACGCATGAGCGGGCGCTGTCGATTTATGTTCACAGCCTGGTGCCACGGGACACGGCGGCTGAGGACATCCTGCAGCAGACCAAGATGCTGCTTTGGAAGCATTTTGATGATTTTCAGGTTGGAACGAATTTTCTGGCATGGGCGAGGAAGACGGCCTTTCACCAGATTCTTACCCATCGGCGGCAGAAGAAGCGTGAACATCTGCCGCTGGATGAAGTGGCCTTGGAGGCGCTGGGGATGGCGGTGACGCAGCTGGCCGGTGACGTTTCCCTGCGGCAGGAGGCGTTGCGGACCTGCCTGGCCCGCTTGCCGATGGAACATCGCCAGCTCGTGCAGCTGCGCTATTACGAAGATCTGGAGATTGATCAGGTGGCCGAGAAGCTGCGCCGCACGGCCGGGGCCGTCTATCGAGCGCTAAGCCGTGTGCGGATGAGCCTGATGGAATGCGTGGAGCGGCAGATTGCCCATGAAGCCTGAACCTTGGAGACTCAAATCATGACACCTGCCGAACAATGGAAGCTGCTGGAGCTTTGGGAGCGTGCGCGCTCTGGAGGGCTGAGCGAGGAGGAGGCCGCCCGGCTGAA
>JBIJBP010000129.1:0-14863 GCA_044345155.1 Prosthecobacter sp. | reverse complement strand
CCCGGGCCGGAAGGGACCCGAAGTCGGTGGAGCTGGTGGCCGTTTCCAAGACGAAGCCGGCGGAGGTGATCCAGGAGGCGGTGGATGCGGGGCAAAGTTTGTTTGGCGAAAACCGCGTTCAGGAGGTTATGCAGAAGAAGCCGCTGCTGCCCTCGCGGCTGCGCTGGCACCTCATCGGCCCGCTGCAGTCGAACAAGGTGCGCAAGATCCTGCCGCTGGTGGAGATGATCGAGGCGGTGGACTCCCTGGACATCGCCCGGGACATCAACCGCATCGCCGCCGAGCTCGGGCTGCATCCAAAGGTGCTGCTGGAGATCAACGTGGCGACGGAGTCCTCGAAGCACGGCTTCAGCACCTCCCAGGTGCGTGAGCAGCTGGAGGAGCTGTATGCGCTCGACCGGCTCTACATCCAGGGACTGATGTGCATTCCCCCCTTTGACCCCTCGCCGGAGGCTTCAAGGAGGTACTTCATCCAGCTTCGAACCCTGAGGGAGGATCTGGAAAAGCTCGGCGGCGCACCGCTGCCCGTGCTGTCCATGGGCATGAGCCATGACTTTGAAACCGCCATTGAAGAAGGCGCCAGCCTCGTCCGCGTCGGCACGGCGATCTTCGGGGGGAGGTGAGAGGGTGGGGCAAGCCAGCCGGCTCAGGCACGCTGAAGGGCGCTGATCTCCACGTTCGCCTGTCGCAGACGGGCGGAGATCTCCCTCAGCAGCGCCTGCAACAGCTTGATCTTCAGGTGCGGCAGGGCGTCGGACAGGGCCGCAAACCAAGAGCGTGTCACCACCACGCACTGCACCTTGTCCATCGCCACGACATCGGCCGAGCGCGGCGAGCCGTCCAGGAAGGCCATTTCACCGGCGGTCATCCCTGCGGTGAGGACATCGACTCGACGGCGCAGCGCGCCCTCCTCAAGGATCTGCACCTCGACGTTGCCCTCCAGCAGCACAAACATTTCATCCGAGCTTTCACCCGCCTTGATCAGTGTTTCCCCGGGCTGGAAGGTCCGGCATGGCAGCTCACGCTCCAGCACACGGATCTCACCCTCCGTGCAGGTTTGAAACACGGAGCACTCCTGAAGCGCCAGGGCCCGGACAGCCCGCCAAGTGGCACCAGTCACCGTCATCAGCAGGGCGTCTTCACAGGTTTCCAGGGCGGCGTCCACCGTGGAGAATATCAAACCCGGCGGGATGCCGGCGTCCTGGAGGCGTTGCGTCAGTCCGCCAGGCTGGCAGAAGACGACCTGCACGCCCACGTCAGCGAGGCGGCGGCGCAGGTCCGCCATCTGTCGAAGGCTGACGGTGTTGGCGGTCACCACGGCACGCAGGTCAAAGATGAGATGGCTGCACCCGGCGTTCGCCAGCTGGATGGAATGCCGCAGCACCGGCTCGAAGGTCGTGAAAATCAACCCGCCCTGAAGCTCCAGGACCTGGATCCTCGCCCCATGGGTCTTCAACGTCTCCCGCGCTGCCGCAGGCAGCCGCCGCCGCGCAGTCACCTCACCGCTGTGGTAGGAAAGCCGGACCGCCGTGCGCGGAGTGGCCGTCGGATTCAGCATGTGCAGCGACAGCTCGCGTGACAGGTCCATGCAGACCTTGATACCGCGCAGGCTGTTGCCCTGCTCATCCAGGGGCGGGGAAAAAACGCCGATGCCAAGCTGCCCCGGAAGGACGGCCAGGATGCCGCCGCCCACGCCGCTCTTCGCCGGAAGTCCCACGCGATAAATCCACTCTCCTGACCAGTCATACATGCCGCAGGTCGCCATCACGGCGAGGACATTGTCCACATACTGGGAGGCAATGGCACGTTTACGCGTCAGAGGCTGCACTCCCTGATTGGCCAGCGTCGCGCCCATCAACGCCAGATCCCGGCAGGTGACGCGGATCGAGCACTGCTGAAAATAGGTCTCCAGTGTCTCATGCGGATCTTCATCGACAATGCCGAAGTTTCTCAACAGCCAGCCGATCGCCCGGTTGCGATGGCCTGTCTCGCTCTCGCTGCGGTAAACCACCTCATCGACATCCAGCTCCCGTCCGGCAAAGCTGCTCAGATAGGCCAGCAGGCGCTCAAACCGGGCCCGTCCCTCCTTTTCCAGAATCTGTCCGCAGGTGGCGATGGCGCCGGCGTTGATCATCGGGTTGAAGGGTGTGCCCGTCCCTTCCTTCAGGCTGATTGCATTGAAGGCTTCGCCGGAGGGCTCGACACCAATGCGTGAGAGCACATGCTCCTCGCCACGGTCCTCGAGGGCCAAGCCATAAGCGAGGGCTTTGGAGATCGACTGGATGGTAAATGGCTGGCGTGTGTCACCGACTTCATAGACATGGCCGTCACGGGTGGCGATGCAGATGCCGAACCAGCGTGGATCAGCCTTGGAAAGCTCGGGGATGTAATCAGCCACTTGGCCGTCCATGACGGGGGCATAACGGGCATGAAGCTTCTCAAGGTACTCTTGGATGGGAGAGAGCATCGCTACAGCCAAAGCAGGGAAGGTGCCGGGAACCTTCTTTTTTTCGATTCCGCAAAAGCAGTGCACATCGAGAGCCATTCCACTGGAGAGGAAGTTCGTTTGTCAAAAGTTGTCCAGAAAACTTCGACAAAACTCAGGAATATTTCGACAAAACTTTTGACAAATGAACCCTTTCGACCCAATTATGTCTCAGTTCGTCGGTAGTTTTGTCGAATTTCACCCCCCGCAACACCATGACAGACGCAGAATCCCTCAACGACGCTCAAGTGCAGGAAGACATCCGTTTGATCCAGCGGATCGCAGAACGTGATTCCCAGGCTTACCGGACATTTTATCAAAAATACTCCGGACTGATCTTTGCCTCGGTGGCCAACGTCTTGAATGATCATCATGACACCGAGGACGTGATGCAGGAAGTTCTCGTCCAGCTTTGGAACAAGGCCCATCTGTATGAACCGAAGAAGGGCAAGCCGCTGACCTGGCTGACCACCATGGCACGCAACCGCGCGATCGACCGGATCCGCTCCAAGCAGCGCCGTTCTCGTCTGAATGATGATTTTGAGCGCGAGAACAAAAGCGTGCAGCCTGAGTTCGAGGAATCCGGCCACGAACTGATGGTCAACAAGGAGCGTGACAGCATCCTGATGCGTGCGGTTTCCAAGCTGAACCCTGATCAGCGCGAGGCCATTGAACTGGCCTACTTCAGCGGCCTGACACAGTCTGAGGTGGCTGAGCGGCTGCGTGAGCCGCTGGGCACCGTGAAGGCGAGGATCCGCCGTGGTGTAAACCGCCTGGAGACACTGGTGAAAGCCAAGCTGGATTGAACTTCCCCCCCCCCAAAACCCGCAGGAGGCGGACCGGCAACGGTCCGCCTACTCATTTTTTATTCGGGCATTACGGGCATCACCTTCACTTCGCCGGAATGCACAGGCGTCGTGGTCAGCTTTTCACCGGCAGCATCCGGCAGTTCAGGAAGGATGAAGAAGCCGCTGCCTTTCCAGCCATCCACGGAGTGACGCAGGATCACACCCTGCCAGTTGACGGACCGCTTGAGCTTCGCCGCCTTGTCAGGCGGGCGCAGATCAAGAGGATCCAGGTCTTCAAGCGTGAAGCTGCCGGTGAAAGTTCCTTTTCCAGGAACGATCGTCAGGCTGGTGTTTCGCAGATTTGCCCCCACGGGCGAGGCTTTTCCACTCGCCAGAAGCGTCATCCTGGCCAGGTCAGGCGATGGCGGAGGACTGCCGATGCCGCCGCCCAGGAAGGCCAGGCTGATCTTGTCGGAGCCGAGCGCCGTCAGCCCCAGCGGCAGACTGCCGGGTGCCGGGGCGGTGTAGCGACTACCATCGACCTGCAAGGTGACGAGGTCGGTGAAGCCGGTGGGATACAGGCGTTCCTTGGCCGCCGTGGCGGCAAAGGAGGGACGCCACCAGGTCACTGGACCGGCCAGGCCGTTGTTATTAGCCGGAACGGCCTCCTGGATGTCGAGCACCCCCGCCAACGAGCCAGGAGCGGCAGTGGTGTACAGGGTGGAGTAAAGCAGCAGCTGACCCTGTGCTCCTGCCAGCGTGGAGGACGTGAAGGAGGCGTTGTCGGCCAGCTTGCCGACGATGACCGCTGCGCCGGTGTTGCGGTCGAGCGTGAAGCTGCCGAAGCCCGAGCCCTGGGGCACGTTGGCCTCACCACCATGCACCGGAGGCAGGTCGAGTTCAAAGTTATACAATCCCACCGGGCTGTCCGTGCCTGCCAGGGAGTCAGCGGGCTGCGCCTTGCTCCAGGGAGCCCTCCAGCCGCCTGTGAAAACCTGGGAGTTGCCACCCAGCTTCACCTCCCCGGTCAGGACGCCTGCATCATTCACCGTGATGCTGACCTGCAGGGGAGCTTCCTTGCCCCGGGCGATGCGGAAGTCCGAGTCAGCCTCCGGCTTGACATCAAAAGTCACGGGCGTCAGGGCTGTCCGGATCCTGTCTTTGAACGAGTATTTGGCACCACCGAGGACCAGTGTTCCTGAATGCGTGCCCGTGCTTGTGACAACGAGATCAATCCGGCCTCCCAGGCCCTGGTTCAGGCTTGGATGACGCGGGATCAGACCCGTGAAGCTGCCGTTTTTACCCTCCAGGTTACGGACAAGGATGCTTGTCTCCACGGAATGTGACTCGATGCCGTTGGTGGCGGTGACCACCACCTTGAAGGGCTCGGTGCTCCAGACATCGGGCACGCCGGAGATCTCGCCGGTGGTCTTGTGAATGACAAGGCCCTTGGGCAGTCCGACGGCCTTGAAGCTGACAGGCGCCCGACGGACATCCGGGTCGTAGCCGACCTGGAACGAATAAGGGCCGCTGATGACGGCGGGATCGAGATTCCCGGTGTGCGTGATGCGCGGCCCCTTGTCATAAACCCGCAGGACATTCGTGCCAGCAGCCACCTTGTTGTTGTCGACATCCAGGACATCGCAGATGTAGTCGCCGGAGTTGAAGTACTGGAGGAAGCTGAGATCCAGGGCCTGTTTTTTCTCACTGGCCAGCTCGGTGGTGCCCTTGCGCCACTGGTAGCGCAGGTTCTGACCGTAGGCGATGGCCTTGAAGGCGGCCTTGCCCGGCGCCTGGACGACGGTGATGCTGTCCCGGACGTCCACGATGGCAATCACATGAGCGGGGCCCGTGCGACTCAGGGTGATGCCGTTGACCGTGGACGAGAGAACACAGTCATAGGTGCCGGCCTGGGCGCCTTGAAGATTGGTGAGCACCAGCTGCGATCCGATCGCGCCCTTGATGGGCTTGCCGTTCAAGCGCCACTGGTACTTGTCCGGGACCGCAATCCCAGTATGGGAGACCTCAAGCGTGACACCGGATCCCGACGGCAGGAGCCTCCTGGAGGCGAGGTCCGGGATCGTAAAAACAGGATCCTGAGTGAACAGGTCGAGCCACACGGAGTCCGAGCCCGCCTTGCCCGAGGCATCCTTCACATAGGCAAACTCCAGTTCGTGGGTGCCGGCGCCGAGGGTCAGTGAGTTCTGCTGCCAATCCAGCTCACCACTGGCGCGGCTGACCTCCGACCCGTTCATCTTCACGATGAGGAAATCCTGTCCCGCCTGGGTGGAAACCTTATGCCACCAGCGCAGTACCACAGGGCCCGAAAGCCGTGTCGTAAGCCGTGAGAAAAAGCCGTCGCTGATGTTGCCGATCATCATCGCATCCTTGCCATCCTTGGAAAGGGCGGCTCCCGTCGGCCGCCAGAAGGCGGGGCCGGAGGTGCTCCATTTCAGAGGTGCCAGGTCCAGCGCGGGATTTATGTCCGTCACTGTCTTGATCTCCGTGGGACTGCTGGTCGTTGTGCGCAGGCTGTTCTTCACCTCGGCCACGTAAACCCCGCTGTTCTTTGTGGTGTAGGGCCAGACGGCAAGCACGGGCCCCGTGCCGGCGGGCTTGCCGTTGAGCTTCCATGCATAGGACAGATCCGAACCGTCAGCCACGATCTCCATCCGCACCGGCGATCCGGCTTCAGCCAGCACCGGGTAGGGCGGCTGCGTGATGATCGGCATGCCGATGATCCCCGCCAGGGCAAACCGTGATGTCACCGTTCCTGCGCTGTTGCTTACACGGCAGTAATACCTTCCCAGGGTGGTCAGTGACATGGACGGAATCGTGTAGCTGCTGCCGGTGGCACCGCTCACGGGCAGCCCGTTCTGCCACCACTGATAGGTCAGGAGCGGACCCGAGACGGTCACGCTGAGCGTGGCCGGATCACCCTGGTTCACAAGGATGTCCGTGGGATGGTCCACCACGACGGGAGGCGTAACCACCAGCAGCGTCACCGCAGGTGTCACCACCTCTCCGGCGGCGTTGGCTACACGGCAGGTGTAGTCCCCGTTGAACGCCTCGGTCAGGTTGGGAATCGACAGCGTCGGGCTGGTCGCATCCGGAATGTTGAGCCCATCCCTGCGCCATTGATAAGTCAGAAAGAGGCCCTGCACGTTCACGGAAGTGGTGAAGGTCTGGCCTTCATTGACCGCCACCGACGCCACAGCCAGCGGTGAAACCAGGACCGGGGGGCTGACGACGGTCAGCGTACCGGGATTGGTGAACACCGAGTCATGCACGTTGGTCACCTTGCAACGGTAGGTGCCGACATCGGAGTATGCTTCGGAGTCCGCTGCAGAGGCGATGACATAGCTGGTTTCGTTCGCCCCCGGGATATCCACCATGCCCGTGCCGGTGTTCCGCTGCCATTGATAACTCAGGCCCGGGCCGGAGGCCGTCAGGCTGAAGGTGGCCGTCGCCCCAAGGTTCACCGCAATGTTTTGCGGGTGTGTGACGATTCCTGGCGCGCCGTCCACCATCAGGGTGGCCGGGGCTGAAGTGTCGGAACCCGCCGTGTTGCTCACCACACAACGGTAGGACCCATCATCCAGCGTCGTGACAGAGGTCAGGGAGAGCGTCGCTCCCGTCTGACCGTTCAAGTCTTCGCCGTTCTTCTGCCATTGGTAGTTCAGGAACAGGCCGCTCGCCGCCACGGTGAAGGTCACCGAATCCCCGTCCCCGGCCGTCTGCGAGACCGGATCGAGGGTGACGACGGGCGGCGTCACCACCGTCAGCGTCGCCGATCCGCTCGTGGCCGTGCCATCCGTGTTGGTGACGATGCACCGGTAGGAGGCTGCGTCCGAAAGGGCTGCTGCGGGAAATACCAGGATGCTTTCCGTGGCATCCTCAATGTCCTGCATGCCGCTGCCGGAATCCTTCTGCCACTGATAGTTGAGGCCGCCACCGCTGGCCAGGATGCTCATCTCCGCCATTTCACCGATGTCCACGAGCGTGTTCTGAGGATGGGTGATGATGACCGGCGGTGTGCTGATCACCCCGGGGAACTGATCAATCCCGCGGCTGATGCCCAGGCTGTTTTGAGCCACCAGACGATAATGATAGGCGGTCAGCGTCAGCCCGGACACGGCCGCGCTGACCGGTGCCGGAGCGGCTCCGGCGGGCAGGTTTTGCACGGGGGTTGTCTGACCGTAGGAAGTCGTTCCACCGTATTCAAACCAGTAGGTTGTCGCCAGCCCGCCCGACATCACTCGTCCTTGGAACGTCATGCTGCTGGAAGTGACGGCTGTGGCCGGATCGCTGAAGGCCTCGGGCATGGACACGTTGCTGAGGGTCAGCGTGTGGGTGCTGGTGCCCAGGTTGGCCCCGGCGGCATTGAACAGGTTGATCACCAAGGTCTCGGCAGGTTCCGGCAGGAGGTCATGACGGATGGCCACGGAGATGTTCTTGGTGGTTTCTCCCGGGGCAAAGACCAGGGTTCCGGCATTCAGCGTGAAATCGACGCCGTTGCCCACCGCCGTGCCTCCGTTCACCCGGTAAAGGACGCTCGACCCGGCGGGCGGTGTTCCCGTGATGCTGACCGGGATGTTCACCGTCCCCGCATCTTCAAGCACGCTGCTGGCGCTTGAGGCAAAGCCCACGGTGCCGCTCGCATAGGCATCATTGTCGCCAAGGTTCATCGTGGCGCTGGCAAAGCGCACACCATAGGAGCCGGACACGGGCGTCACGGTCATGATGATGGTCTCAACCCCCTCAGGAACCAGGTCGTTGATGGGAACCACGGTGACCCTCACGCTGGATGAACCGGCGGGAATGGTGGCCGTGCCGCTCAGGGCGCTGTAGTCCGCGCCGCTGGTGGCGGTTCCGCTCATGGTATACACCACCGACAGAGGCGAACTGCTGCTGGTGCGACGTGAGATCAGAAAGTCAGCTCCGCTGCTGGAAGACTCCACCATCTGGGTGGTCAGCGTGCTGGTGGTGTCCGCCACGTTCACATCGACATGGGGAAGCCCCTGGTCAAAAATCCAGCCCGTCATGCTGCTGTTCTGGCCGGGCATGAGCGAGTACCCGGTGCCAGGCAGCAGCGTCAGCGTCACGCTTTCCGCGTTTTCAGCCAGGCTGTCCGACAGCATCTGCACGGAGATGGTCCTGCTGATGTCTGATGCGGCAAAGGTGATGGAACCCGGCAGGGCCGTAAAATCCGACCCCGATGTCGCCGTGCCGGACACGCTGTAGTTCACCGTCAACGCCGTCCCGGAGGCGGGCCTCGAGATCTGGAACACTGGCCCGGCCGAGGAGCCGCTGGCTGGCTCGACACCCGTGGCCGTGTTCATTTCCACATAAACCTGGGGCGTGTCATTGTCCGCAATGGTCACTGTGCCGCTGGAGCTGCTGCCAATCACATAGTTCTGCGAAGTCCTGAGGCTCAGCACCACATCCTGCACTCCCTCACTGAGGGTGTCGTCAAAAGGCACGATCTCCACCGTGATCATGCTGCTTCCCTCGGGAATCACGGCGCGGCCGTCCAGCCTGCGGTAGTCCGTGCCCAGCACGGCACGGCCGCCGACGGCATAATCCACGGTCAGCGGCGCCTCCAGGGGACCGGTCCGGGTAATGATGAACATGCCCTGGTCCGGCCCCGTTTCACTGGCGATGGCATCCGTGGTGGCGATCTCCACCACCGGCATGTCGTTGTCATTGAGGATCGCCGTGACGCTTTGGGCCGTGCCATCGCGAAGATAGGCCGCATTGGAGGCCAGCGTCGCCACGATGGTCTCCGTGGTCTCGATCAGCGCATCATCCAGCGGCGTGACGGTAAACGTCGCCGTGGCGCTGCCGGCGGGAATGGTCGCGGTCGTGGCCGCCGTGTAGTCGGCGTCCCTGAGCGCCGTGCCTGAATAGGTCAGGCTCACATTCAGGGCGGCTGTCGTCGGCCCGTTCCGCTCCAGCTTGAAGGTCAGCGTGTCCGTGCCTGCTTCATGGCCCACGTCATCCACCGGAGTCAGCCGCACCACAGGCAGGCTGCTGTCATCATCCGTGATGGCAACCCAGGCCCTGGCCGTGCCGGCCATCACATAACCTGCGGTCGTGTTCACAAAGTCCAGCGCCGCGTATTCCACCCCTTCTGGCGTTGAGTCATTGATCGGCGTCAGCGTGATGTCCAGAAATGCCGCGTTGGCGGGGATGACGTACTCCGAGGCCGTGCCCAGGCTGGTCGGCGCCGGGATCAGGGTGTAGTCCGTGTTGCGGGTCGCCGTGCCTGTGTTGGCATTGTAGATTTGTACGGAGAGCGCGGCACTGATGTTCCCGGTCCGGGTCAGGCGGACCACGGCGGTGCCAGGTGTCGTCCCCTCGTTAGCCGTTGTATCCGGGTAGCTGATGGTGAGGGTTGGCAGTGAACCACTGGTGAAGTTTCTCCCCGTGGCGCTCGGCCCCACGGTCACAGAACTGCCCGCAGGGCTGAACACATAAGGATACAGGTTGGGAGTAATGTCATAGGTTCCGGCACCCAGCCCTGCGATGAGGTAGTTGCCATCACTGTCCGTCCATGCGCCCCGGAAGCTGCTGATGTTCGGGTGGCTCGTGTTGTTGGACGGGGCGTGGCTCGCGACATAAACCCCCTCCAGGGGCTGGCCTGAAGGCCCCGTCACCGTGCCGGCCACCGTGAAGGTGCTCGGTGAGCCAACGGTGATGGTCAGGCCCCGCGTGATGCGTCTGCCCTTCATGTCACTGGCCGTGCAAAGCACCCGGTAATGGCCGGCGCTGCTCCAGGACTTGGTCTGCACCGCACTGTTGTCGGTGGAATAGCTGCCATCACCAAATACCCAGGCGTAGGCCAGCGTGTCGCCGTCAGGATCGGCGGCCGTGGCCGTCAGTGTGATGCCTGCACCGGTCGCTGCCGATGTGCTGCTGGCAGACAATGCAAGGGTCGGGGCGTTGTTACCCGGGACATCTCCGATCTGAACCTCGACGTCGATGGATGGCGGCGTAGTGGACGTGTTCTTCGCCAGCGGCGTGATGTGGATGTTGAAATCAGGGTCGCTGTAGGTGCGACCGATCCAGAGGGCCGAGTCATTACGCGTGTCGGTGATGCCATTGCCAAACGAGCCCGGGGTCATGTCAAGGAGATGGGCGCCGCCGTTGCTGCCGTTGCCGGGCGAGCCGCCGCTGCCGCCGATGCCGCTCAGGCCCCAGCGGTCCCAGGTCAGCATCAGGCCGTTCATCAGGCCGGGGTTAGTCGCATGCGTCTGACGGAACTCCGCCCAGTACTCCCTCTCCGCATCGCGCCGCACGCGCAAGGCGTAGCGGAACGACGGGTCGGCGGTCTCCGCATCCGTCTGATGAATCCGGTAGGTTCCGCTGGTCGTCACATTCCAGAACTGCTCCTGTGGCATCCAGGACAGGATGCCCCTGGTGCTCGCCGTGTACGGGCCCACGCTGCCGCTGCTGCCCATCAGATCGAAGATGTTGCCATACTCCAGGTTGAAACCGGGGCCCGTCACGCTCGGCGGCACCGTGCGCCAGAAGTTGGCGTGCCAGAGGCCCAGATTGTGGCCCAGCTCATGCAGGAAGGTGCCGACGCTGCTGCTCTTCATCCACATGCCGCGGGCGCCGACATAGGCCGCGCCTCCGTAGCTGCCCGGCCCACCGCTCCAACGCACGGCATCCAGGTTGTAGGAAAGGTAGTCATAGCCCATCGAACGGGCGATCTGCCGCGCATGGCTCTGAATGAGGAAGTCGCCCGATCCATCCTCCTGGTCATAACGGTTGTACCAGGCCACCGGATAGGGCAGCACGATGAGCGGAGGCACGGCATACGTCAGGTAGCAGCGCCCGTAGCTCGTCCGCACGATGTAGTCGTTGGCGGCCTTGAGCATGTCATGGCATTCCTGCTCGTTCTGAGGGTCCACGGGGCTGTCCGGAAAGGTGCAGCGCATGTAGAGAAAGGTGCGGTTGCCCGTCGCCCAGCCGCCGGGGATGCTTCCCAACGGACCATGCGGCGCACCGCTGCCCGTGCCTGCGTTGACCTTCACTCCCTGGGATTTCCAGTACGCCTCCTCCTCGGCGGCAAGGGCCTGGTCCACCACCTCGCTGATGTGACCACCGCGGCAGATGTAAACCACCTGTTCCGGCGTCTCGTAGGCAGGGGTCTCCTCCGACACCGGCGGCAGCCCGCCCGTCTCCGTCTTCTCCACCTCCGTTTTGTCGCCCGACACCGGACACACCTCCACCACCTCACGCTCCTCCGGAACCGGTCGCTCTCCCGCCTCCAGCACTCGCACCGGCGAATCCGAAACCGCCATGTCACCCTCCACCGCCACGCCGTTGATCGAGATGTTCGTCATCGTCCTCTGCCAGGCCCGCCTGCCATACACATGCGCATTCCAGGTCCGGCCGTCCTTGCTCATCACCTTGCGGGCATAGGGGCTCACCTTCCCCTCCTGGCCCGCCAGCGGCAGCCTCGCAGACACGAGGTAGTCTCCCCGAAGCCGCGGCCGCTCCTCCAGAAGAGCGACAATCTCCTGCGGAAGATCCTGCCGGATCACCATCGGCACGGCATGGGCGATCGCCGCCTGGGGGTCGCTTTTGATCATGCTGGCGATCTCCCGCGTGTGCTCCTTCGCCAGCTTCATCCCCTCCTCCAGCAGCGGCCTGCGGCCGTCGCCTGCGGCGGAAAGAAAACGTTCGCTCCACTCACGGAACTCCGCCACCGCCTCGGGTGCCTGCACTGGGACGGAAGGCAGATGCTGCAGCGGGGCCGTCTTTTCCGGCTTCCGCACCGGCCCTGCGGCTCTGGCTGGAGCTGCGGGTTCAGAAGGCTTGTTCAACCACAGGGCGATAAAGGTCACGGCACACGCGAAAAGGATCAGGCGCTTTCTCATTAGGAACGGGGATTAACCGATCTTAGCACTTCAGCGCCGTCAGCCACAAGGCTGTTCTGAAAATACGCAAAATAGGGTCAACCGGCGACGCACACACCAGCCTTCTTACACCTAACGAAGAGTGACAAAATCGTTGTGGCTCAGCAGCGCCTGCAGAAGCAGCGCACGGTCATGCTTCAAGACTTTGAGGGATTCCCGGACCACGCTTTTCTCCTCGGCCGTGGGCGCCCGGTTCAGGACGGCCAGAAAGGCCTGGTCGATGAACTCCGCCTCCTTCAGCCCGGACATTCGCCCGGCCATCGCCTCCGCACATTCACGGCCCAGCCGGCTGTTGGTCAGCGCCAGGGCCTGCTGCGGCACCACGCTCTCGTTTCTCCGGTAGCACTCCAGCACGTTGCTGTTGTCAAAGGTCGCCAGGAACTTGTGCTCCACGTCCGCGTTCTGGACAAAGTACAACGAACGACGCGGACTCGCCTCCGCCTTGTCCGGATCCAGGCTGGGGCCGCCCAGGCTCAGGTCCAGACGCCCCGCAAGCAGCAGCAGGCTGTCACGCACCACCTGGCTCTCCATGCGCCTCGGGTTCATGCGCCAGTAACAAAGATTGTCAGGGTCGGCGGCCAGCGTCGCCGGGTCTGCCTGCGCGTTCGATGAACTGCGGCCGTAAAGCTCCGACAGCACCATGGCGCGATGCAGGCTCTTCAGGCTCCAGCCCTGGTTCATGAAATCCACCGTCAGTGTGTCGAGCACGTCCTGATGCAGCGGTGCCGGGGAACGCAGGCCGAAGTCATCCACATTGAAGACCAGCGGCGTGCCGAAGTGCCGCATCCAGACCTGGTTCACCAGCACACGGGCCGTGAGAGGATTGCGCCGGTCGGCAATCCAGCGCGCCAGGGCCAGACGACGGCCGCTGCTGCTGCCTGGGTAAGCCTGCACCGTGGCATTGTCATTCTCCTCCGGCCCCGCCTGCGCCTTCAGGCTGACCTGCGGTAACGAGTACTTTTCACCCGGGGCATGAAGCTTCTTCCTCGCCTTGTCCACGGCCTCGCGCGCCGCCTTGAGCTTCTTCTCCATGTCCTTGCCCGCTGGTCCCGCCTCGGCCTTCGCCAGCTCCGCCTCCGCCAGGGCCAGCCTGTGCCTTGCCTCCAGGGCGGCGGCGGCCTGCGCCAGCTTCTTGTCCGATCCTTTTTGTTCGGCGGCAAAAATCGCGCGGATCAGCGGCAGCCGCACCTCCGCGGCCTCGAGCCTCTTCTCCGCCGCCCTCACCGCCAGCTTCGCCGCCGCCAGGGAGACCTGCCCGCCCGCCGAAGGCTCACGCATCACGACCTCCGCAGGCAGGCTGGCGACCCTGAACCCGTGGAACTCCACATCGCAGTCAAAGGCCCCCAGGGCCATGGCACCCGCCTGCCTCACGCCTGGCAGGTGATACGCCAGCACCGGCTCGCCATTGATGCTGGCGTTGATCAGGCTGCCGCGCACCCGCAGCACCAGCTTGTAGCGGACATCCTGGGCGATGGCGCGTGCAGCCGACCCCGCCGCCGGATAGGTGGACCGCCCCTCGTTGCCGAGCGCCACCTGGATCTTCGAGCCTCCGGCCGCAGCGCTCATGTAGACCATCACGTCCGACTTCTCCGTCCGGTCAAACACCAGCCCGACCGACTTCCAGCGCTGTCCGCCTCGGATGGTGAACTCCAGGCCGGCTTCGAAGTCCGAGGGAGGCTTTTCCTTCAGTTGTAGCATTTTTCGTTCGGCACCCGTCTCGTGCTGGCACAGGCCCGTCGCCACAGGCCGCCAGTCGCCCTTCAGCTTCTCCCAGCGGGTGGAGTCGATTTTCCTGAAGTCATCGCTCAGGCTGAACACGGTTGCCGGCGCCTTGGCGACAGACGCGGACGACGCGCCCGACAGCACCTTCCTCGCCTCCTCCAGGGCCTTGCGCGCAGCGGCGATGTCACGCTCCGCCGCCCGGGTCTGGTCCTCCAGGACATGGGGAAGAAGCAGCGGCCTCGCCGAGGACGGCGGAAGCCTCACTGCGGAAGGCTGAAAAGCGGCGAACTCCAGCACCGCCGGAATTCCGGCGGTCAGCGGCCGCGACTTGTCCTCGTTCTTCTCGTCGCCACGCACGTGCCGGAAGGTGGGCTTGTCCAGATGCAGGTCGAACACGCGCGGCAGCCCGTTCTTCTCCAGGTCCGGCTCGCCGGGCCAGGGATCCAGCCGCACATGCATCGGTTCAAAGATGGCCCGCATCCGGTAGTAGTCGGGCTGGTCCACCGGATCATACTTGTGGTCATGGCACTTCACGCACTGCATCGTCAGTCCCAGGAAGGCGCGGCAGGTGTGCTCGATGGTCTCATCCAGCCAGGTGGTGCGGTTGAAGAGGTAGTAGCTGCGCGCCAGGAAGCCCGTGGCCCGCAGGTTGTCCCGGTCTTCCGGGGCCTGCTCGTCCGCAGCCAGCATCTGCACGATCATCTGGTCGTAGCCCTTGTCGGCGTTCAGCGACTCGACAATCCAGTCGCGCCAGTGCCAGAGATGCTTCTGGCTGTGACGAAGCTGCGCCCCCAGCCCGTACCAGTCGCAGTAGCGCCAGATGTCCATGAAGTGCCGCGCCCAGCGCTCGCCATACTGCGGCGTGCCCAGCAGGTGGTCCACCACCCGCTGCCGTTCCGTCAGCGAGCTGTCCTTTAAAAAGGCGGTGACCTGCTCCG
>JBIJBP010000128.1:0-14910 GCA_044345155.1 Prosthecobacter sp. | reverse complement strand
AGCGTGTGGATGTTTTGCTCGACGATGATGTCGCCGGAGAGGTTTTTGTGGAAGACCCAGTTCAGCAGGCGGCCCTCGGCGGTCTTGTCGTCGCCCTTCACGCCAAGGCGTCCGGCATGATACAGCGCCTCGCCATGCCCGAGCCTGCCCATGACCCCCGAGTGAACCCGCTTCATGCACTCGATGTAATGCGGGTCGGTGCGCGTCTGGAAGTCGATGAGGAAGGTGAGGCCCTTTTCCTTCGCTTTCGCGGCACTGGCCTCGACGGACTGGCAGCCGGGCACGTCGACGGCGATGGGCTTGGCGAGATACACATGCAGTCCAGCCTCCACGGCGGCCTTCGCCTGCTCCGGATGAAACCACGGCGGGCTGATGATGGCCACGGCGTCGACACCACCCTTCGCGATGAGTTTTTCCGCGCACTTCAGGCCGCTGTGGGTGTGCTCGGGTGCAAATTGATGCTCCTTCGCGACAGCCTCGGCACGATCGGGAAAATAGTCCGCTGCCGCCGCGACCTCGCAGTAGCCGTTTTGACGAAACAGGTTCGCGATAAGCTGGCCGCGCTGCCCGCAGCCAATGAGGCCGACTTTGACGCGGCTGTTGGCCTGCGAGCCGAGCGCAGTCCGCGCATGAATGGTGGAGACGGCGGCGAGGCCGCTGATAAACTGTCGGCGGGTGTTCATGGCTTGCTCGGGCGCAGGGCGGAAAACGGCGGCGGGGACATGAAGATGCCCCGGAGGTCCTCGCTTTAACGTGATCTGCCTCCAGCCTCCAGCCTCAGCGGTGCAAAATACAAGCGATGCAGTCCTTTAAACCAGGATCTCCTTCAGCACACGACAAGGTTTCACGCCGACAATGCGCTGGTTGAGGCCTTGATAGGGGTAGGTGAGCTTCAGGTGATCAAGGCCGAGCTGGTGAAGGATGGTGGCGTGGAGGTCGCGGGCCTGCACTTTGTCGAGCACGGCGTTGTAGCCGATCTCGTCGGTCTCGCCATGGCTGATGCCTCCTTTCACGCCGCCGCCGGCGAGCCAGAGCGAATAGGCATCCACGTGGTGATCGCGGCCCGGTGACTTTGCGGCGACGCCACCGCGGTTTTCCTGCATCGGTGTGCGGCCAAACTCGCCGCCCCAGACGACGAGCGTGTCCTCCAGCAGGCCACGCTGCTCCAGATCGTGCAGCAGCGCGGTCATCGGCTTGTCCACCTGCTGGCACTTTTTCGGGAAGGCATCATCGAGGCCGCTGTGATGGTCCCACACCCAGTCAAAAAGCTGCACAAAGCGCACGCCGCGTTCGATGAGGCGGCGTGCTAGCAGGCAGTTGTTGGCAAAGCTTTCCTTGCCTGGCTCCGTGCCGTACAACTCGTGAATGTGCTTCGGCTCCTGCGTGATGTCCATCGCCTCGCTCGCGCTCATCTGCATGCGAAAGGCCATCTCATACTGGGCGATGCGTGTGACCGTCTCCGTGTCGCCAAGCTGCTCGTAGGTGCGTTGGTTGATCTTCTTCACCGCCTCGATCACGCCGCCGCGCAGGTGACGGTTGATGCCCGGCGGGTTCGAGAGATACAACACGGGATCGCCCTCGCTGCGGCATTGAACGCCCTGGTAGACGCTTGGCAGGAAGCCGCTGCCCCAGGCCGCCTTGCCGGCGTCGGGATTCTGCCCGCCGCTGAGCAGCACGACAAAGCCGGGCATGTTCTCGCTCTCGCTGCCCAGGCCGTAGAGCGTCCATGCGCCGATGCTGGCGTGACCCAGGTTCTGGCTGCCTGTAAGCGCGAGCAGCTGGGCCGGCGCGTGGTTGAACTGGTCCGTCTGCATCGACTTGATGATGCAGACCTTGTCCATCACACGCTCGAAGTGCGGCAGGCGGTCCGAGATCCACTGGCCGGTCTTCTTTTCCTGATGAAAGGGGAAATATGGGCCGAGCAGCTTCGGCCTGCCGCGGATGAAGGCGAAGCGCTTGCCTTCGAGGAACTCCTGCGGGCAGTCCTTGCCGTTAAGCTTTTGGAGCAAGGGCTTGTAGTCGAAGAGCTCGAGCTGGCTTGGAGCGCCGCTCATGTGCATGTAAATCACGCGCTTGGCACGTGCGGGCAGCACCGGTGACTGGGCGGCGTTCGGCCGCGCGGGATCCCGCGGTGCCGCCAGGCCCTGCTGCGCCAGCCAGGCTCCGCCGAGACCAAGGCCGCACTTTTGCAGAAAATGACGGCGCGTGAACTGTTGAAGCGCGTCGAGCTGAAGGTGGCGAAGGGCGTTCATTTGGTGAGCACGATGTCCAGGTTGAGGATGGCGTTGGCGACGACGGCCATGGCGGCCTTTTCGGGCGTGCCGCCAAGCGGCACAGAGAGCTTCGGGTCGCGGCGGTACTCGGCCAGCGCGCCCGTGTGCAGGTCGGCGAGGTCGCGCAGGTCGGCGTCGCCGGGCCGGGTGCCGGTGGCGATTTCAAAGGCCTGCGCCACCTGCTTCGCGGGTTCACCCGCCGCCTCGACACGTTTCGCGAGTGCGATAGCGGCTTCGATGAAGACAGGGTCGTTCAGCGTCACGAGCGCCTGGAGCGGCGTGTTGGTCGTGGAGCGTCGGGCGGTGCAGAGCAGGCGGTCCGGTGCGTCAAAGGTCAGGCTGCTTGGATAAGGGCTGGACCTGCGCCAGTAGGTGTAGAGGGAGCGCCGGTGCGCGTCCTCGCCTTCGGCGTTCTTCCATTTGAGTCCGCTGCGTGCGGCGCGCCAGATGCCCTCCGGCTGCACCGGCATGACGGGCGGGCCGAACATCTTCGGCGACAGCAGGCCGGAGACGGCGAGGGCATTGTCGCGCATCATCTCGGCGGTCAGGCGGGTGCGGGGACCGCGGGCGAGAAGCCGGTTGCGCGGGTCACGCTGCTGCAGCTCCGGTGTTGTTCTTGCACTCTGGCGGTAGGTGCCGCTGAGCACGATCTCGCGCAGCAGCCGCTTCAGGCTCCAGCCGAGTTCCGTTTGAAAGCGCACGGCAAGGTGGTCAAGCAGCGCCTGGTTCGACGGCGTCTGTCCGCTGGTGCCAAAGTCCTCGAGCGTCTCGACGATGCCGACGCCGAAAAGCTGCTCCCAAATCCTGTTCACAGCGACGCGCGAGGTCAGCGGGTTTTTTGCGGAAGCCATCCACCGGGCCAGGTTGAGTCGTGCCGGCTCCTGGGTCTTGGGCAGGCTGCCAAACACGGCCGGAATGCCCGGGCTGACATTTTCACCCTTGTTCAGCCAGTCCCCCCGGGTGAAAACGGCCGTGCTGCGACGCAGGTTTGCGTCCTGCTCCACCAGCACAGGCATGAGTGCGTTCGCGATGCCGGCACGGTCCTTTTCAAGCTTCGCCAGCTCCCGCTCGCGTTCCGTGAAGGCCTTGTCCGTGACATGATGGATCCATGCCTCGCTGTCGCTGATGGCAAAGCGGCTGCGGTTGGTCACCAGCGGTGCATAACCAAAACCACCTTCATCATGCCTCAGCACGATTCGGATCTTCGCCCCGGGAGGAAGGTCGACAGGCCTTGATGGGATGAGCACGAGGCGTCGAGAATGCGTCATGCGCGGATTCGCCCCCCAGCCGCCCTTGTCGGCATTCAGCGTCGTCTGTGCGTCAAAGACCGGGTCCGCCTCGTCGCCAAGCGCATAGGTGAAGGTGATCTCACCGGGCTGCGCGGGCGGATTTTTCACACGCTCCGGTTCGCGGGGCGATTGGGACTTCTTCGCCTTGGTGGGATCAAGCGAGACATCCACGACTTTTTCCGGCTCGACCGAGGTGGCGGCAAAAACGGCCTTCTCCGTCTCCGGTGTCACCACGATGGCGCGCAGCAGCGAAACGACGAAACCCAGCTCGGCGGATGTTTGCGCCTTCATGGGATCCAGCGGCAAGGCTTCCATCTTCAGGGCGGTGAGCTTCTTCACCCCCTTGGGAACCGGTGCATCCACCGTGAACACGGAGTAATGTGACACCGTACCTTCTGCGACGACGTCCGTCACTCCATCCGCCGCTTTTTTCGTGGCAAGCTTCGTCTGGCCTGAGGATTGCACGCAGCAGGGTTCCAGAGGCTTCCAGCCGGTCTCCTTGGCACGTTTCTCCGTCTCGGCGACCTTGGCCGAGCGCAGCTCGATCAGGCGCGCGTCCATCTGCTGAGACTTCTCGAAATCGGCCTCCTTCAAAGGCACGCGCAGCTTGGGCTCGTCCTCGGGCAGATCCCAGTCCTTCTGCGTGTTGAAGAAGGCCATGAAATCGTAAAACTCCCGGTGCTCAATGGGGTCGTAGGGGTGCGAGTGGCACTGCACGCAGTTGAAGGTGATGCCTTGAAAGGTGCGCCAGGTCGTCGCAATCCTGTCCACGACGGCGACGACGCGGAACTCTTCGTCATCCGTGCCGCCCTCGGAGTTGGTCGGGGTGTTGCGATGAAAGGCGGTGGCGATGCGGTCGTCGAGCGTGGCCTTGGGAAGAAGGTCCCCGGCAAGCTGCCGGAGGGCGAACTGGTCGTAAGGCATGTCGGCGTTGAAGGCCCGCACCAGCCAGTCGCGATAGGGCCAGATGATGCGCGGCTTGTCCGCCTCATAGCCCTGCGAGTCGGCATAACGTGCGAGGTCGAGCCAGACACTGGCCCAGCGTTCACCAAAGGCCGGTGATTTCAGCAGGCGGTCCACGACCTTCTCAGGTGATGTCGTTGGCAGCGCCCGAATCTCCTCGGAACCTGGCGGCAGGCCGGTGAGGTCAAAACTGACGCGGCGAAGCCATTGCACTCCCCCGGCCTCCGGTGACGGCCTCAAGCCTTCCTGCTCCAGCCTGGCCAGGACAAAGGCATCGAGGGGTTGTTTCGTCCACGCTTCGTCCTTCAGCAGCGGCCTGGCGGGTGCCCTGGGCGGCGCAAAGGCCCAGTGCTCATCCCAGGAGGCTCCTTGCCGGATCCATTCGCGCAGAAGCTGGACATCCTTCTCCGGCAGAGGCTTGCCGTGCTTCGGCGGCGGCATGATCTCATCCTCATCCGTGCTGGCCACCCGCGCGATGAGGGCTGATTTTTCAGGGTTGCCCGGCACCACGGGGATGTCCCCGGATTTCGCCGGTTCGAGAACCTTGCTATGATACACGAGCGACAGCCCGCCCGAATGCTTCACCCCGCCGTGGCAGGCGGTGCAGTGCTCGGTGAAGATCGGCTTGATGTCGCGGGCGAAGTCGATGCCTGCTGCGTTCATCACGCCTGGTAGCAGGGCGAACACAAAGCCTTTGGAGAGGAAGTTTTTCATGATGCAAGCTGGATGCCGCCAGGGAAAGTAGAATGCCGTTTCTGGTGAGCTGTCTTTTACGTATCGTCATGCCTTGCCATCATGTCGGCATTTCTACCGACAGGGATGAACCAGGCATGGCTGCGCCCGGCATGCTGCCAGATACGCTCACCTGCACCTTTCGTTTGCGCAGGGTGCATGTGCATGGCTTGCGGAATGAACGTCCGATCTTGCAGACGCTTCGGTGCAAACGTTCCAGTCCTGGCTCAACAAGGGGAGCTTCAATCCTGCCTGCCGTCACAGGAGGGCCAGGAGGAACGCACCTTCCTCACTGGCTTGACGACATCCAGCCGCAGGTCCCGCCGACGTGATGTTCTCGGGGTGAAGGAAGCGGCGATGGCCCTGCCGAATGTCCAGGTCATCCGCACCTGCTCAGACCGACTTCAGGGAGGCCATGTCGATGGAGAAACGGTACTTCACATCGGACTTCAGCAGGCGTTCGTAAGCTTCGTTGACCTGTTGGATGCCGATGACCTCCACATCCGAGACGATTTGGTTCGCACCGCAGAAATCGAGCATCTCCTGCGTCTCGGCGATGCCGCCGATGAGCGATCCGGCGAGGCGTTTGCGGCCGAGCAGCAGGCCGAAGGCGGCGACGGAGAGGGGCTCGCTCGGCAGGCCGACAAGCGTCAGCGTACCGTCGGTGACGAGAAGGTTCAGATAGGCGTTGATGTCGTGACTGGCGGAGACGGTGTCGAGGATGAAGTCGAAGCTGCCGGCGTGCTTTTGCATCTCGTTCGCGTCGCGCGTGACGATGACCTCGTCGGCGCCGAGACGGTGCGCGTCCTCCTTTTTGCTGGCGGAAGTGGTGAGCACGACGGTGTGTGCGCCAAAGGCATGCGCAAATTTCACGCCCATGTGCCCGAGGCCGCCAAGACCGACCACGCCGATTTTCTTGCCCTTCACATCGCCCCAGCGGCGGATGGGCGAGTAGGTGGTGATGCCTGCGCAGAGCAGCGGCGCGACTCCGGCCAGGTTTAAATTCGTCGGCACCTTCAGCGTGAAGTGCTCGTCTACAACGATGCTGGTGGAGTAGCCGCCGTAGGTCACGGGCGCAGTGCCGTGTTTGTCAGGCGAGTTGTAGGTGAAAATGGCGTGCGGGCAGAACTGCTCGAGGTTCGCGGCACAGCTTGGGCACTTCTGATCCGAGTCGACCAGGCAGCCGACGCCCACGAGGTCGCCGACTTGGTGTTTCGTGACGCGCGAGCCAACCTTCGCCACGCGACCGACAATTTCATGGCCTGGCACGCAGGGATAGGTCGTCGGCACGGCGCTCCATTCATTGCGCGCCTGGTGGAGGTCGGAATGGCAGACGCCGCAGTAAAGGATGTCGATCTCCACATCGCGATCCGTCGGTTCACGGCGCGGGATGCTGGAAAAGGCGAGCGGCGAGGTGGCGCTGGAAGCGGCATAGGCTTTGGCGACTGGCATGGCGGATGTGAACTGGGTGTGAATCGATAAACGTCCCGGCTCACGCCGTCGTAACAGCGGATTCACCCAAGAATGATCCTCCGGGAAAAGTGGCGATGATTTTCGCGATCTGCAGGCGGTGGATGCCCATGTGTGTGGCGGCAAGCGCGTGCCAGCCAGAGGCATCGAGCGGGCCGAACCAAGGATGCGCATACTTCGCCGACGTTTTCAGATCGGGCACGGAGGCGACGCTGCTCAGCACGGCATCGCACGAGGCCTCGTAAGCAGCCTCCACCTCGGCGCTGAGTTCGGCGCAGGGCTTTACATCGGCCGTGCTGGCCTTTTTGGCGGGCACCTGGCCATGGGCGAGTGATTGGATGACGTTGGCAAAGGCACTGTTGGTGATGCGCAGGTGCTCCAGCGTCATCCAAACCGACCAGTGACGGCTGCTGTCCTCCAGCCCGCGCAGTCGCGGAATGAGCACCTGCTCGCCGCGTCGCTCCGCAGGGCATAGGGCGAGGATCTCACGGATGGCAGCGCGTTCCTGCTCAAAACGGGCCGTGAAGACCTCGCGCGAGCCAAAACGCCGTTTCAGGGCAAAGAGCCCTCTCGCCATCCAAAGCTCAGGAGCTGGCAACCCGGCTCCAGGAGCCGCCAGGGAAGGTTTTGTCCTGTTTTCCATGGACTGGAGCCTTCTGCATTACTTGCGTTTTACAAGTATAAATACTTTTGAAATGCAAGTGTCTTTGTTCGATGATCCGTCATGCCTCGCAAGACTCCCGCCAGGTCCTCCGCGCCCGCCTCCACACGCCGTTCCCCCTGTCCGGTGGCCTGTGGGCTGGATCTGTTTGGTGATAAATGGACGCTTCTCATCATCCGCGACCTCCTGCTCGGCCGCAGCCGCTTCAAGGACTTCATCGAATCGCCCGAAGGCATCCCTACGAACATCCTCAGCGACCGCCTGGAGCGCCTGCGCGACGGCGGCATCGTCCAGCAGATCCCCGCCGCCGACGGCAGCAGGCGCCTCGCCTACCAGCTCACCGACAAAGGCCTCGCCCTGCGCCCCGTGCTGCGCGCCATCCGCGACTGGGGGCTCAAGTGGGAACCGGGGACGAGAGCGAACTTGGAGAGTTAGGCCGTTTTTGAAAACTATCCTGGGCTTCGAAGAGTGCGTCAGCAAAGCAGCCATCTTGCTCCGCAAGATGAGCGTGAGGCTTTCGCTGGCTGATGAGGCCGTGACATTCGGAAGCTGGTGAGCTTTTCGGTGCGCCAAGCTCCTCTCGCGGAGCGAGAGGGCAACTTTGCTTCGCCGAAGCAATGATCACTCCACCACCGGCACCACGAGCCGCGAGGGATGCTCGGCGTCGCAATAAATGCGGTTGGTCTGCTTCACCTTTTCGCCGTTGTCGCTCCAGGGCTGCGCGGTGCCTGGATTCACGTCGAAGCGCGGGAAGTTGCTGGAGGTGATCGTCACGCGAACGCGGTGGCCGGTGTTGAAGATCTGGCTGGTGGACCAGCAGTCGACGCTGACTTCCTCGATTTGACCCGGAGCGAGCGGCTCGGGCTTTTCCCGGCTCTTGCGGTAGCGCAGGCGCTGGATGCCCTCGGCGATCAGCATGCTGCGCCCATCAGGATAGACGTCGCAAAGGCGCACGGAGAGGTCGGTGTCGGCGGCGCTGGAGGAGACGAAAAGCTTCGCGAAGATCCGGCCGGTGACCTCAACGGGCTTGTCGAGCACGGCGCTGGTGAAAACGAGCACATCATCGCGACCCTCGATTTTCCGCTGATCCATCGAACCGCGGTCGAGGGTGAGATTGTGGCCGCCGATGGTGGGACAAGGGTTCTCGGGATCGAAGGTGTATTCGTGCGGTGCGGCGGCTGCGCTTGGTTTTTCGAGGCTCAGACGGCGGTCGTCGGTGAGAAAGACCGAGGTTTCCTTCGCGGGTACGGGCCAGTCGTTGGCGAAACGCCATTCGTTGCCGGGTGCGCCTGGTGTGACGGTGTCACCCATGACGTAATAAGCCACGGCAGGCTCCTTTTCGGCGCCGTTGTCCGCCCCTTTGAGGTAGTGGGCAAACCAGCGCAGCGGATCGTACTGGACGGGCACGCGGGTGGCGTTCGGAAACGTCAGCTCACCGGCGGGCATCTTGCCGATGGCGTGTGTCCACGGCCCCATGACAAGCTTCTGCGCGCCCTTGGCACCGGGTCCGCCGCGATGCTGGCGGCCGACGAACTCATCGATGGTTCCCTGCGCAAACATGTCGAACCAGCCGCCGACATGGATGGCGGGCGCTTTCATCTGCGCATGCCGCGTGGCGGTCTCGAACCGCGCCCAGTAGTCGTCGTAGCTCGGATGCGAGCGCATGAGATCGAGCGCCTTCGGGTCGAACTTGTTGCCGGTGGTCCAGTTTTCGATGTCGGCCTTCCGAAACGCGCTGCCGATGTAGGTGCCATCGGAGTACATGCTCGCGGCGGCGACGCTGATGTACTGCGCCTTCAAATCCTCCGGTGCCGCACCGGCTAGCAGGTTCTGCGTGATACCGCCCGCGCTGCCGCCGATGGTGGCAATGCGGCCATCGCACCACGGCTGCTGCTTGATCCATGCGAGCGTGTCCACGCCGTCCTGATGCTCGCTCCAGCCGCAGCCGTGGAAAGGCAGGTTCTCGCCCTGAGAATCAAAGCGTCCGCGCATGTCCTGGATGATGAAGACATAACCGTCGTTCACGAAGCTCCCGGCGTCCTTGCCACGCTTCACACGGCCGTAGGGCGTGCGGGTGAGCACGACGGGAAACGGTCCGTCTCCCTGCGGCAGATACAGGTCGGTGGCGAGCAGCGTGCCATCGCGCATGGCGATCCTCTCCGTCTTTTTTGCGGGAGGCTGGCCAAAGCGCGCCACGGCCTGCAACCAGGCTTCGGAGCTGACGCTGCCATCCTTGGCCGAAAGGGCAAACATCTTCTCGATCTGCTGCGACCAGGGATTGCCGTAGGTCGTCCTCACATGCTCAACGGCCCGCGCCTGCTCCGCCGTGTCGAGCGTGCCGCTCTGGTCGGTGTCCGCCTTGGGAAACAGCGCCCGCATCTTTGCGGCAAGCGCCTCATCGGCAGAGGCGTGGCAGGAGACGAGAACAAGAAGCAGTGAGAATGTGAGCAGGCGTAAGACGGGGCGCATGGGCGGTGAAGGAGTGAGGTGTGGCCTGAGTGATTTGGGCAAGGACGTTGTATGACAGACGTGGTGTTTTTGATGAGAAGCGATGTGAATGGGCCAAGAGCTGTTCGTCAGACGGATCCAACGTCGCATGTAACGATGCCAAGACAGCTCCGGATGAGCGCCAGCAAAGTAGCCATCTTGCTCCGCAAGATGAGCGAAAGGCTTGCGCAGGCACGCTGAACTTTCGAGCTACGAGAACTTCCGGTTCGGCGAAGGCCCGGTGGCATCTCAACGGAACGAGACGACTGATTGGTTTCACTGGAGCACGAACGAAGGGCTTGCGCCGGAATGCAGACGACCGGGTCATCGTCCACGCTTGGGCTTTCGGAGCGTCCAGCTCATCTCGACGGAGCGAGAAGGCGACGATGCTTCGCCTGAGCGCTGCTGTGTGGTTTGCGAATAGGGGTCTGGCTTTGCGGCTGAGTGATGAGCCGTTCTTCAGACAGATCCAACGATGCCAAGACAGCTCCGGATGAGCATTCACTTCGCGAACACCTGTTTCAGCCACTCATCCACCACCGGCGTTGCGGGATAGCCGGGATCACCGAGGCGGCGGTTGATTTCGGCATGCCCTTGCAGCCCACGGCCTTCGAAGCCGCGCACTTCGACTTGGGTGCCTGATTTTGTCAGAGCTTCACCAAACGCCTTGGACTGCGCGGCGCCGTCAACGCGCTGCACATGCAGGATCAGGAAGGCGGGTGCATTCGGCGCGGCGGCATGATGGGTGGGCGAAAGCTCAAGCTGACGCTGCTTTTCGCCGCCAAAGGCCTGCTGGTAGGTGTCCTGCATGAACCCGCCGCCCTCGGCGATCTGGCGTGGCACGTCGTAACAGGCGCCATCGAGCGGAACCACACCGCGGAGCGACTTCGGGCCCAGACCGGCCTTTTTCAAATACTGCAGGTCCGTGCCGACCAGCGCGGAGAGATGCGCCCCGGCGCTGTGTCCCATCAAAACCACACGTGTGGCGTCAAATCCAAGCGGCACCGCCTGCCGGATGAGATAGGCGAGCGCGTCCGCCACGTCCTGCGCCTGCTGCTCAACCGCGGCGGCGGGCACGAGGCGGTAGTTGATCGAAGCGAAACCGTAACCCTGCGCGAGGTAGTGACCGGGCTTTTCGGGGCCGGTTGCGCTGTTTTTATCGCCACGCTTCCAGCCGCCGCCATGCACAAACACCACCAGCGGCGATCCCGCGGCGGGGGGACGCCAGTAATCGAGCTCTTGCAGCGGGTCGCCACCGTAGCTCAGCTCGACCGGGTTCACCGTCGACTCCGGTTCAGCACGGCGCTCCGCAAGGCGTTCACGCAGCCGTCCGATCAGCGGCAGCCGTGCCTCTGCAGAGACAAGGGAGACCAGCAGGGCCAGGACAGGCAGGGGCGTTTTCATCACGGCTTGTAATGCACGAAACCGGAGTTGGTTACGCGAAAACTTTCGCGTGCTCATCTTGGCAGGGCGAGATGTTGCGTCGCCACCCTTCATTCTTTTCGTTAGTCTTGAACGTTCACAGAGAAGCTGCCGATGGATCCATCAGCGCCGAGCAAGCGAAGCAAGGTAGCCATCTTGCTCCGCAAGATGTGCGGGCAGTCCGGCAGACTGAGCCGTTCACGAACTCCGCAAACCCTGCCTTTCAGCGCAAGCCTTTCGCTCATCTCGACGAAGCGATATCTACACTGCAGACGTCACCTCGCTGCCTCTGGATGATTCGCAGATCCATGGTAGGGCCCCGCTGCGTCGGGGCCGAAGAGAAAGGCCGAGGGGGATGCGCAGAGGTCTTCGTCTCCCCCAGCAGAGACGAGCACCTCTTATGGCCGGATGAACAACACCTGCTTGTCCGCGAGCAGGCGTTCACGCAGCCTGCTGTAGTCGACGCCTTGCACCGACGTGCCGGCTTCCAGGGCCAGGACGGCGGCGGTGGCGGCGGACTGGGCGGCGACCATGAAGGTGAACTCGATGCGATACGCGCCGTAGGCCACGTAGCTCGATGACGGGCATGTCGGGCTGAGGAGATTGGTGCATTCGGCGACCTTGGGCACGAGGCAGCGATACGGGATGCCGCAGGGGATCCAGTCCGGGTCTTTGGATTCGTCAAACACTGCGCCTTCATTCCACACACGGCCATCTCGGGCGATGCGGCGCGCGTGATGCAAATCAGGCGGCCACCAGATCAGGCCCACGCTGTCCTCGATGGGCTCGGGATTTGCTTTGCGCACGTGGGCCTCGGTCAAAACGAAGTCGCTGACCATGCGGCGGCCGTTGCGGACGTAAAAAGCACGCGGCCAGCCGTCGTTGTCGGTGAACTCATCTTGGCAAAGACCCCATTCGGCCCAGGCCTCGCGTTGCTTGGCAGGCACGGCCTCGTCATGCGCCATGAACCAATACACGCCCTGGATGTAGTCGCGGCTCGTGCGCAGCATCGCCTCGCGCTCCGCGTAGCTGGCGATGGGATAGCGGTGGTTCCAGCCGGTGAAATTGCCCGCGAGATGATGCCATGAACCCGGGTCTGTCTTGCCATTCGGCAGCGATGCGCCAGGCGGGGAAATCACGCCGCCTGCCGCGAGGTAGCGCCGATGCAGGTCATAGTGCTCGGGGTCGTCGTTCGCGGGTTTTCCGATGGCGATTCGATTCGCCGGGTTCTTCGTCAGGCAAAGGCGGAAGCAGTAGCCCTGGATGCTTTCATCGGGTTCGCCTTGGGTGCCCAGCGGTGTGTCCTGCACACCCAAGATCACGCCGCTTTTTGCATCGCCCGGCACTCGATATGGGTCGATGCGTTTGTCGAACTGCCCATGCTTCGTGTCCGTGCGAATGCCGTTCTTCGTTTCGCCATACTTCGCGTTGCCCTCGCGGCCGACCGCAAAACGGATGCCCGCAAACGCCAGCAGATCGCCCTCGTAAGTCGCGTCGATGAACATCTTGGCCCGCACCTCGGCTCCATTCTCAAAATGCAGCGTTGTGATGCGTGCGCCGTCCTTCGTCACGCCCGCCTTCTCCTTCAAGCGATGCCCACGCAGCACGGTGATGCCCTTTTCCTTCACCCATGCCTCCCAAACCAACTCCGCCACATGCGGCTCGAAGCGCCAGAGCGCGCTTTGCTTGGCCCGCGTGCGCACCATTTCGTCAAAGGCCGCCGCCTTTCCATAGTGGGCGCTCACGCGTCGATAAAACTCCAGCGCCAGCCCGCCCACGGCCGGGCTGTTTTGAAATTCCTTGTGGTTGTCGATGTCCGTGCCTCCGAGCCCCTCCACGCTCATGCCACCGAGATGCTGCCCTGCTTCGACGAGCACGACCTTCTTCCCCATCGTCGCCGCCTGCACCGCCGCGATCACCCCCGCGCTCGTGCCGCCATAGATGCAGACATCGGTTTCGAGCGGAACCGCGGAGGCCGAAAGCGTGAAACAAGTGAGGAGAGCGAGGTGGCGAGACTTCATGGATGTCACAGAAGAGGTCTGCTCTGGAAGCTATTGGACAGATTTGTCAATCCAACCATTTCCAAGCCGGAATGACACGGATCTTCAGCCCTTGCACCGTCAGCGCATCTTCCTGGTCGAGCGTGATGACGAGCAGCTCACGCCCCTTGCCTTGCTGTGCGGCAGGAAGCTTGGCGGCTTCGACGAGGCCGCGCAGCTCACGATGACGATTCTCAGGAGTCAGCCGCGCACAGCACTGGATGGCCTGACTGGCCGTGACAAAATCACACTCCCACTCGTGCGGTGACGCCGCAAAAGTAGGCGCGGCTCCCATTCTCCGCAGGGCGAGAAGGACTGCATTCTCCAGCTTGCGCCCCAGGTCAGGCGTCGGGTTGGGGCTGTTGGCAGCAGCTAGGCCCGTGTCCACGGCATAATACTTGGGCGGACTGGTCACCCGTTGTTTGAAGGACGCACTGAATCGCGGCAGCGCCAGCATGAGCCATGCATCCTGCAAATACTCCACCATGCGACCTGTCTGCGCCACCGACGGCAGTGAGAGGCCTTTGGCAAGAGCCTGAAGTGAGAGCGGCTGCCCTGGATGGGCGATCAAATGAAGGGCCAGTGTCATCAAGGGCCGCGCTGATCGCAGGGAGTGCCGGGTCACGATGTCGCGATGCACCACATCGCGCAGCAGTTCGCGCAGCAGCACCGGCCCCTGCTCAGGGCCTGCACTCAGCGCTGCGGCGAAACCACCGCGCATCAGGTGGTCATTGAGCGACTTGGCTCCGGCTTTTTGCCCGGTGAACTCCAGAAACTCCTGGAAGGAAAATGGGTACACCTCGTGGGAGATGTGCCGACCGGTGAGCTTGGAACCCATCTCGCGTCCCAGCAGACTCGCGTTGGATCCCGTCAGGCATACCCGTCGCCCGGAGTCAAGCAAGGCCCGCACCAGCCGCTGCCACTCCGGCACCTCCTGCACTTCATCCAGATAAACCGCCGCCCTGGGATAGTCCGTATCCAGGATGGAAAGGAGCGTGGCAAAGTCCTCCGGTCCCAGCCCATAAAGACGAGTGTCTTCCAGATTGAGCGTCACGGCGCTGCCCTTGATGCCACGGCGTATCTGGCTTTGCAGCGTGCTCTTCCCACAGCGCCGCACTCCTGTCAGCACCAAGGCATGAGACGAAGAGCTCGCCTTCCAGTCCGGCTGGAAATGTCGGCTCACCTCATCCTTGGGAGCCACCGTGGTGACAGGAGAGGCAAGCGCAGAGATCAGTGTTTCACGCAGCAGCATACCGATAGACTATACGAAGAAACAAAAGTGTGCAACTATAGTGAACAATTACATTAATCTCGGAGTCCGATCGTGACTGCGCAAAAGATGGCAGAAAGTGCAAGGTTCTGTGCAGTCGAATGGCGGATGAACCTGGAGTCAGTCGCCCAACTTCAGCCTCTGGCCTTCGGCGGCAAGCTCGTCGAGCACGGCCAGCCGAGCCTCTTTATCACGCTGCTTGTAGGCTAGAGCATTTTAAATAATAATGTGGCTTATTGGTGGAGTTGTGCGATATGGATATGCATGGCCACACTCTCCCTGGATCTGCGTGAACGTATCATCA